>NZ_OY776222.1:1200000-1572029 GCF_963675395.1 uncultured Vibrio sp. | reverse complement strand
AGTCTTATTCGCTTCGGGCTTTTTATTTGCATTCACCTCAACGGGTTAGGAGACGCGAGTTTTAAACTCAGCCACCGCATCATCCATATCATGTGCCTGGGCAGAAACGGAATCCACTTCGAGCAAGCACTCCTTTGCAGATTGCATATTGTTTTCTGAAATCACGTTCAGCTCATTGATGGAGTCGCTGACTTGATTCATTACTATGCCTTGTTCCTCAATCGCAGAGGCGATACGCTCCGAGTTACCCTGAATCGTATGCATGTCAGTGATGATTTGTTGCAGGCTAGCGTCCAACTGCTCAGATGCACTCAGCGTTTGTTGCCCTTGCTCGTTGCACTGGTCGATATCGGATACGACGGCTGACATTTGTGCCTGAATATCAGAGACCACTCGCGTGATTTCCTCAGTAGATTGATGAGTACGACTTGCCAGTGCTCGAACCTCATCAGCAACCACGGCAAAACCGCGACCTTGCTCACCCGCACGCGCCGCTTCGATTGCCGCGTTGAGTGCAAGTAAGTTGGTTTGGTCCGCAATTTCCTGGATGATATTCACCGCACCACCAATTTTGTCGACATGCTGATTTAACGAGCTGATAGATTGCTGGCTGCTAGATAAAATACCGGTTAGCTGACCAATATTTGTCACCGTGGCTTCGACAACCGTACGTCCTTGCTCTGCATTTTTTGCAGCTTGATGAACCCCTTCTACAGCAACAGACGTACTTTCAGATATCTCACCGATGGTCGCCACCATCTGCTGAACGGCCGTCGCCATCGAGGTGGTATGATCGGTTTGAGAGTGGAATTGCTCCATGACACCTTCGAGTTCACGGTGCATATTGTCGGTGCTTGTGGTCAATTGCATCGACTTCTCTTGTGTGTTTTGAATTAAACGCTCAAGTTTTTCTAACAGATCATTAAGGTGATGGCTGATATCAAACAGTTCATCTTTACCCGCCAGATCGGAGCGTAGTGATATATTGTTGCTCTCACTGATGTTTTTTATCGTCGTCAATAGACTACTTACGCGAATGTTGATTGAACGAGAAATTTGCCAGATAAGTGCAAATAGAACAATCAGCACTAGCGCTGTGATGACTTGTTTGATGGTCGTCATGCTCTCTTCATGCTGAGTTGCTGCGCTATCAATCATGGAAGAAAACGTATCGAACTGTTCCTCCACGGCATGAGACAGCGATCGAGTCTCACCAAGCAAACCCTTGTTGTAGGCTGTACCAACGATTTGTTTTTGGTTGGCGACCTGCTCCGCAACCTGCATCAATTCAGGTGCTTCAATGCCGTTCAGTGCGTTACGATCAAATTGCCCTGATTTTATCGCGTTATCAAAATGGATAAGTGCAAGCATCTGCTGTTGGTCGGCAACTTTCTTCGCATTAAGCAATAGCGGTTCATATCGGGCCAAAAGCCCGCTTTCGCTGTTAAGACCGTACTGCTGAAAGGCGGAGACTAAAGTCTGAAATCCTTTTTGATAAGCTAGCAAATCTGTTTTTAATTGATGACTCGATGGGAGGTCATAGTCCGTGAGAATTTCTGCGAGTTCTTGCTCTAGTTGCAGAAATTGGTCGACATTGTGATTAAACTTTTCTAGATACTTTAAATCGCTACGAAGTAAAAAGTCTTTCTCATTACGGCGTAAGTTCAATAGGCGAATTTCCAAATCACCTACATGTTTAATGGCGTGGTTGAGTTCATTACTCTGATTGGCGAAATGAGACGAGGTGGCCAAAAGGGTCACAATGCCTAAAATGGCGATAGCTCCAAGGAAGTAGAGTTTTTGCCGAATAGTCATATTGCTGTTTCCTGAATAAATGGTCGGGCGTATTGAGCTGTCAGTGAGACGAAGATGAAATTTTTACTTTGTTATTTGCTTGTGCTTAATATTGTACTTTCTTACGTTGCTGTTTTTTTGTGCCTTGCTTGTTTTTACTGTCAAGCCGACGACGTTGTGAAGCGCGGGTTGGTTTTGTTTTAATACGCTTCTTTTGTTGTACAGCTGCAGATGTAATCAGCTCTTGAAGTCGATTTAATGCGTCTTCTTTGTTTTGTTCCTGCGTCCGAAATTGTTGTGCTTTGATAATAATGACACCATCTTTTGAAATGCGGTGGTCCGAAAGCGCGAGCAGGCGCTCTTTATAGAACTCCGGTAATGTTGAGTGGTGTATGTCGAAGCGCAAGTGAATTGCAGTCGCGACTTTATTAACGTTCTGCCCACCATTTCCTTGAGCTCTTATTGGGGATAACTGAATTTCCCATTCTTGAAGTGTGATGGAGTTCGCAATTTTAAGCATGATAAGAGAATGCCGATAGGGACGATGGAAAGAGCTGATAAATTAACATTACAGATGTAAGAATAGAAGAAAAAGACATGAGTACGATTGATTTCAGACCATATGAAGGATTCATCTTCGATATGGATGGTACCTTGATTGATACCATGCCGGCCCATCTTGCTGCGTGGCAAGCGACCGCTGACCGGTTCGATTTTCCATTTTGTCAGGATTGGTTCCACAGTTTAGGCGGCATGCCGAGTTTTAAAATTGTCATTGAGTTAAATCACAAACATGGGTTATCACTTGACCCTAAGCAAGTCGCGAAGTTTAAGATGGAAACCTTCGCTGCTATGGAATTGCACGGTGAGATTATTCCGTGTACTAACGTCGTGTTAGAAGAGTATCTGGGTTTTAAAAAGATTGCAGTAGGGACGGGAAGCCAACGCGAAAGTGCGATGCGCTTACTCAGCCACGCGGGCTTATTAGACAAATTGGATGCTGTCGTTACCGCGACAGATGTTGAAAACCATAAGCCGTTCCCTGACACATTTCTTATGGCGGCAGAACATTTAGGCATAGAGGCGGCAGGTTGTCTGGTTTTTGAAGATACGGAATTGGGTAAGCGCGCAGCACATGCAGCAGGGATGGATTGCGTTATGGTAGAAGGTGATGAGCTAGTTTTCTTCGCTAAGCCGTAAATGAATAAGTAGGCTAACGGTTGGCCTATTTTATTTTTGTGATTGCCATTAAAGAGGGGTGCTTTCGCACCCCTCTGTCGATTAGTGTATTGATATCACTAAGCTTATGGTTGAACCATTTCGATTACTTCGTATTCGAATTCTGGTACTACAACCTCAACACGGCGGTTTTGAGCACGACCTTCTTTAGTGCTGTTGTCAGCAACTGGGTTTTCTTCACCCATGCCAGATACAGTCAGACGGTCTGCATCAATACCAGCGGCTGTTAGATAATCAGCAACCGATTGAGCACGACGCTCAGACAGTTTTTGGTTGTACGCTGCTGGACCTGAGCTATCAGTGTAACCTGTAATTTCTACGTTCGCTTGAGGGTACTCGTTCAAGTGGTCAACGAATTTGTCGAGACGCTCAGTTGCGGTAGGTGTAAGTTTCGAACTATCAAACTCAAACGTACCTGAACCGTACTCTTCTTTGTGAGTCTTCATTACCGCTACTGGTTCTGGCTCTGGCTCTGGCTGAACAACGGCCGCTACTACAGGTGCTGCCGCAAATGTGTAGTTAACACCAACAGAGAAGAAGTTTGCGTCCATATCGTCCCAAACGTCATCAGACATATCTTGGTAACGTTGGTACTCAGCGCGTAGGCTTAGGTTTCGGTTTAGAGCGTACTCAGCACCTAGTGAGCCTGTTGGAACGAAGTCTTTTTCGTCACCAGACATCATGTAAGCACCACCAATCTTAGCAAACAAGTTGAAATCGTCTGAAAGAGGTAGGTTTAGCTTAGGTGCAAGTGTCATTGCCCACAGGTCGCCATCAATAGTATCGGCACCTGCAGCTGTCTTGAAGTTAGCTTCGTAGTTACCTAGGAAGTCTACACCGTACTCAAGATCAAAGTATTCATTAAAGCCATAGCCAACGTGCATTCCGGCCGCGAATGCGTCATCATCACAAGGGCTGTTTAGATAGCAAGCATCATCGAGTGTACTCATGCCCACTTTGCCCCCGATATACATTTCAGCTTGAGCTGTGTTCAAAAGAGCACTACCACTAGCTACCACCGCTGCTACTGCAATTGCTACTTTATTCATAATGTTTCCTTGTATTGATTGCATATTAATTTATACGTCGTGTTATCAAAATTAAAGAAAAAACCAGTTATTATAGGAAATTAGTTTATTAGTTAATTCGTTTCATATCAAGCAACAAAATATAAGAACTAGATATACTTTTCCGTATTCAATACCTCACAAACTTCTGATATTTCTTACATTGTAGTAAAGATTTTCAGAGGTATAAGAAAATATATGATAATTTTGAACTTTTTTCGTAAACAAAGATTTACACTGTGTTCGTTATTTAACACTGGTAATTTGTTTGCATTTATTTGCAAAAAGTGATTGAAAGTCTACGGCTAAGCCGATAAGTTACTTACATCGAAAGTCAAAAATGAACCACAGCCCTTGTTGCTGCTTGCTTTATGAGCAATATTGCAATGCTTAGAGTTGGCTACAAAGTGGCTCATTAACAACAACCAGGATGTAGAAGTAATGTTTCAAACTGATGATGTAAGAATAAATAGAGTAAAAGAACTGTTGCCACCTGTCGCAGTCTTAGAGAAATTTCCAACCACTGAAACCGCTGCTTCAACTACTTTTGATTGTCGTAATGCTATTCATAACATCTTGGAAGGAAAAGACGACAGACTGCTTGTTATTGTGGGCCCATGCTCGATCCATGATCCGGAAGCTGCGGTTGAATATGGTAAAAAGCTCAAAGTACTTCGCGATGAACTAGGTGACCAGCTAGAAGTTGTGATGCGAGTCTACTTTGAAAAGCCACGTACGACCGTCGGTTGGAAAGGGCTTATTAACGACCCGTACTTAAATGACACCTACAAACTGAATGACGGGTTACGTATTGGGCGTAAACTGCTTCTCGACCTCACTGATATGGGACTACCAACAGCTAGTGAGTTCCTCGATATGATCACGCCTCAATACGTTGCTGATCTTATCAGTTGGGGTGCGATAGGTGCGCGTACGACAGAGTCACAGGTACACCGTGAATTAGCATCAGGTTTATCTTGCCCGGTTGGCTTTAAAAACGGCACGGATGGAAATATCAAGATTGCAACTGACGCTATTCGTTCGGCAGGCTCTTCTCACCACTTCTTATCTGTAACGAAATACGGCCACTCTGCCATTGTTGAAACTGCAGGTAACCCAGATTGTCATATTATTTTGCGTGGTGGTAAGGAACCAAACTACAGTGCAGCCCATGTTACCCAAATTAAAGATGAGCTAGATGCTGCAGGTCTACCAAAGAAAGTGATGATTGATTTCAGCCATGCTAACAGCTCAAAGCAGTTCAAGCGCCAGATGCTAGTGTCAGACGACGTTTCAGAGCAAATTGCTGGTGGAGAAGACGCTATTTTTGGTGTGATGATTGAATCTCATTTGGTTGAAGGCCGTCAAGATCTTGTTGAGGGTGAAGCTGCAACTTATGGTCAGTCAATCACTGATGCATGTATCGGCTGGGAAGACACTGAAGTTGTTCTGCGTCAGCTTGCCGATGCTGTGAAAGCACGTCGTAACAAGTAACACGCTTTAGTCATAAAATTTTAAGGAGCCAGTGGCGGGTGAGGCCACTGGCTCTTTTTATTTCTCGCTGCCATGTCATTGCAAACTGACTGACACTTCGGTCGAGTGGCGAACACAATCTCAATATCTTCTGTTGATTTGTACCAATCCGTAGTTAGGTTCTCGCACCTGAAAACCTAAATAACGTCAGTGTTTCCTCTCAGGGCCATCAACCTACCTCTGAATGCAAGTAATTGCGTAAATTTCTCTGTGTTTACTCTTAAGAAAAGTGAGGACTTGCCGTTAAAGGGTCACCCGGGTAGGGTCGTGAATCAATTACTTCGTAATAGCTCAACAAATTATTACTGAATGATAACTATAAATATGAGAAGCATTGTCTATGTCAGTCAATTCAAATCACAAAGATCAAGAGACTCTCGTCGGAGAGTTTGAGGAACTGGTCTCAACTACGAATCTGAAAGGTGTTATCACTTACTGCAACGAGGCATTTTGTCGGGTTGCAGAATATACAAACAAAGAGTTGATTGGCCAAAATCACAACATTGTACGTCATAATGATATGCCCAAAGGGGCATTTGGCGACATGTGGATGCGCCTTAAGCAAGGTAAAGCGTGGCGCGGTATGGTAAAAAACAGCACCAAATCTGGTGGATACTACTGGGTTGATGCCTATGTCACGCCGATATATGAGCACAATCAGGTCGTAGGCTACCAATCCGTACGTGTTAAGCCGAAACGTGAATGGGTTGATATCGCCACTAAAGCATATAAGAGTATGAAAGCGGCAGAAAAGTCTGGCCGCACTTGGTCTTTAAAGATTAATGAAACACTACGTTATGCTATTTTACTTGGTGCTTTAGCGGCGCCAGCTGCAGCGTATGCATTGTCTGCTGAAGGCCCGCTGGCTTGGTTAGCAAGCGCGTTACCAGCGAGTGTTCTAGCTCTGCTATTTCGCCAAGAGCTGATTGATACTCCGCAACAACTAAAGAAACTACAAAAGCAATATGACAGTGTAAGCAGACGTATCTATTCGGGTGATAGTGCATTCTCTATTGCGGATTTCCATATCAAAATGCTATCAGCTCGGATACGAACCGTATTAGGGCGAATGACAGACTCTGCCATACCGTTACAAGAGTGCGCGGAGGAGCTAAGTCAGACAACGGCTGAAGTGCATGATGCGCTGAATCTGCAAAACATAGATATCCATAGAGTCCGTGATGCCATACAAGAGGTAGAGATCTCGGCAAACTCGGCGTCTTCGACGACAAATGAAGCACATCTGCTTATTGATGACACGCTTAAGTCATGTTTGATGGCGAAAGAAACCATCGTTCAGACGCACAGTAACTTGACGCAGTTGAGTCTACAAGCTGAGCAAGCCACTGAAACGACATATAAACTGAGTGATCAGGCTCAGAAAGTAAGTCACTTGATGGAAGAAATCGGTGGTATCGCTGATCAAACCAATTTGCTAGCGTTAAATGCAGCGATTGAAGCTGCTAGGGCTGGTGAGCAAGGTCGTGGTTTTGCTGTGGTCGCGGATGAAGTGAGAGCGCTTTCCGGCCGGACATCTAATGCGACCGAGCAAATTCAGGCGTCTATTTCTACGATGTTGTCTACTATACAAAGTTGGCAAAAAGACATTCTGACCAATAAAAAGCAGACAGATGCGTGTTCTAACGTGGCAGAACAGAGTACAGTACGTCTATCGGAAGTCGAACAGATGATGCAAACCATGAGTGGTTTAATGGTCGATGTGGCACAGACAGCGGATAGTCAGTTAAAACTGGCGAGTGATGTGAATTTGCATATTCAGTCTATCGCCTCGACGGCAGAGCAGAATCTGGCTGCGACTCATTCAGTGGAGGAAAACAGTTTGCAACTAAAAGAGCAGGTCAAAGATTTCTATCAATTGGCGCTTCGATTTGAAGATAAGCCGTCGTAAGAGTTCCCGGTTATTCAGATAATAAAAAGCCCCGCTGTATTAGCGGGGCTAAGTTTTTTATAGCAATTGCGGAAAGCTAATCTTAGATTAAGCAAGCAATTCTTTAGCTGTGTTTACCACATTTTCAGTAGTGAAACCGAACATCTTGAACAGTTCGCCTGCTGGTGCAGATTCACCGAACGTCGTCATACCGATGATACGACCGTCGAAGCCCACGTACTTGTACCAGAAGTCCGCAATGCCCGCTTCGATAGCGATACGTGCAGTGACGTCTGATGGCAGTACTGCTTCACGGTACGCTGCGTCTTGCTTGTCGAATGCATCCGTTGATGGCATTGAAACAACACGTACTTGCTTACCTTCTGCGGTTAGCTGTGCTGCTGCTTCTACCGCTAGCTCAACTTCAGAACCTGTTGCGATAAGGATAAGCTCTGGCTTGCCTGCACAATCTTTCAGGATGTAAGCACCTTTCGCGATGTCCGCTACTTGCTCTGCGCTGCGCTCTTGTTGTGCTAGATTCTGACGAGAGAAAATAAGCGCCGTTGGTGCGTCTTTACGCTCGATCGCCAGTTTCCAAGCGACTGCTGATTCCACCTGGTCACATGGACGCCATGTGCTCATGTTTGGCGTCAGACGTAGAGAAGCCATTTGCTCAACGGGTTGGTGAGTCGGGCCATCTTCGCCAAGACCGATAGAGTCGTGCGTGTAAACCTGAATGTTCTGTACTTTCATCAGAGCCGCCATGCGCATCGCGTTACGAGCGTATTCCATAAACATCAGGAATGTTGCGCCGTAAGGAACGAAACCGCCGTGTAGCGCGATACCGTTCATGATCGCAGTCATACCGAACTCACGTACACCGTAGTGGATGTAGTTCCCTGAGAAGTCGCCCGCTTCTAGAGATTTAGAGCCAGACCACATGGTTAGGTTTGAAGGCGCAAGGTCTGCAGAGCCACCCATGAATTCAGGCAGCATTTGACCAAATGCTTCTAGTGCATTTTGCGATGCTTTACGTGACGCAATGTTTGCAGGGTTAGCTTGAAGATCAGCAATGATTTGGTTTGCTTTCTCTTCCCACTGCGCAGGCAACTCACCGTTTACGCGGCGTTTAAATTCAGCTGCCAGCTCAGGGTACGCTGCTTCATAAGCTGCAAATTTCTCGTTCCACGCTGCTTCCTTAGCTGTGCCTGTCTCGATCGCTGACCATTCTGCGTAGATTTCCTGCGGTATTTCAAAAGGACCGTACTCCCAACCTAGTTCTTTACGTGTTGCTGTGATTTCTTCTGCGCCTAGAGGTGCGCCGTGACAGTCATGAGAGCCAGATTTATTTGGAGAACCGAAACCAATGATTGTCTTAGTACAGATCAACGTAGGGCGAGGGTCTGCTTTTGCCGCTTCAATTGCTGCGTTGATCGCTTCAGGATCGTGACCGTCTACCGCTGGAATTACGTGCCAGCCGTACGCTTCAAAACGCTTAGGCGTATCGTCAGAGAACCAGCCTTCAAGGTGACCATCGATAGAGATGCCGTTGTCATCCCAGAATGCGATCAGTTTGCCAAGACCTAGTGTACCCGCCAGAGAACAAGCTTCGTGCGAAATACCTTCCATCAGACAGCCGTCACCCATGAATGCATAAGTGAAGTGGTCAACGATATCGTGGCCTTCTTTGTTGAACTGAGCGGCAAGCGCCTTTTCAGCCATTGCCATACCAACAGCGTTAGTAATGCCTTGGCCTAGAGGGCCTGTTGTTGTCTCAATGCCCGGTGCGTAACCGTACTCTGGGTGACCTGGAGTCTTAGAGTGAAGCTGACGGAAGTTTTTCAGATCGTCGATAGATAGTTCGTAACCCGTTAGGTGTAGTAGCGAGTAAATCAACATTGAACCATGGCCGTTGGAAAGTACGAAACGGTCGCGGTCTGCCCACTCAGGGTTTGCTGGGTTGTGATTTAGATGAGAGCGCCAAAGAACTTCTGCGATGTCAGCCATACCCATAGGTGCGCCAGGGTGGCCAGAGTTAGCTTGTTGAACACCATCCATGCTTAGCGCACGGATTGCATTTGCTAATAGTTTACGATCCATAATAGTTACCGAATGTATTTAATTCTAGGAAAGGAAAATTAAGAGGGGAACGCAAACGTTCCCCTCTTGTGATTCTGAGTGATTACAGTTTCGCTGCGATCATGTCTTCAAGTTTGCCTTGGTCAATCGCGAAGTTACGGATACCTTCAGCGAGCTTCTCTACCGCCATTGGGTCTTGGTTGTGATCCCATAGGAACTCAGAATGAGTCATCGGAGCTGGACGCTCTTGTGCGCCTTTAGAGTCAACAAGCTTCTCAACCACTTCACCTTCAGCCGCTTCTAGCTCTGCTAGTAGTGCTGGAGCGATAGTTAGGCGGTCACAGCCTGCAAGTTCTAGGATCTCACCGATGTTACGGAAGCTTGCGCCCATTACTACAGTTTTGTAGCCGTACTCTTTGTAGTAGTTGTAGATCTTAGTTACAGATAGTACACCTGGATCTTCGTTTGCT
Source organism: uncultured Vibrio sp. (assembly GCF_963675395.1). Taxonomy (NCBI): domain Bacteria; kingdom Pseudomonadati; phylum Pseudomonadota; class Gammaproteobacteria; order Vibrionales; family Vibrionaceae; genus Vibrio; species uncultured Vibrio sp. The sequence goes on along the minus strand of NZ_OY776222.1, from coordinate 1,561,959 downwards.
TCGAAATCACGACCTTCTTTCGCTTTGTACCAGTCCATGATACGACCAACGAATGGAGAGATTAGGAATACGCCAGCTTCAGCACATGCGCGCGCTTGAGCGAATGAGAATAGAAGCGTCAGGTTACAGTTGATGCCTTCTTTTTCTAGGATTTCAGCAGCACGGATGCCTTCCCAAGTAGACGCTAATTTAATAAGGATACGGTCATTAGCGATACCAGCATCGTTGTACATTTTAACTAGCTGACGCGCTTTTGCTACGCTGCCTTCCATATCGTACGAAAGGCGTGCGTCAACTTCAGTAGAGATACGGCCAGGAATAGTTTTTAGGATTTCTTTACCGATGTTTACTGCCAGCATGTCACAAGTATCTTGAACTTGTTGAGCTTTGTCGTCGCTCTGCGCTTTAGCGTACTCGATTGAAGCATCGATGAGAGGTGCGTACTCAGCAATTTGAGCGGCTTTCAGAATAAGAGAAGGGTTAGTGGTTGCGTCTTCTGGCTGGTATTTTTTGATTGCATCGATTTCACCAGTGTCAGCGACTACAGTCGTCAGTTTACGAAGTTGCTCTAATTTGTTGCTCATTCCGATCATCCTATTTCATTGGGCTCATACTTTTCTTTCAGTATGAAAAGTGCAATTGCAAGCGCGTTAGCCAGCGGAAGTAGAAATCTGCTCTGCTCACTAACTTTTAACTTTCAGCGTTTGAACATTTGTCGTGAACATTTGCTCTAACGTTGAGTAAATGATGGCTCCATAATTATCTGAACTGTGCGAAAAGTCAATTGTTGATCTGGGGGGAAAGTGACATTCATCAATTATTTTTTCCGTCCCTCTCGCAGTGTTACATAAATAAACGTTTGCCTATATAGAATATGGCTTATAAGCGGGTTATTCAGGTCCGATTTTAAGCTGAGAATTTGTTTTTGTGATGAGCAAATGTTGAAGTGAAGTATGGGTGTGACATATGCTACGCCTGTGAGCGCTTGTAATGGCGTTGAGTATTTGCTCGAGTAAAGGGCACAGGTAAAATACAAATCAGGTTGAATATGAGTAAATCGATTAACGATGTATCTGATGAAAGTACCGATCTTCTGACTGAGATTTCGGTTGCTTACTACCAAGATGGGGCAACACAAGAAGAGATCTCGAAAAAGTTTGCTGTTTCACGAGCGAAAGTGGGGCGTATGCTAAAGCAGGCAAGAGATGAAGGTATCGTGGAGATCACAGTTAAATATCATCCGGTATTTAGCGCTAAGATTGAGCAAAGACTGATTGAACGTTTTGGTGTGAAGCGCGCCTTGGTCGCGTTAGATCAGCCAAGCGAAGAGCAGCAACGATTGCAAGTCGCTGGATTGGTATCCAAATATATGGCGAGCACGCTACAAAATGGTACGGTTGTGACGGTAGGTCAGGGGCGTAATGTGTCTGCCGTCGCTCATCATGTTGGCGTTATTCCTCAAAAGGACGTCAAGTTTGTTTGTGGTATCGGTGGTATTCACCCGCGTGGAGGGATGTTTAACGCTGACCATATTTGTCGTCAGTTTGCGAAAAGCTATGGTGGCACATCAGAAACACTATACGCACCGGCTTATGCAGAAAACCGTGAGCAGAAACTTGCCTTCATGCAAAACGCGACGGTGAAACAGACTTTGGATCTCGCGCGCAAAGCGGATGTGGCTCTAGTCGGAATCGGCGACATGAGTGAAAACAGTTACATGGTTGACCTCGGTTGGTTTACCGCAGAAGAAGTGGTGCAGTCACGTATGATGCAAGGTGTGGTGGGTGACTTCGCAGGGTACGATTTTTTCGACATTAATGGCGTGTCAGCTAAGACGGTCATGAGCGACCGTATTATCGGTCTTGGCATTGATGAATTTCGCTCAGTTTCTGAAGTGATCGCCATTGCGGCCGAGAACAGCAAACCTTTAGCCTTACTCGGAGCCTTAAGAACTGGCGCGATTGACGTTATTGCCACTAGCGTCAGTAACGCATTAACGGTTCTCAACCTTGATGAGCAAATGAACGGCAAAGCAGTCTAATTTAGGTGGCATATGTACCTGGGAGTTGTCCGGCGATCCAAAAAGTGAGTTGGTTGAAGTCATATAATAGAGATGCATAAGTAATGGCATTATGTAACACGCTTATCCTGTTCTGCTTGTGTAGAGCAGGATGATCAGTTTTGTGGTTGGTTTGCCAAGGATACCTTCCTCAATAATGTTACATTTAGTAATCAAATTAGCGTTTGTTTTTTGCTATTTTTTATTCTTTATTGCTGCTTTTATATACACTTGGCCAATCCGTCTATCCGAGGTTTGGCGTACTTTATTAGTGATAGTAAAAAATAATAACTCAACGATAATACATTGATTTAAAATGTGGCGTATTCATTCTGAGCGTTTATGTTATCGCTTTTTTGATCATATTTTACTTGTCTAGGTTTACATTTTTAATGATTGCAAATTGAAGCAAAGTATATAAATATTAGCCCGCACTCGCAGTACTCCATGGTAGGGAGAAAAACAAATCTCATTGTTTTGTTGCGAATTCAGTCAGGTTTTTAGCCGTGTTCTCCCACGGTTTCTGGCTGATATAGGTTACAGGGAAAAGTTTCAATCCGTGTCTGAGTGGCACACAAATAGCGCACAAAGCTCTCATTTCATCTCATTCTCGTTTGCTATTTCTCCCTGAGCACACCATAACTTTATGAACTATATCCAAATGACTTCAAGATACAGGGTTCAGAACACAGACGTGTGCGTACCTAAATATCACCAGGTTATTTGGCTAGAACAACCAATCTAAAAGAACAAGGAGCATTTATGTACCAAGCACTAAGGAATGGGCTAGTGGCACTGGCTGTTGTATTTTCAGCATCAACAATGGCGGAAAATTACACTATTGGTACCGGTAGTCAAAGTGGTACTTATTACCCGCTAGGTGGCATGTTGGCGAAGATTTGGAGCGAGAATCTACCGGACTTTAACATGCGCGCTGAAGTGACTGCTGCCTCAGTTGAAAACACCATTAAAGTGTCTACCAACAAGCAGCTTGCTGGTATTGCTCAAGGTAACGTTGTGCTGCAAGCGTATGAAGGAACGAAGCCGTTTCCTCGCAAGATGGACGTTGCGGTACTATTTGCACTTTATCCGAATGCCGTACAGTTCATTGTGCCTGCTGACTCAGACATCAAATCTGTTGCTGATCTGAAAGGCAAACGCGTTTCTCTTGGGGCGCCGGGTTCAGGTACGCGCGTAAGTGCGGTAAATATCCTTAACACATTAGGTGTCACAGAAGATGACATCAAAGCTCAGTCTTTGAACTACACTGCAACCACCAGTGCTATCGCGAATAACCAGATTGATGCAGGAGTCATCGTTGGTAGTGTAGGTGTTGGTGCGATCACGGAACTGGCTCTGACTCGTGACATTCGCGTTTTGAGTTTCAGTGATGAAGAGTTGAAGAAAATTGCCGCAGAGCACCCTTCCTACCTGGAACTTGATGTACCAGCTGACTCTTACAATAAAGTGCCAGCGTTTAAAGTACCTGCGGTATGGAACGTTCTGGTTGTAAATAAAAATATGAGCGAAGACATGGCTTATGAGATGACAAAAACCACGTTTGAGCACATCGACGAGATTCGTCAGGTTCTGGGTGTGACTAAGTTCACCACGATCGAAAATATGACCAAACTGGATGGTGTTCCACTACACCCTGGTTCTGAGAAGTACTTTCAGGAACAAACCAAGTAATTCGTATTAAAGAAGTAAAACCAATCCACAGCGGCACTGGTCAGGTTTCAATTTGATCGCATGATTAAGTGCTTCTGTGGACTGATAAAAAGTTACATGGAGTAAGTGATGAGTCAGATTCATCCGAGTAACCAGAAAGTTACCGACGTGATACTTTCGATAGCCGCCGTTGCGGCTATCGCTTTATCTGTCTTTCAAGTTTGGCAGGGTATTGTTGCCAGCCTATCGGCACCAGTATTTCGTCCAGTTCACGTTAGCTGGGTGCTAGCGATTGCTTTCTTGGTTTACCCGACCTTCAAAGCCCGACATTCAGTGCCTGTTTACCTGACAGGAAGAGTGATTGATTTTGTTCTTGTCGCGCTAACGTGTTGGGCTTCAACCACCATTGCTCTGTTCGACTACGACGACATTAGCTTTCTGCTTGATGGGCTAGGAACGACAGAACAACTGGCAGGCGTCGTATTGATTATCATGTTACTCGAAGCGACAAGGCGCACTGTCGGGCTGGTGATGGTAGCAATCGCCGCGCTATTCTTGGCTTACGCCATGTTTGGTGATGTTTTACCGGACAACGTCGCGAGTAAAGGGTTCTCTGTAGAAGAGATTGTTCGTTTCCACATTTATTCGACCAATGGTGTTTATGGAGCGCCACTCGCAATCGCGGCTGGTGTGGTCTTCATGTTCGTTTTGTTTGGCGCTTTTTTGCAGGTCACGGGGGCTGGTCAGTTCTTTATTGATATGGCATTTGCGCTGGCAGGTAAGTACCGAGGTGGTCCGGCTAAAGCGAGTGTGATTGCGTCTGCAGCTCTTGGGTCCATCTCTGGCTCGGCAATCGCAAACACAGTAACGACTGGCGCATTAACCATACCGATGATGAAAAAACTCGGTTATAGGCCTGAGCAAGCCGCGGGTATCGAAGCTGCCGCATCGACGGGTGGACAAATTATGCCACCAGTAATGGGAGCGGGGGCGTTCGTTATGGCGCAATTTACCGGTATCCCTTATAGCGACATTTTATTAGTCTCGATTGCTCCGGCGATTTTGTATTTTGCCTGTACCTTGCTCTATGTACACCTGATGGCTTGTAAGCTGGGTCTTGAGGGGATGACGGTAACCGAGCAGATTTCTAAGGTGTTGAAAGATGGCTGGCACTATTTACTGCCACTTATCTTAATCACCGCATTACTGATGATGAGCTACTCTCCAGTGCTCGTCGGCGTCATCGGGTGTGTGGCGATCCTACTTGCGGCCATGACGCGCAAGCACAGTCGTATTACAGTCAAACTGTTTATCGAAGGCTTGAGAGAAGGTGCGCTTCTGGCTATCCCAATTTCTGTCGCTTGTGCAACAGCCGGTATCGTGGTGGGTGTTGTTGGCCAGACGGGGATTGGTCTTCAGTTTACGCAGTTCCTTATTGCTATGTCGGGCGGCTACTTGTGGTCGGTATTAGCGTTGATTGCGGTTGCTGCAGTGGTACTCGGTATGGGGTTACCCGTAACGGCGGCTTACATTGTATTATCAATCATGGCTGTGCCAGCATTAATGGACTTTGGACTCGGGGTTTTGACGGCGCATATGATTGTGTTCTGGCTATCACAGACTTCAAACGTGACACCGCCAATCGCGCTGGCTGCATTTGCAGGGGCGGGGATTGCGAATGCGTCACCAATGCGTTCTGCGGTTCAGGCATTTAAACTCGCTCAGGGCTTTTTCCTCATTCCGGCAATGATGGCCTTTTCTGGTTTGATCTGGATTGATGGTGAACCGATGCACTTTGTGATTGGTGTGATTTCGACAATCAGCCTGTTTGTCGCCTTCGCTGGTGGTATCGAAGGTCGTTTGTTTTCGCCATTACAACAGTGGCAGCGTGGTGTTTTACTCGCGATGGCGTTAGGTGTACTGTTTATGTCGGACATTTATCGACTGGTGGCATTGGCGGTGATCGTTGTAATCTGCCTGATCAACTATCGTCAGCCGGAAAAACCTGCTTCTAAGGCATCATGATGACAAAGTAGTGATATTACTTGTATCTAAAAGACGTAAAACCGCCGTCATTTGAGGGCGGTTTTTGTATTCACAATCATGAAATTTAGTGTCTCGTTTGTTTGCTAAATTTCTATTGGCAAGTGAAGGCTTGAACCCCACTCCGTCCACGAACCATCGTATACAGACACATTTCTCAGGCCTAATTGATGCGCGGCTAACAACAAAATACAGGCGGTAACTCCTGAACCACAGCTGAATATTAGGCGTTGGTCGTCTTGAATCGTAAGATCACTAAATACTTGCTCTAATTCCGAAACTGGTTTGATGTGGCCATCCGTCATCAGCTCCTGAAATGGTAAACAGATTGAAGTTGGAATGTGTCCGCTGCGAAGACCTGCACGTGGTTCCGGTACTTCGCCCAAAAAGCGGGCTTTAGAACGTGCATCAATGATATTGGCGCTTTGGTTATTTGCGTGTTCAAGTACGGTTTGCGCGTCTAAGAATGCTTCCTCTAACAAAGTCCCGACAAATGACCCTTTTTCAGTCGGTGCAGAGAGTGATTCTACGACAGGTAAGCCTGAGGTGATCCACGCTGGTAGCCCACCATTCAGCACTTTTACGTTATCGTGTCCCATCGCTTTGAACATCCACCACGCTCGGGGTGACGCAAGCGTTCCAGAGTTATCGTAGATAACAATAAGGTCGTCCTTGTGCAGGCCAAGCTCTTGCGCGCTGGTATTAAAACCATCTTCGGTTGGCATCATATGTGGCAGCGTGGAGTTTGGCAGACAAAAGTCATTGTCATAGTCGAATCGCAGTGACCCAGGAATCCATCTATCGGTGATTTTCTTTCCCTCAGAAGGGATTTGGAAGCTAATGCTCGCATCCAAAACTTTCACATTGGGTTGACCTAATAGGGCATTGAGTTCTGTTGCGTCAATCAATGTCTGCATCGTTAATTCCTTATGATAAATACCAAATGGCTTTGAGATACTCTATTTGCAGCTCACAAAGGAGAATGACTGCTCTATGGTTGTTTCGGTGGTTTGCCTTAATGTCACGGTTGAACCAACTGGACAGGAGGCTGAAGTTGGAACCGCAACGCGTTGCTGGCCAGTTTCTGGTGAATCGATGGTGAGATAGCGACGCTGACCATCTAAAGATTGTGTTAGCGTGTTATTTATTACGGTTGCCGTCACGGTTCTCTCTGTGTTTGGAGCGCTTAACCAGAGAAGCAGTAAAACGGCGGTTAAGCTGGTTAAAACCAAAATGTATTTTTGGGGATTGTCCAAGATAGAGTTCCGTATATTCAAACCTGAGTAATCTTACTGTTTTACATGAAAATAAATGTCTGTTCAAAGTTGAATGCCGCTTTACGCAAAAATTGCTTTCGTCCCATAGCAAAAAGCTCAACGGTAGGTTGAGCTTTTGAATGTTATCTCACTAATTACAAACCGGGCAGGATGGCATTTTCATTAGATTCATCTCTCGCCAGGACATGCTTAGTGCGTCAAGTATGAGTATCTTGCCTTTCATTGGTCGACCATAATTCGCGATCACTTTGATCGCTTCCATCGCTTGTACTGCGCCGACAATGCCAACAACTGGTGCCATGACACCAGCCTCTACACAGCTCAAGGCATCACTGCCAAATAGAGCGCTCAAGCATTGGTAACAGGGTTGTGCAGGGTCATCGTAGGTGAATACACTTACCTGACCTTCCATGCGGATTGCTGCACCGGAGATTAACGGCGTTTTCGTTGCGAAGCACAAGCGGTTAAGCTGGTTACGCGTCTCTACGTTATCCGATGCATCCACAACAAGCGTATGTTGTTCAATCAGGGATTGCATTTCTGCATCATCAAGACGCTTGGCAATGGTCTCAACGTCTATGTGAGGATTAAGTTCTCGTAGCGCATCGCTGGCAGAATCAACTTTCTTACGGCCGATATCCGCATCGTGATGCAGTACCTGACGCTGAAGGTTAGATAGCTCGACAATGTCATCATCAACTAATGTCAGTTTACCAATACCCGCAGTCGCAAGGTACTGACTCGACGCACAACCCAGCCCGCCAGCACCAAGAATCAGGACGGAGCTCTGCTTAAGTGCTTCCTGTCCGTCAAAATCAAACTGGCGTAGGATGATCTGGCGGTTGTAGCGCAGCATTTCTGCATCGCTTAGGATTTCCATATTCGAGCCTAATATAACGTTGAGTTAAACAGTTGGATGTTGACGGTCTCACCGATCTCAACCCGGCCACGTTCGCGCTCCAGCACCACAAAGCAATTGGCTAAACTCATCGATCGGAATGCGCCGGAGCTCTGGTTTCCTGTTGTTTCAACAACGAACTTCCCGTCTTCTAAAGAGTAGATCCCACGCTGGTAATCCGCTCGTCCCGGCACTTTCTTGAAAGCCGTCTTAGTGACAGCAGGGATGGATAGCGGCTCTTTCCACTCGGTATGGCCGGCTAATTTGGCCAGCATCGGTTGCACCAATACGTACATCGTCATCATTGACGACACAGGGTTGCCCGGAAGACCGCAGAACCATGCCGTCGAAAGTTTACCAAAAGCAAAGGGTTTACCCGGTTTGATCGCCAGCTTCCAGAAGCCGATTTCACCCAGTTCTTCGAGAATATCTTTGGTGTAATCGGCTTCACCCACACTCACACCACCAGAGGTAACCACCACATCAGACAGTGTTTGTGCTTGCTCAAATGTTGCTTTAAGGGTGTCTGGACAATCAGGAACGATACCCAGGTCTACTGGCTCACAACCAAAGTGTTCGATCAGCGGTTTAATACCGTAACGGTTGCTGTCGTAAATTTGACCTGGTTCAAGCGACTCACCCAATGGTTTGAGTTCGTCACCAGTTGAGAAGAAGGCAACTTTCGGCTTTCGTACCACAGTCACATGACTTACACCCAAAGAGGCGATCATAGGAATATCACGAGGCGTCAGGCGAGCACCTTTGGCAAGTACGAGATCCCCTTGTTTGATGTCATCACCAGTAGGGCGGATATTGTTTTGAGGCTCTACTTCTTTTTGGTTGAACTGAATACCAGAGTCCGTTACTTCGGTGTTTTCCTGCATGATGACGGCATCACAACCATGAGGAATCTGTGCGCCTGTCATGATACGAACACAGGTACCTTGCGGCCACTCACCTTCAAAAGGTTGGCCTGCAAATGACTTTCCAGCTAAAGGTAATACTGTTGACGTTTTCAGGTCTTGAATGCGGATCGCGTACCCATCCATCGCTGAGTTATCGAAGGGGGGGACGTGAATTGGAGATAAAATGTCTTCGGCAAGTACATAACCCAATGCTTCGGCGAGTGGAAGAGACTGAGTCGTTTGGATTGGTTTGATTTGCGATAGCATCTTCTCCATCGCTTCTTCAATTGGCATCAAGCCAGGTGCGTCGCAGCAGCCCATTGAGTGCATCCTATGTTCTTATGTTTTGAGGCAACTTTATCACAAAGTAACAATGCCCACCGATAAAATATGGGTGTAATTATTCAAAAATCCGAGTATCCTTGTCGACCATCCAAAAGGGGTAAACGCCTCGTGGAGTAAGAGAAAAACGCTCAGTCTATTCTTTTTATGTGTTTTGGTTATCAATCACTAAACTGAGCGATCGAAACGCTAACGGAATGAATCAACGACAACTGTTTTTCAATCTGAGAGCGGCAGTTATAGAAGAGGAAGTGTAATGTCAGGTCTTAGCGAGTCAGCGAAGTTAGTAAAGGAAGCGCTAGAGCAACGTGGATTAGAAACGCCAATGCGTTCTAATAACGTAAGCCGTGAAGAGAAAAAGGAAAAGATCGAGTACCACATGCGTGAGATCTTAGGCCTCCTTCAGCTTGACCTTACGGATGATAGCTTAGAAGAAACACCACACCGCATTGCCAAAATGTATGTGGACGAAATTTTCTCTGGTCTGGATTATTCTAACTTTCCTAAAATCACCGTTATCGAAAACAAGATGAACGTCAGTGAAATGGTTCGTGTCAAAGATATCACCGTGACCAGCACTTGTGAGCATCATCTTGTTACGATCGATGGTAAAGCTGCCGTTGCGTATATCCCTCGTGGTAAAATCATCGGCCTGTCGAAGATAAACCGAATTGTTCGCTTCTTTGCGCAGCGTCCACAGGTTCAGGAACGCATGACACAGCAGATCCTAACTGCGCTACAAACTCTTCTCGAGTCTGATGACGTGGCTGTGACTATCGATGCGACACACTATTGCGTAAAATCACGTGGTGTGATGGATGCAACCAGTGAAACGACGACCACTGCGTTGGGAGGGATCTTCAAGAGTAACCCAGCAACCCGTGCCGAATTTCTGCACGGTTTACGATAAACCGAATTAAAAAAAGGATGGCCGATGCCATCCTTTTTTATGCTTGTTTAGAATGAGAACTGACAATTTCTGGCCAGTACATTTTCACATAGCCTGCTGACACCCAAACGACTAACACCGTAGCAATACTAAGCTCTAAAAAGCCAAAGTCATGTAGCCAATTCCATTGCGGGTGTGATTGTGCAAAAAATGTGGTTAATCGGTGCATGGCAATGGCGCTGATGACGGAAGGAAAAGTCACCGCTGCGATAGACGGTTGGAACTTCAATCGCAGTAGCCGGAAGTAACATAAATAAATCAGCAATGTCATTGTGATTGCGATACCCGCTAACGCGCCAGTAAGAATAGGATCTGGCGTCGGGAAGTTCACCAAATACGCCGCGAGAGATAAGTTAACTGGTGCCGCCATAATCGCAAGGGTAGGGCGCGCCTTTCTAGGTAGCGAGCCAAAGAAAACTAAGCGGTATAAAACCAAGGGCAACATAAAGAAGTAAATGCCAATACACATTAGAGCAACGGTTTCTGAGAACACGTTATGTCCGAATTGAGAGCCTGCGAGCGAGCTACTGATGATCCCCACAGGGTATAAGAACCAACTGGGAACAATATTCGACATTTTAAAGTTAGTCAGTTGAAAACCGAAAAAGAGCACCATCATTGAAAAATGAAGCAAAAGTGCCAGAAACCACACTGGATAAGCAATAATAGGTGAAACAGAGGCAAGGTAATCGGTCAGGATCAGCAGCGCCATACTCATCGGGGCCATTAAACTGCCGCTTAATGGATGACGAATATCAATTATGAATAAACGAGGGTTGGTTGCATATTTGATCAGCACCGGAGCAAGTAATAGCGCGCCAAGTAACGAGAGAAATGGTCGAATCGGCCCACCGATATTTGGAACGTAAAGTGCCCAAGCTTGGCCTAAACCAATAATACCGAGTGCCAACGCTGCCTGAGAGGGCGGGACACTATAAAACTGTACAAGTCTTCTCCAGTTCAAATCTACTCCGAAATAATTCTATACGTATGAAACTTTAATACCAGCCTGACTTGCTGAAAATATTTACCTGAAAAAAACATCGTGCTGTCTATATATTGAACAGAATAAATAAAGCCACAAGTCATGGAACAATTGCTCTATCAGGCGCGAATACTAGCAAGTTTTATTGGTAGTTACTCATAAAGGTATAGGGGGAACGAACATAGAATGGCAATTTTGTGAGTTTGGTATCGAATATTTGGTAAAAGATGTAAAACTAGAAGGTAAACCGCTCCAAACCACCTTTATAGATAAAAGATTATTTGGAGCGAACAGGGATCTTAAAGCTTAAGATGCTTGATTTTCAGGTAGATCTTGTTGACGTAGCTTGTCATTTTTAAGCGTACGACGAAGTAACTGGCTGTATATTGGTTGACCACCAAGTAACTGCGCAATAATAACAGCACCCAGACAGGTAATGATAAGCGGTAAAATAAGGTAGTAGTTATTGGTCATCTCAATAACAAGCAGAATACCTGTTATGGGAGCGCGCACTGTCGCTGCAAATAAAGCGCCCATACCTGCGATCGCAAACATCCCCGGCTCAATAGTAAGGTTAGGTAGTAACACTTCGGCACTCGCACCAAATGCATAACCAAACAAGGTGCCCAATGCGAGCATTGGTGCGAAAATACCGCCAGGCGCACCAGAGCCAAAACAAAGTAATGTTGTAACAACACGGCCAACAAACAGCAGAACTAACAGTGTGATGGAGTAGTTGCCGTTGGTTACGTCGGGGATGAGCGCGATGCCGCCACCCGTCAATTGTGGGACGTATAAGAGCAGCAAGCCGAAAATGCCACCTAGAATCGATCCTGTAATGAGATAGCGCTTACGATCGTTTTTGTGAATGGCGACAAAGCTATCCTGCGCAATGGTGATCAGTTTATTAAAGATAACCCCAAATATGCCAAATAGAGCGCCGAGTAGCAGAAACAGCCACAGTGATTGCAGTGCTGGTGGCTGATATTGAGGCATAGTGATCACGGCGTCTTGGCCGTTAATTGCTCGAAACACAATGTTGGCCATGATGGCTGAGATGATCACTGCACGAATGGAAATTAATGAATAGCGAAATTGAGGTCGCATCTCCTCAACGACAAACATGATGCCAGCTAATGGTGCATTAAATGCTGCTGCCAACCCGCCAGCTGCACCAGACGCAAGCAGAGAATGACGTGTGTCGTCATCTTTTACGCGAAATATGTCGGTGACCATACGACCAACTGCGCCACCCATTTGTACCGTAGGACCCTCACGACCTAACACCATACCAGAACCAAGCGCACCCATACCGCCAAAAAACTTAACGGGTAGCACACGCCACCAACGTACCGGGCGGATGTTGTCCATCGCGCCTTCTATTTCAGGAATACCTGAGCCTGCTGCTTCTGGTGCAAAACGGTGAACAAGGTAGTAGCCGACAAAAGCCAAAGACGCACTAATTAGAACAGCCGCAAGCCATAACGGAAGCATGCTACCTATTTCACTTTTTAACCATTCAGTACGAGTTTCTGAAACAAGGTGGACGGCATGCTCAAAGTAGGTCCCTACGATGCCCGCGAGTATGCCTACAACAGCGGCCATTAACAAAACCGATATTGGTGTCGACCCTCGAGAGATAAACTGGTTAATCGCATCTTTCGGTACGTGCGCTAACACAGACTTCACAATTCTCTCTCTCTTGGTCATTAACGGTTTCTCCTGTTTCTATTTGAAGGGACGGAGGAAATTATACGCCCGGAAGAGTCTAGACCTAATCAGCAAAGTTGCAATTTAGCTTTCCACTATTGGTGGCTCAAAGATTCGGCCTGGATAGCATTCGCGAATGTTGTACTATTGATTTCATATCTGGTGTGGTTTTTTTACGGAGAAACCTTGTTTTCTGACAAAAATGAACCATGCTTTAAGTGTAAAGCAACATGACTGCTTCAAAAGGAGGGACGTGACGTTTTACTCACAATTTGGATGGATTCAAACCCTACGGTAATTCCTCGTTTTAAGTTTGGGATGCAGCTATAGACTTCCCGATTCGCAAACTCACGATTGAGTAACGAGGTAGAGGCGCACTTGTAACGTGCGCCTTCTTAATGGTTGTTTCCTATGGCTAGCATGAGTTCAATCATCGCTCCCCACTTGAAAAATTTTTCTTCCACGTTAACGTTTCGTCAACTGTTGCTGCCTTGAAAAAACCAGATGCGTTACTTATCTATTTTATTACTTTCTACTTTTAGTGTTCTGTTTTCGAACTCCGCCTTGGCATCAGATAATAGCTGGTGGCAAATGGTGCTGTCCGAACAACCGTTGAATCAGGTAAAGATCACTATTCGGACTGGTGGGCTTTGGTATCCGTGTGATAGCGAATGGAGCAACTCAGAGCCCATGGTCGGTACGTTTTGTCTAGACGAATTCAACTACTACCACCAACCGCTATATGGTGAAGTTAATTTACGCCAGGGAACCGTTGATTTTGTTTTTATGGTCGAATACCAATGGCAGAACTGGAACGACTTGATCCTCAGTTTAAGAAAAGATGGCTTTGTGATGAGAAGTATCCATTTTGATGACGAAGAATATGATGTGCTTCGCTCACTTAAACAGCAGTCAGCAGAAGACGTTGATAAAGAAGTCATCTTAATGATGAATCGTTACCCTCCAGAAGCCAGTAGAACAATACAGTGGGTAAGATCCAGTGAGTTTCAGGTGACCTCTCCGAGTTTGCAAGTGTTGCTGAGTAGTGATGGTGAAATGATTACGCTACAGGTTAGACGATTTTAGGGTCGTGATGCTTTTTCGTTTCATGGTGCAATGAGAGAAACGTTGCCATTGCCGACTCATCTAAAAAGCCATCCGCTTTTTTGTGCGAGCGCAGGTACTGGTACCCCGCGATGAGTTTACGGTGCTGCTCTTGTTTATCTTCTGGCAAAGAGTCATTCATCACGTATTGGAAAGCGAGCTTATACGCCTCCAAATCCACAACTTCAGCGTGGCGATAAAGATAGCCGCAGCCCGTTGCCAACCATTCAAGAGAGCAGTTTGCTCGCATCGCAATTTGATTCGCTTTGGTTAAGCTCGGTTCACTACCTTTTAAATATTTTCGGATCAACGCTTCCGAGACATCAACGCGTCGCGCAAAGCCACTGATGCTTTCTTCACCTATTAAAATAGATAATCGTTGGGCAAAAGACATATTTCGTACTCCAGTTCGAATTACGAAAGTTTATCCGTTGAGACCGTGCGAAAACAAGACTAGGATGAAAGCAGATCAATTAAAGGAGAAAACCAATGGTTGCAAAAGTTGTAACTGCACCAAGTGGCCCAGAATTTTCAGAACTGGTTCAAGGGTATTGGCGCACAGTGGATTGGGGAATGACGGCTCAAGAGCGCTTGACCTTCCTTAAGCAACATGTGGAACTAGGTATTACAACGGTTGATCACGCCGACATTTATGGTAACTACGAGTGTGAAGCGCTGTTTGGCGAAGCGTTAACGTTGGATAAAAGCGTTCGTGATCAAATTCAGATCGTAACCAAGTGTGATATCAACTTATGTGGTGATAAAACACCCGAGCGTAAAATCAACCATTACGACACAAGTTCAGCACACATTTACCAATCTGTGAACAACTCGCTTGAGCGTCTAAATGTAAATGAAATCGACGTGCTGCTGATTCATCGCCCTGACGTTTTGATGAACGCGGACGAAGTGGCAGAAGCGTTTTCTGAACTGCATAAAGTGGGTAAAGTGAAGCATTTTGGTGTTTCCAACTTTACGCCCCGTCAGTTTGAGTTGTTGCAATCTCGCCTGGGTAAACCCCTAGTGACAAACCAAGTCGAGATCAATCCGCTTAACTTTGAGGTTGCCCACGATGGCACGCTGGATCAGATGCAAATGTTACGCACGCGTCCAATGGCGTGGTCTTGCTTGGGGGGCGGCTCTATTTTTAGCGGCGACAGTGAGCAGGCGGTTCGCGTACGTAACGAACTAGAAGCAATTCGCGAGGAAGTTGGTGCGGACAGTATTGATCAGGTGATTTACGCTTGGGTACGTCGTCTGCCATCTAAGCCAATCCCAATCATTGGTTCTGGTAAAATTGAGCGTGTTCAAACTGCTGTCGAAGCACTGAATATCGAGTTGACTCGTGAACAATGGTATCGCGTTTGGGTTGCATCTAAAGGGCATGGTGTACCATAGAGAACCCTAGTGACATCAAAAATTGTAATAGGCATCCAAATTGGGTGCCTTTTTTGTATACTTATTTGGTGTGCTTGTTACGAAGAATATGATTATGGACTTTAATCTTGCTTTAAAACTCTATACAGCAGAACAAGTCAAAAATAGCGAAGTCATTGCTGCACAGATGGCTGGTGTTTCAATGTATAGCTTGATGCAAAGAGCTGGGATGGCCGTTTACGAGCACTTTCTGCATCTCTATCCCAGAGTAAAGAATGTATTGGTCGTTTGCGGCAAGGGAAATAATGGCGGAGATGGTTATATCTTTGCGTCTCTTGCTAAGCAAGCACAGCTCAATGTGAACGTTTTTCAGTTAGGAGATGCGACTTCACTCACTGGTGATGCACGCTATGCTTACGAAGATTGGCAAACTGTCGATGGCCAAAATAGCAGTTGGGATGACTGGAACACGGCGTTACTTGAAGCGGATGTCATCATTGATGCAATGCTGGGAACCGGTTTGAGTGGTGAAGTTAGAAAAGAGTATCGCCGGTATATAGAACAAATTAACCAGATTCGTTGCCCTGTAATAGCGGTCGATATTCCCTCCGGTTTATGCGCCAACACCGGAGCTGTATTGGGTGATGCGATTTATGCAAACCACACCGTTACTTTTATTGGTGTCAAACAAGGTTTAGTTACCGCCCGAGCGAGAGATCATGTTGGTGAATTACACTTTTGTGGCTTGGGCGTCAACGTGGAATTCGAATCGATAGAAGAAGAGAGTGCTCTAGGCATCGATAACAAAGTCATACCACGGCTTTTACCTGCACAAAAACCAACCGCTCATAAAGGCGATAACGGTAAATTGCTTTGCGTCGGAGGCAATCTCGGTATGTCTGGCGCCATTCGTTTCTGCGCTTCGGCTGCTGTACGCAGTGGATCTGGATTGACTGCCGGGATTACACATCCAACTAGCTTGATGCCCTTACAAATAGCCTGCCCAGAAGTGATGAGTCAAAGTCTCACGGCGGATGAATTGAGGGATACCGAAAATGAACTGACTAAGCGAATTCGCTGGGCGGATGCGTTCGTGTTTGGCCCTGGGTTTGGCGATGATGAATGGGCCTATCAAGCTTATCAATATTTGTCACAGCCGCATAAACCGAAAGTCGTTGATGCTGACGGGTTAAATATATTGGCGATGCTCAGCCAGCGTTATGACGGAACATTAGTGTGTGACAATCAACGTGTGATGACACCACATCCGGGTGAGGCCGCGCGTTTGTTAAATGTTACCACGCAAGACGTTGAACGTGACCGGTATTCAGCCGCTCGCCAATTGCACGAACGCTTTGGTGGGGTTGTTGTGCTGAAGGGGGCAGGTACTCTCATTTATGATGGTATTCGGATGTATGTATGCCTCGCTGGTAACCCAGGCATGGCAAGTGGAGGAATGGGAGATGTATTGTCTGGTGTCATTGGTGCCTTGTTGGCGAAGGGCATACCAATCTCTATCGCAGCCAGATTAGGCGTGATGATTCATAGCCACGCGGCGGATATCAATGCGGGTCAATATGGAGAGCGTGGTTTATTAGCCAGTGATGTCGTAGAGACGCTCCGAGTTGCCATAAATCCATGAAAATTGGCGTTGAATTCCTGAAGATTTCACTTTCTCAACATAGATAAGAGGGCGTAAATCGAACCTTCTTTTGCGTAATTGAGATATGAAGCGCGTGAACTTGGATATTGCGAAGCAACGGTTTGCGCAATCGTTTGAGAGCTGCGTCAGCTTAACTTGTTGAAATTGTTAAATAAGAAAAAGATTTGATGGTTTGAGAGGTGTTTTTGATATGCGATTATCAAGATGGTAACACAAAAAAAATTCAAATATCAGACTTGTAGGAAATAAATCACAGCCTATAATGCTGAAAACCGGAGCGTCTGCCAACGCTCCGGTTTTTTTGTGTCCGAAGAACAGTGAACTCGTCTGCCAACGACTTCACTACGCACTCTGAGATGACACATAGATATATGAATCAAGGAATTACACAATGCGTATCGAACAAGAACTTAAGTTAGGTTTCAAAGATGTACTGTTTCGCCCGAAACGTTCTACCCTTAAAAGCCGTTCTCAAGTAAATTTAACCCGCGATTTTACATTCAAGCATAGTGGTCGTCAATGGTCTGGTGTGCCTGTAATTGCTGCTAATATGGATTCTGTAGGTAGCTTTGAAATGGCCACCGCGTTAGCTGAGCATGGTGTAATGACAGCAGTGCACAAGCACTACACAGTAGATGATTGGGCTGAGTTCGCGAAATCAGCAGACAAAGCAACGCTAAACAACGTGATGGTGTCTACTGGTACGTCTGATGTGGACTTCCAAAAAACCAAAGACATCATGGCGCTTTCAGACGAGTTCATTTTCATCTGTGTTGATATCGCAAATGGTTACTCAGAGCACTTAGTCGAGTATGTAGAACGCGTACGAGCAGAATTCCCAGACAAAGTTATCTCTGCCGGTAATGTTGTTACTGGCGACATGTGTGAAGAGTTGATTCTTGCTGGTGCAGACATCGTTAAAGTGGGCATCGGTCCAGGCTCAGTATGTACGACACGCGTTAAAACCGGTGTTGGTTACCCACAGCTTTCTGCAATTATTGAGTGTGGTGATGCGGCGCACGGTCTTGGCGGTATGATCATTGGTGATGGTGGTTGCTCATGCGCGGGTGATGTTTCTAAAGCATTCGGTGGCGGTGCAGACTTCGTTATGCTTGGCGGTATGTTAGCAGGTCATGAAGAGTCAGGCGGTGAAGTTATCGAGAAAGATGGCAAAACCTTCATGAAATTCTACGGCATGTCTTCTCAGTCGGCGATGGACAAGCACTCAGGTGGTGTGGCTAAGTACCGCGCAGCTGAAGGTAAAACCGTACTATTGCCATACCGTGGTAGTGTTCACGGTACTATCTCAGATATCCTCGGCGGCGTACGTTCAACCTGTACCTACGTAGGCGCAGCAAAGCTTAAAGAGCTAACCAAGCGCACGACGTTCATCCGCGTACAAGAACAAGAGAACAACGTATTCGGTAAAGAGTAAGTCGACTGAATATCGGAAAATTCGAATAATTGAGAGCCGCATTTAGCGGCTCTTTTTTTGCCCTAAATTTGTCTAGTGGCGACGAAGTGGCGACAGAGCTATAAAAAATTTTGTGGTGACGGGCTATAAATTGCTGAGAGGGTTGCGGGTAATCGCCTCAGATAAATGATCGGGTGCGAAATGCGCGTAGCGCATGGTCATCGAGATATCCGCATGGCCAAGTACGTTGCGTAAAATCGAGTTCACCATAGAGATCATTTTTAATACAACACCTTACGCTTAAACATTAACAACTGAGAAGAATGGTATACGATTTAATACTTAAGATATTGTCAGCATTGCCGATGAATTGAGAATGATTATGCGCTAATCAATAAGCAGACGCACTGACAAAAAGGCACATTGGAAGTGTATATAAATGAAATAATGGATAAGTTTGTCGTAAGGAAAGTATGAATATCAAGAACCTAAGTGTTGTTAAGAAAATATCGTTGAGCTATCTGACGGTATTTCTAGTTTTTGCGATAGTGTCAATCATATTGATGCAAAGTTTATCGGTATTAAACAAAAATATTAATATTCTCACGAACAAGAGCTTACCGTCGGTAGCGCTTTTGAAAGGCATCCAAGTTGATATTACAAAAATTCGTAAAGATGAGTTCTCTTTGCTGCCGAACAGTCACAACCCGCAAATAGGTGAGTGGTTAAGTGATCTTGACCAATGGCGTCAAGACGTTCAATCGGGTATCACCGCTTATGAGGCGTTAGAACTGAATGAGCAAGAAACGGCATCTTTTAAAACATTTAAAGAAACGTGGAATCAATATATCACCGAAACCAAGCCTTATAATAGGCTGTTAAAAGAAGGTGATGCGGCAGGTGCTAATGATCTGATTTTATCGAGCTTTCCTACTTACTCTAAGGCACTGAAAAGTTTAGATGACTCCTTGACGCTGAATGACCGAGCGGTCGTTCAAATTGGTCAGGATGTATGGAGAGAAGCTTCTGCAACGCAACTGAGTGCAGGCATTGGTGCGCTAAGTATTATAGCGGTGATGATCTTATCTGCTTTGCTACTGTCTCGAGCGATTTGTCGCCCGATTGACCATGCGTTGAAATTTGCTGCAAATATAGCTAAAGGTCAATTGAACAACGAGGTAAATGAAAGTGAGTTAACCAAAGATGAGCTAGGGAACTTACTTAAGTCACTTGGAACCATGCAAGCAAATTTGCACTCTCTAGTCTCTGAAATCAATGATTCAACCATTCAGCTTACCGCAGCGGTAGAAGAAGTCAGTGCGATTTCTTCACAGACAGCATCAGGTATGCAGAATCAACAACTCGAGTTGAGTTCTGTCGCATCGGCGATGACGGAAATGCAGGCTGCAGTGAGTGAAGTGGCACAAAATACCGAGGTTGGCGCGACGTCTGCGTATTCCGCTGCGGAAGTAGCAAAACAGGGAACCGAAACGTTGCAGCAAACGATTACGGTGATAGAGAGAGTTTCCGGATCGATTCAAAATTCAGATAATTTGGCACAAGAGCTTGAATCTAGTTCAAACAATATTAATGTTGTCGTCGATGTCATACGTGGTATCGCTGAACAGACAAACTTATTGGCACTCAATGCGGCGATCGAGGCGGCAAGGGCAGGAGAGCAAGGTCGCGGGTTCGCGGTTGTTGCGGATGAAGTGCGTTCGTTAGCGCAGCGTACGCAAGACTCAACTTCCCAGATTATTGATATCGTGAGTCAACTGCAACAAAACACCAGCAAAATGGGGCAATCGAGCAAAGAGTGTCAGGAAGGGATTTCGATTTGTGTTGAACAGGTGAATGAAGCAGGCAATCAAATCAACAAAATTGAGCACTCGGTAGACAATATCGCACAAATGAGTACGCATATCGCCACAGCATGTAGTGAGCAGAACTCGGTTTCAGAAGAGTTAAATCGAAGTGTTGAGCATATCAATTGTGCTTCGACTGAAATGGCAGAAGGGGCCTCTCAAACGGCAGTCGCATGTCAGCAAATAAGTAGTCTTGCTCATAACTTAAAAGTGCGTATGGGCGTATTTAGGCTTTAGCTGAGTGACCTCACAGCAGCTAATCGTACTGATAATTTGGTGCAGATAGCTGCTGTGTTCTCTGTCAGTAAAATTGAAAAAGACAGCGTGGGCGAGACCCAACCTTTTCATTTAATAATCCGATGTCTAAAGACAATATAGTTTGTTTTGTTACAATGAAGTCTGATCATTTACTTAAAGTTTGTCACTTTTCCTCGGCCAAATTACATAGTAGAACGTGAACCGATTATCGCTAACATGCCTTTGCCCCATTGCAAGTTTGCGCAATGGAAGTGGTAGTTTCGTTTGTTGAAAGTTTTCCCGACTTTTTCTAATGGCAGTCCATGTTTTTATATGACGACTTCGGCCTTGATTGTTGCGCAAAACAACTCAGTGGAATACGATAACTAGATAGTTAGATTGGAGTTTAGTTCTGTGACAGACACTGTTCGTGACGTTAATCAGCACTTTTGGAGTAGCAAGATTATTCCATATCTGACGATCAGAACGACTTACAACAGTACACAGAGTTATAAAGCTCACAGCCATTCTGAATTGTCACTTGGAATCATTGAATCGGGAATAACCCAATTAACGATGCCAGATGGAAAGGTTGTCCTTAAAAAAGGGGACATAATTCTGATAGAACCTAACATGGTGCACGCCTGTAATCCTATAGGAGGGATGTCTCGCAGCTATCACATGCTATATATCGACAATGTATGGTGTTGTAACGTGCTATCGAAGTTATATGGATGTGAGATAACGAAATACAGTTGTGATCTAAATTTATTTTTTGCTACGGAAAGTGATGTCAATTTATCTGATCTAATTCTTTTACTGTTAAATAAAGGGTCTCACCACGCTGCCATAGAGGTTCAGAGTTATTTATTCAATTTAGTCAGCCGTTACTGTGTCCCAATAAGTGAACATGAAGACGAAAGTGAGTTGGTCTGTAAGCTAAGGAATCGACTTTTGCAAGACATAGCTTGTGCACCATCTCTTGACGCTGTTTCAAAAGAGTTCGGGAGACCAAAAGAGACATTAATCCGTATTTTTAAAAAGCACCTTGGAATAACGCCGAAGTCATTTGTAAACAATAGTCGTGTTGAAAAAGCGAAGATTTTACTAAAACGCGGAATGAGTATCGTTGATGTGGCGGCAGAAGTGGGTTTCTCTGATCAAAGCCAACTTCATCGTACGTTTGTTAACTATACAGCTTCAACGCCACGACAATACCAGCAGGTAACGTCAATTTTCGACAATAAATACTAAGTTAGAAAACCTATAGTTTGAAAACAAATTTGGCTATAGGTAACTGTTTATGTCGCTTTCAATCCTTTTCCCTGCTGCTTTCCCTGCACTAGCACTAGCTCATTTCGTCGCTCTGTTGAGTCCTGGACAGGATTTTTTCTTAATTATTGCTCATGCAATCCGTCATAGATTGCTCGGGAGTCGGTTTATCTGTCTTGGTATTGCTCTAGGAAATGCAATTTATATCGCGTTGGTGATATTCGGTTGGGCAAATATCCGTGAGAATCAAATTGTATTTAAAATAGTTGAGGTATTAGGGGCTATTTACCTTTTTTGGATTGGTCAGAAGTTATTAAGAAGCAAACAAACTGATTCGTTATTGGAAACAGAACATGTACAAGTCCCATCAGCATTGAACCAACTGCTTCTTGGATTAAATTCCGCACTACTCAACCCTAAGAATGCACTGTTCTATATGAGTTTAATGACCGTGATTTTAGGAAATGACGTTACGTTGATTCAGCAGGTCTCTTGTGGGGTGTGGATGTTTCTGGCCGTCTTGCTTTGGGACTTATTCATTGCAACTGCTATCTGTCGTCCTCGAATTCAGAAACACTTAAAAGCGGGCATACACATCGTGGAAAGAGTGGCTGGCATAGTTCTCATTTTCTTTGGTGTAACTTTGTTTACAGGATATTTGTAGTAATGGCTTGTATGTGTAGCCTTAGCTAAGACACTTATGAGTTGAAACAACTCGCACTTTTGTATGTAGTTGTAACTTCTAAATTTGAAAGTTATGACTTGGTATCTCGGGCAAAGGCGTTCTATATCTGAAAGGTAAAGTTTACGTCTAGTGGAAATCTGCGTTATGGCGCTCAGCAGATCTGCGGAAAATAATCAGAAAGGAATTCGAGAAAGATGATACGTAATTTTTGCACTTGCGACAAAGAAGTCGATCCTATGGTTGATCCAAACGGGGAGTCAGAGAGTTACCAGGAAAACGGAACAGATTATATTATCACTGCTCAAATGTTACTTTCTGGCTTTCAGCTGTATGTGGGTAACTCAGAGCGCTTGTCTTGTGAATCAGAACTCAATTTATTGTCAAGACAAGATTTTCAAGGTTTACCGCCAACATTAATTATCACGGCTGAATTTGACCCGCTGCGAGATGAAGGCGAGCAGTTGTACAGGCTACTTCTTTCACAAGGAGTTGAAGCTCATTGTGAGCGATATCTAGGTGTCATACTTGGTTTCTATCAATTGTCAGGTGTAAGTGAATCAGCAATACGTTGTATTAGAAGTATTGCAGCTGCAATCAAACATTAAACATAATAAACGCTTCAAGAGGGATTCAAAACGCGTGGCATTTATACTATGCGTTGTTCACCCCTTAACAGGGCTACATGGATTCCCCCGGTTGTCAAACATCCGCTAAACTTCAAGTGATGGGTTTTGGACTGCCGCTCTACATTCGGTCTTTATATCAACGATTCGCATACGTTGTGACCCTGATGACGTTGCGCGACTGCGGTGCCTTATTCGTTAGATGACATTTGGTATGTCCGCCGCATTAACAGGCTCTCCGCAAGTGGTCTTAACCTATCTCCATCCATTGCGTCTGCAGTGACCCGGTGGGTGTGTTCTCGTTACGCTGCTTGAGTTAGTGTTAACTTAAGCAGCGTAATTCTCGTATTCTGTTTGGTTGTGCAGTAGTGACCAGATGATTCGGGCATTCTTTGCAGCCAGAGCCACGATGGCTCGGTTCATGCCCCGACGTTCAAGAATACTGCGACACCACTGACTCAACCTATCTTGTTTATCTCCCAAGTTTGCCATAACCGTTCGGGCACCATGAACGAGCAAAGTTCGTAGATATTTATCACCATGCTTGGTGATTCTGCCTAACCTTGGTTTACCGCCAGTTGAATATTGTTTTGGGACTAACCCTAGCCAGGCAGAGAAATCTCGGCTCTTGTCGAACTGAGAGCCACTCCCTATCGACGCTAGTATCGCCGTAGCGGTTTGAGGGCCAATGCCTCTCACCTTCATAATCCGCTGAACATTGTCACTGACTTTAGCAAAAGCATCGAAGACCTGTTCTGTGTCAGCAATACGTTGGTTTAACGCTTCAAGATGATGGTAAGCGTCAGCAATCGCCGTTCTGGCTAAATGAGGCAGTTCGTTTTCGGCGTCTTCGAGCATGAGGGGAACTTGCTTCATCAGCGATGAGCGTCCAACAGGTATGATTAGTCCGAATTCGGAAAGTAGCGCTCGGATACGGTTCATTAAAGCAGTTCGCTCACGAACCCAATGTTCTCTCATACGGTGCACCGACAAAATGGCTTGTTGCTCAGGGGATTTTACGGGTACGAAGCGGGTAGATGAGTGTTGTACAGCTTGGCAAATAGAAGCCGCATCATTGAGGTCATTTTTACCTTTTGTACGGTGTGGGACGACATACTTAACCGCCATGATGCGAGCATCATGGCCAAGTCCATGGAGTGTCCTTGCCCAGTAATGCGCTCCACCGCACGCTTCTAAGCCTATACGCATAGGTGGCATATTTGCTAATGTAGGCAGTAGCTTAGAGCGGGTAACGGATTTATGCAGGATGACTTTACCTTGTGAGTCAACGACATGAATACTGAAGTGATTTTTAGCTAAGTCGATACCGCCAAAATAAGAATAATCAGACATGGTGCCTCCAGTGCAAATAAGTACCACCTAAGTGTGGTCGATCCTCGGGAGGGGGAATCCATGTCATTCGTTAGTTGCTTAGTTAGTCAGTAAGTGGAGGTTGATGTGTATATAAAAGAAGCAGCTGAATTAGCTGGTGCAACTCAGAGAGCTATTCGGCTATATGAGTCTTTAGGTCTACTGAACGTTTCTCGTTCAGGAAAGTACCGAGTTTACACTGAAACTAATGTAAGCCTGATAAAAATAATCAAAGAGGCTCAGACTCTAGGGATCAAACTTTCAGAAATGGTAGATTTAAAAGACGAAAAAGGCAGCTTCGATTGGCCAACTGTCAGAGATTTCCTGACTGAAAAACAAAAAGAAGTTGAGCTTCAAATTCAACAGCTGAGAGAGCAAAGAAATCGAATTGAACAATATCGTAAATCAATTGATATTTGTATTCAAAGGGTTGACTCTGACCCATAGGTCAGACTTTAGACTGTACTTTTCACAAACAAGGATTTCACGTAATGAGAAAAGTACTGGTCATAAATGCAAACCCAAAACGAGAAAGTTTCTGTGCGTCCATAACTAATATTTACGCAGAAACTTCTGCACAAGGGCATGAAGTTAAACGAATCCATATAAGTGACATGAATTTTGAAATGAGTTTGGATCACGGCTATGACCATGTGCAATCCTTAGAACCCGATTTACAGAAGTTTCAAGAGCTAGTTCTTTGGTCTGATCATATTGTTATTGTCACACCTGTGTGGTGGGGTTCTTTACCAGCGAAGTTCAAGGGATTAATAGACAGAGTATTTCTGCCCAATTTTGCATTTAGATATGTTAAAGGTAAGCCTTTTCCAGAAAAGCTATTATCGGGTCGTAGTTCAGAGCTAATTGTCACATTAGACACGCCTCCATTTTGGTATAAGTACGTTAAAGGAAATATAATCTACAAGCATGTAAAAAAGGCCATTCTCGACTTTTCAGGTATCAAAAATCGTTCTGTAACGTACTTTGGACCAGTTATAGGTTCTAACTCTGAAACAAGACAAGCTTGGCTTGAAAAAACATCAAGGCTAGCAAGTCGACTAAAGTAGTTTGAGTCCTTTCAAATATTTGACGACGTGTACTATGTCGAAGACAAATGGGTTACCTCTTGCGCAGTCGAGACTACTACAGGGCTCTGTGATCAGACTTTGTTGGTTCCGCTCAAACTATATTTTATGCCGGCAACTAATATAAATTTAATTAGTATTCGTGTGTGCTAGAAAGGCCAGATAAAATCTGGCCTTTCTATTTGTTGCGTGCTTTTCAATTTAACTGAAAGCGATCTTCAGTTTGGTTATTCGGCTTACCAGTAACCAGTCAAGCATTAGAGCCAGTACAATGGTTGCACCTGCCAGTGGGAATATCACACTAATCACCGTTAAAGTGGCTAAGCCCGCTATCCATATCCCATCTTGTTCAAATCGAGGAGGCACACCTAGGCGTCCTTGCCCCGTTGGTCGACGCAGCCACCACATGATCACTCCCGTGATAGATACAAAAGCGAAGGCGACACAAAACAGCATATTGGAAACCTTGTTCCATAGGCTGAGGTCGCCTTGGTGTAGCGAAGTACCCGCTGCCATTGCTTTAGCGAATGGCGAGTAGTCTTTCCAAGTGACCTCGATAATCAGTTCACCAGTATACTGGTCAAAATGTGCAGTGCGATCATCACGCGGATCGATAATATCTCCCGCCATAGTATTAGCGGAAACAGTGTAAACACCCGTTTCCCCGCGAGGAAAGGCAACACGGTACTGCGTAAAACCAAGAACTTTGGCCTGAGCTATCACTTGATCAATGCCAAAGGTCGCATTGGTCGAGACCATTTCCTGCTCGCCACCATGATGATGAGATTGCGGTACTGGCGTTTGTTCCAAGTTCCACGGCATCTCTTTTTCTGAACCGTGGTTTAAGTCAGCATGCGTCAGCTCCGATTGCGGCTTTTCACCCCAAGTGTAGTAAGTCGGAAAAGTGTTCCATGCCTGCACCAGTTTCCCTCCCCAAATACCAGTCCAAGCAAGACCTGAAACAAGGAAAAACAACAATACCAATGAGAGGATTCCTCCCAAGTTAGCGTGCAGGTCTCGCCAGAAAACTCTCGCCCCACTTCTCACTCGGACTCTAAGAAATCCCGATTTACGCGCATTATCCACTGGCAGCCATAAGTAGAGACCACTTACCAGCAAAATCATCCCCAAACTTGCAGCTACTTCGATCAAATAATCGCCTAAGTCGCCAATCATTAAGGTACTGTGAATGTTGTTAGCCAACTCATACCAACTTTCACTGCGATCAATCGCCCCTAAAACTTCCGCAGAATAGGGATTGACTGTTACAAAACGGGTAGAGCCATCTGCAAGAAGCACCGAAAAGCGGTTAGCTGAATCAGACTGAGTTGCGGGGATAAATTGAGTAACTTGCGTATCTGGATATGCCTCTTTCACTGCTGTCAGTTGGTGAGATACTGGCATAACTTGTGATTGTGGCGTCACTTTCAACAACTCTGCGTAACGAATTTGCTCAATTTCATCATCAAACAACATAACTAAGCCTGTTATTGCCAGCATTAACATGAAAGGCACAACATAGAGCCCTGCATAAAAATGCCAACGCCAAGTGAGAAAATAGAGGGTTTTACGACGCGCAGCATGTGTCGGTTGAGGTTTAGTAACTGTACTCAACGTGTTTCTTCCTTTTTTGAATGCACATAATCCCTTTAGATAAAAAGCAATCCACTCCTTAAACGATCTGTAGCGAACACTGTTACAGCTTCACAAGGAAATGAATGGGATATGAGCGTGTGACTTTACTAATGGTTTTATTGTTATTGGGTAAGTAATTAAGTTAAGCCACAGGAGGTGCTCGTGGGATAGCACTTTCAAAACGGGCACTTAGAGCCAAAAAAGTGTAACCATTAGTTTGTGCTGTCGTTTGTCGAATTGGAATTAGTGTAGGTAGAAGCTCTGTAGTATGAAAATTGGAGAAATAAGCAAACGGACACGGTTTACTGTGCTGAGTTTGCGGTTTGCCATCTTCAACTTTGACCAGTTCAAAACCATTGATGGTACAGAGTGTCGTCCAAACTCCTGCAACATTACTGTGTGCGTTTAGCACTGGCATGATCGAAACTAACAACCAGCACAACAGACTGAGTATCAGCATCAAATGGTGAAAAGCACGTTGCGGGATCATAATAACACTCTTTATGTTTAGCTCATGATTATAGCTTTTAGTGATAATCATTACAGTATGTTGCACCCAAATATTAACAATAAGATGAAGGTTATTCACAACTTAAGCATTGGATCTTTAATGCCATAGGGTAATTCTCTAAGAGTGGAGGTAGCATTTCTTTGAATTAGATGACTACATCTTATTTCCATTCACTAGGCTCTGCACCAGCAAGCAGAATTTATCTATGTAGATACACATGTTGCTGCGCTTAGACTTCTGGCATCCGGAAAACATGATTATGCTATTGTTGCCAACTTACCTGGCCCTTATCTTGGTAAAGAACTCGCATTTTCCAATATCGAGCCCGTAGGGCAGTTATTCGATTCTCAGCGTTATGGGTACGGTGTTTTAAAAGGCAATGATGCACTTTTGGCTCAGTTTAATGAAGGACTTGCAATACTAAAAAACACTGGCAAGTAGCAACTCCCTCTATCCCAAATTCGGTATCCTGCTTGTGGACGATGAGCGTGCATTTATCCGTAGTCTGTCACTGGCTCTGGAGAGGCGCGGGGGTATCACTCATCTTTATCAGACCAGCCACAGCCGTGAAGTTATGACGCTGATCGAACAGAACCCGGATATTGAGTTAGTATTACTTGATCTTAATATGCCTCATATCTCCGGAGATGTGCTTCTGAAGCTGATAGTAGAGAGGCACCCGAATGTGGGTGTAATTATTGTTAATGGGGGGGGATTCTTTTTTCTGCTCCAGGAAGTGATAACAATTTTATATCGCAATTAAGCACGCAATTGCTGAAAGGTGATGCAGCCTCAATAGCGCTCACTCAGGGTATGAGCGGGGGCTATATTGGTTACGTGATTTTTTACAAATGTTTGGGGCGCACCAGACTAACGCTGTTCAATTAAGTTTTCTAGGTGCGTAGCAATACCCGATTTATTGCGGGCCAACGTATTCGTGTTCACATCTTCAGAATCGAAGATTTTATATGAGGGAATTAGCTTGAAAAAGGGGACAGGTTCTTCTCTATCACACAGTTAATGTGACGAAAGATTGGTCTTATGACACTTTCAAACAAAAAGCCCCAGAACCAAAAGTCGGAACTGGGGACAGATAAACGCATCTTACTCAACACAAACTATTTTACGATTTAAGGCCGGCAGCGGTCATCAGTAGTCGAAAACCCATAGATACGATACCAAGTGCGACAACACTTGCAGCCCAGATACCGATCATCCAGGCCCATTGTTCGATTCCTTGTTTCATTTTCATCATTCGCTCTCACAATTGGATTAATGGTAGGCTTCATCTTCTTTCACTTTTCCAGAAAACACATAGTAACTCCAGAATGTATAGGCAAGTATTATCGGAATGATCAGCACCGCACCAAATAACATAAAGCGTTGACTTATCTCCGGAGCTGCCGCATCCCAAATTGAAATATTAGGTGGAATAATATTCGGCCAGATACTAACCCCAAGTCCAGCGAAGCCCAAAATGACGATGATTAATGCCATAAGAAATGGGCTGCGTTCTTTGTGTTTTCTTACCGAGTCAACGGTTTTGAAGCACACCAGGCCCGTAATAACAGGTACAGGAAGCAAATAGAAAATATTAGGCGTAGAGAACCAGCGCTCAGCAATGGATGGAAACGCCAGAGGAGTCCACGCACTAACAATAATTAATGCAGCAATCATCACCGCTAGGGTTTTGTTAGTAAAACCGAACATGGTTTGTTGCAACTCGCCTTCGGTTTTCATAATCAGCCATGTACTACCTAACAGTGCATATGTTGCGATTAGTGCAAAACCACAGAAAATCGGGAATGGCGCCACCCAGTCCAGTTGTCCACCTACATAGACGCGACCTTCTACATCAAAACCTTGAATGACTGCGCCGACAACGATGCCTTGGAAAAAGGTTGTGCAGATTGAACCGACCATGAATGAACGGTCCCAAAATGGTCGATGGTTTTCCAGTGCTTTAAAGCGAAACTCAAAGGCAACGCCACGAAAGATTAGTGCGATGAGCATGAGTGTTAGTGGAATGGTTAACGCTTCTATAATCACCGCGTAGGCAAGTGGAAATGCTCCGAATAACGCAGCACCACCCAGTACAATCCAGGTTTCGTTCCCGTCCCAAACCGGGGCTACGGTGTTCACCATGACATCTTTATGTTTTTCGTTTTTAACAAATGGCATCAGGATGCCAATCCCCAAGTCAAAGCCATCCATTACAATGTACATGAGTGTGGCAAAAACGATGATCGCGAACCAAATCACGGATAAGTCAAATAGCATATTCTTTACCTTAAATTCTTAACTTCTTGTGAGGTTAAATACGACCTGAAATTGTGCTCATTTCATGATGTTCGTGGTCTTTAGTCTCAGGGCCTTGTTTGATCTGACGAATCATATAGTAGTAGCCAAACCCAAACACCGCGCTGTAAACAACAAAGAAGCACAGGAGGCTAATGCTCATTTGTAAATCACCATGAGCAGATACCGCATCATGAGTTTTCTGAAGTCCGTATACGACCCAAGGCTGACGGCCAATTTCTGTCGTGAACCACCCGGCAAGAATCGCGATAAGTCCAGTCGGCCCCATCAGTATTGAAAACTTCAGGAACCAGTTTGTGGTATAAAGCGCGTTTTTGCGATGCAGCCATAGGCTGTAGAAGCCTTGCAAAATCATTAGCATACCAAGCGCTACCATGATTCTGAATGACCAGAACACCACGAGTGAATTTGGTCGTTCGTCTTTTGGAAAATCTTTTAGTGCAGGAATAGGCTCAGTTAAACTATGACGTAAAATCAAGCTGCCTAGTACAGGAATCTCAAGCGTGTACTCTGTTTTTTCTGTTTCCATATTTGGAAAACCAAACAGGATTAGGGGAGTGGGCTCACCATCTGCGTTTGACCAATGCCCTTCAATTGCGGCGATTTTTGCGGGTTGATGTTTTAGGGTGTTCAAACCATGCATGTCACCAATAAGTGCTTGAATTGGAGCAACAATGACAAGCATTCCTAGTGACATTGCAAACATTTTTTTAACTGCTGAACTGCGATTGCCTTTCAGTAAGTGCCATGCTGCCGATGCACCAACAAATAAAGCCGTACTCAGAAATGCCGCAACACCCATATGCATTAATCGATATGGAAACGACGGGTTGAAGATGACTTCAAACCAATCAACAGGAACGACACGTCCATCTACAATTTCGAAACCTTGCGGCGTTTGCATCCAGCTGTTTGAAGCGAGAATCCAAAATGTTGAGATGATGGTACCTAAAGCCACCATAGAGGTAGCAAAGAAATGAAGTTTCTCACCGACACGGTTCCAACCGAAAAGCATTACGCCAAGAAATCCTGCTTCTAGAAAGAATGCAGTTAATACTTCATAAGTAAGTAATGGGCCCGTAATGCTACCAGCGAAGTCAGCAAAACCACTCCAGTTAGTACCAAACTGGTAAGCCATAACTAAGCCAGATACGACACCCATACCAAAGTTTACTGCGAAGATTTTCGACCAGTAATGATAAAGGTTTTTGTAATCAGGATTACGAGTTTTCAACCATAACCCTTCAAGCACAGCTAAGTACGTGGCTAAGCCGATGGTAATTGCGGGGAATATAATGTGGAAAGAGACAGTAAAAGCAAACTGTATTCTCGCCAGCATAAATGCATCAAGACCAAACATAAACTTCCTATGAGCTTAATAATAATTTTAGGGTGCTATGTTAATCGCTGTTTTTGAGAGACTATAGATACAGAAAAAGGCTAGAAATATATAACAGTTTAAATCAGGTGGTGTTATTGTTTAATGGCGCTTATTTACTGATGAGGATCTAGTTTTGGCAAAGTATCAGGAGCTGGTGGAACAGTTGAAACGGCAGATTTTGTCAGGTATATGGAACCCAGGTGACAAACTTCCTTCTTTACGAAAGCAATCTGAGCATGCTGGAATGAGTCTTATGACAGTGCTCCATGCTTATCAGCTACTGGAGTCTCAAGGTTGGATTATTTCTCAAGCACGGTCTGGATACCGTGTTGCACCGAGAGTGAAAGAGTCCAATGTTCAACAGACACCGATGGCTGTATCTTCTACAGAGCAAGTCGATATCAACGAATTTATATTTGAAGTGCTTCAGGCTAGCAAAAACCCGCAGATGGTAAACTTTGGATTCGCGTATCCGAGCCCTGATTTATATCCTCGTTATCATGTGACTCGTGCCTTATCGGCTGCGGCGCGTCACATGCCGATCTCAAATTCGTTTGATAACCTGCCGCCGGGTAACGAGCAGCTTAGATCGATTATTGCCAAGCGCTATGCAGCAAAGGGGATTGAAATTTCTCCAGATGAAATAGTGATTACCGCAGGGGCATTGGAGGCTTTAAATTTGAGCTTACAGGCCTGTACAAGTCAAGGTGATTGGGTGGTGGTAGAGTCACCAACATTTTATGGAGCTTTACAATCGTTGCAGCGCTTGGGGTTAAAAGCGTTATCTGTACGTACAGATCCAATATCAGGTATTGATCTCGATTCATTAGAGCGGGCTTTGCAAACGCATGATGTAAAGGCGTGTTGGTTGATGTCTAACCATCAAAACCCGTTGGGCTTTACGTTGTCAGATGATAAAAAGAAACAGGTTGTTGATACTTTAAAGCGTTACAACGTCGCTTTGATTGAAGATGATGTTTATAGCGAACTCTATGATGGGACGGAACCTATGAGTTCGATGAAAATGTATGATGACGCGGGTAATACCATGCTGTGTTCATCCTTCTCAAAATCGTTGATCGCTGGTCTGCGTATAGGCTGGGTAGTCGCAGGAAAACGAGCGCTTGAAATTCAGAAATTACAGCTAATGAGTACTTTGGCAACCAGCGCCCCGATTCAGATGACTCTGGTTCATTACTTAACCAGCCGAAACTACGAGTTACACCTCAAACAATTACGTAAAAAGCTTGCTGAACGAAAGAAAAAAATGACTGAGCTGCTTAAGTCACTCCTTCCCGATGAGGTGTGCATCGTCAGTCAAAGTGGAGGGTATTTTGTTTGGCTTGAATTGCCAGAACACGTTGACACTATGCAGATATACCGTGATGTTTTGCAAAAAAATGTCAGTATTACTCCCGGTAAAATGTTTAGTCCAACAGAACAATATAACCACTGTATTCGGCTTAATGCCTCTTTCGAACTCGATAAACACCATATTAGAGCGTTAGAGGTTTTAACAAGCAGTATTGTTTCGCAAATTGGTCGAGGCGACTCGAAACGTGACGTTTGAGCTTAAGTAAGCGTTATCCTAAATGCTTAAACTGCAACCTCACCAGTCTCTGATACAACTCGCAGCTTTGCATCAAGGATTGATGATTACCAATATCGACTAGTGCGCCGTCGTCTAATACGGCTATCTTATCTGCATGTTGGATGGTCGATAAACGATGGGCTATGATCAGTGTGGTGCGTCCTTTCATTAACGCCTCAAGTGCTTGCTGTACATGGTGTTCACTTTCGCTGTCTAATGCGCTGGTGGCTTCATCAAGCAGCAGGATTTTCGGATCTTTAAGAATGGCACGAGCAATCGCAATTCGCTGTTTTTGGCCTCCTGATAGCCGCACGCCTCGCTCCCCCAAAAAGCTATGATAGCCTTCCGGTAACTTCTCAATAAACTCATGTGCATGTGCTTTTTTGGCCGCTTCGATAACTTGCTCGTCCGTTGCTTCTGGGTTGCCATACCGAATATTGTGGAACACGTCGTGGCTGAATAAAGCTGGCTGCTGTGGGACTAGTGCCATCTGCTGGCGAAGATCGTTCGGGTCGAACTGGCGAATATCAACGCCTCCAAACAAAACCTGGCCTTGCTGTGGGTCGTAAAAACGCTGTAGTAGTTCGAACAGTGTTGTTTTACCAGCACCTGACGGACCAACTAGCGCCAATATTTTGCCTTGCTCAGCAGTCAGGTTTAGTGCTTTGATAGCCGGCTGGTCGGGGCGAGAAGGATAGTTGAAGTTAACCGAGTTAAAGGTAACCTCTGCTGACATCGTAGGGCTTATCGGTAAAGCATTGTTTGGCGCACTAATATCGCTTTCTACTTGCAAGATCTCAATCAGTCTTTCCGTTGCGCCCGCGGCTCTTTGCAGTTCACCAAGCACTTCAGAAATGGTTGCCGTAGAAGACGCGACCATAATGGCATAAAACACAAATGCCGCCAGATCACCGGCTGACATTTTACCGTGGATGACATCACTGCCCCCGACCCAAAGCATGCCTGCAATGGCGCTAAACACAATCACAATAACGCCTGAGATCAAAATTGCGCGTTGTTTTACTCGCTGTCTGCCAATCTCGAATGCTTTCTCCACCTCTACAGCAAAGGCGGCTTTTTCATGTGGCTCTGAGCTAAAGCTTTGGACTGTTTTAATATGCTCTATCGCTTCACCAGCATAGCTGCCTACATCGGCCATTGAGTCTTGGCTTTGGCGAGACAGTGCACGCACTCGTCGTCCATACACCAAAATGGGCACCAAAACGAATGGCACAGAAGCAAGTACAATCAACGTGAGCTTAAAGTTGGTGGCAAACAACATAATGATGGCGCCAATGCACATTAAAGCGCTGCGCATTGCCATAGAAAATGAGGAGCCAATAATGCTCTGTAGCAAAGTGGTATCAGTGGTGAGGCGTGACATAATATCGCCACTGCTGTTGGTTTCAAAATAACTTGGATGCAGCGTTATAACATGGTTAAACACGGCAAGGCGAATGTCGGCACTGACGCGCTCACCTACGGATGAAACAAGATAGAAACGAAAGAAAGTACCGATTGCAATGCACAGAGTGATACCGACAATAAACTGAATCGCACTGGTTAGCTCTTGTAAAGACTGCTGAGCGAAACCTTGATCGATAAGAATACGCACCCCATAGCCAACCGACAACGTTAGGCTTGCGGTTGCGACCAGTGCGACCAAGGCTGCGGCAACACGCCATTTATAAGGTGAAACAAAGGTGTTGAGCTTAAGAAGAATGCTGAGGTTTTTGTTATTTTTACTACTCATGAGTGGCTCACAAACCATATATAGTGTTTGGAATAGTAAGCCACTTAGTCTACTGAAACCAGCAACGAGTTAATTAAACACTACTATAGTTTTCGTTGATGATTAATCTTCGACGAGAGGTCGCGGAGAGATAGTTATCTGAAGACTGGCTATTTAATATTTCTCCAGTTGGGGCGGTGGATTGCTGTATTAAGTTATCTCAAGTTATGCTAACTCGGACACGTAGCGTTTAATTTCATCATCATTCAGTGATGAAAAATTTATTGAGCTTAGTGCCTTGATACGGTTTTCAAGCGAAGTGAACATGCTATCGCAACGAGAATTAAATTCGGTCTCTGAAGCCTCTGCGTCTGGTAAGGATTCAAGATCCCAAGCGACACGTATTCCTGATGACAACCAGTTGGGGCACGTTTCGTTGTGCATTTTATCACAAACGGTGATGATGAGATCTGGATGGAAGCTCAGTCTCTCTTCCCAAGAAGTACTATGAAATTGTGATGGATCGATATCATGCGTTCGCAAATAATTGGCAATACGCGGATTTATCTCACCTTTAGGGTGGCTACCACCACTCGCAACTTGGAAGTGACTTGGCAGTTGTTGTTTTGCAATGGCTTCAGCCAAAATACTTCTGCTCGCATTGTGTTTACAAACGAATAATATCTTCATGCTAGTTCTCTAAATCGGTTCACTGGTTTCGTACCAACGGAAGCATAAAGGGCAATTGTTACAACACTGCGACTTTTTCCTGAAAACCGCAAGCTCTCACTCAAAATGAGACTTAGGTATAAACACAGGACTTCGCGTAGAAAAGTAGCACTAATACCAAGCTGACGTTGAGTATTAACATGAGAAAAGTACAGCTTATGCTTTCATATTGTAATACTCTATGCTGTTGATAAGCTGTAACTTATTGGAATTAACCCAAGCTTTGGGATTGTTTGATTTGTCGGTTATCGCTGAGACAGAACGTAATCCAGACCGCCGACAATAGCAGCAACCTGAGCGTCGTTGCATTCTTCGCCAGTGACTTTAGGGCTGTCTGGGTATACTTCGGTTGTCGTGCCGTACTGACAGTTAGTGACACCGCCACATAATCCCAGTTTCACCATTGGGTAGTTGATCACGCCAAATTGAACCACTGGTGAGCCGATGATCTCGCCTTTCTCGTCTGCAGGGGCAATGTGCGTTACCTTTGCTACTGACTCAATCACCGCTTTTTGGAATTCGGGTTGTGGATTCTCTGTATCACCTACCGTATAGAAGCCGTCTGGGATTAGCCCTTCAATGTATTCAACGCCATCGCGCGCTGCGAGAGCAGGGCGGAACTCTGTTTCATCGGAGTCAGTCGTCTCATGAAGATCGATATGCATTAACACGTCACCCAGTGTCGCGACTAACTTGATAAGATTTGCTGACTCTTCCGCTGGGCTGCTTGCATAGAAAGAACGGTTGGGATCAATCGCGTTTGGGTTCCAGCGGTTAATCACCTCATAGCCCCATGGGCTCACACACGGCGCAACGACGATGTTGAAGTGTTCAGCGTAACGCCCTGCGTCTGTGTCCAAGAATTTTAGTGCCCCATGTACACCACTGGTTTCGTAGCCGTGCACGCCACCGGTGACAAGTACAACAGGCTTCGCTGAATCCCAGTTGCGTGTTTTGATGCAAAATAGTGGGAAACGATCTTCGTCATACGAGAGTGCACCGTATTGCTCAACATCAAAACGGTCACGAAGTGCGTCGATTTTACTGACGACTTCTTCCTGATAGCTACGCGTTACATCACGTTCTTTTAACCAAGCTTGGCGTTCTGCTTCGCCCCAAGGTTGTCCTGGGGTACCAATTGGGTAAGTGTATCCGCTTTTCATCTATACTTTTTCTTTTGTTTACTCAAAGGTAAGACAAGACTAGACGTGTCTTCACTCTACAGCAATATAAAATACCGCCCGTTACCAGAATCTTTGCCAGATAATCACTTTGCTGAGCATATTTGTGGTGATACATTTTAATTTTTACTAGGTTTAATGTAACTAATTGCATTTAAAGAGATAAAAAATGGCTGGAGCAAGTTTACTCACACTGTTGGATGACATTGCCACGGTACTCGATGACATCGCTGTGATGTCAAAAGTGGCGGCAAAAAAGACAGCAGGTGTGTTAGGAGATGATTTAGCATTGAACGCCCAGCAGGTACAAGGTGTTGCCTCTGAACGAGAGATTCCTGTTGTTTGGGCCGTGGCGAAAGGGTCATTCAAAAATAAACTGATTTTGGTACCGTCTGCGCTACTCATCAGTGCCATTATTCCTTGGTTGATCATGCCGTTGCTTCTACTGGGGGGGCTGTTTCTTTGTTTTGAGGGCGCGGAAAAAGTGTTAGAGAAGCTTTTTCCACACGCCCATTCACATGAAGAAAAAGAAGAAGTGCTGGATACAGGAGAGTCGGCCGAAGCGTTCGAAAAGCGGAAAGTGAACGGGGCGATTCGTACCGATTTTATTCTCTCTGCTGAAATTATCGTGATCGCTTTAGGGACGGTATCAGAAGCCAGTTTTGTCACACAGATCATGGTGGTGAGCCTGATTGCGATTGTCATGACCATTGGTGTTTATGGCCTAGTCGCGGGGATCGTTAAACTGGATGATCTGGGGCTTTATCTCGAGGTTCGCGCCAAAGGAAAAGGATTCATGGCGAAAGTGGGTAACGCGCTGGTAACCTTTGCACCGAAACTGATGAGATTGCTAACCATTGTAGGCACGGCAGCGATGTTTTTGGTTGGGGGCGGCATCATTGTTCACAATGTCCCAGCCATTCATCACTTTGTAGAACCTATTGTCATGGACTTTAGAGGTCATTCTGTCACTTCGGTAGTACTGCCTGTCTTACTTAACGGTCTGATCGGTTTTGCTGCGGGTTTGATCATTGTTGGGGGTTGGACAGTAATAGAAAAAGTTCGTGGTAAGTAAATAGGCACATCACAGAAATAGAAAAAGGGTCATGACTTCTTTTTATTGTTAGAAAGTCATGACCCTTTTTATTGGTTAGCGTTATTTAGGTGAAGCGCTTATTTAACTTGCCATTCAATCTGTTCGTTTGCACGGATAGGCACAACGATGTCATTGCCAAACGGCATTGTTTCTGGCACATCCCAAGAGGCTTTTTCTAAGGTAATTGTGTCGGTGTTACGAGCAATACCGTAGAAATCTGGGCCATTGAAGCTTGCAAATGCTTCCAGGTTTTCCAGTTTACCTTCTTTGTCGAATACCTCAGCATAAAGCTCAACGGCTGCGTGTGCGGTGTATGAACCCGCACAGCCACAAGCCGATTCTTTCGCACCTTTTGCGTGTGGCGCTGAATCTGTACCCAGGAAGAACTTCTTACTACCGCTTGTTGCCGCTTCAATCAGCGCTTGCTGGTGGGTATTGCGCTTCAGGATTGGCAGACAGTAGAAATGAGGCTTAATGCCACCGACAAGCATGTGGTTGCGGTTGAAAAGTAGGTGGTGAGCAGTGATTGTCGCCGCAACGTTATCAGACGCGTTGTTTACGAAGTTAGCTGCGTCAGCGGTGGTGATGTGTTCCAGAACAATTTTTAGATTTGGGAAATCATTAACGATAGGAGCAAGAACCGTATCAAGGAACTCTTTTTCACGGTCGAAGATATCAACATCGTGATGCGTAACTTCACCATGAACCAACAGTAGCATGCCGACTTCTTCCATTGCTTCCAGAACGTGGTAGATGTTCTTTGCATTGGTCACGCCAGAGTCTGAGTTGGTGGTTGCGCCTGCTGGGTAAAGTTTTGCTGCAACAATTTTGCCAGTTGCTTTTGCGGCACGAATTTCGTCTGGCGTGGTGTTGTCGGTAAGGTACAGCGACATTAATGGTTCAAATTGCTCGCCGTGTTGTTCTTTAAGGATTCTATCTCGGTAGGCTAGCGCCATTTCAGTGTTGGTAACAGGTGGGACGGTGTTTGGCATGATCAGTGCGCGACCGTTGTAGCGGCTGATATCGCGAACGGTGTCTTTAAGGACTTCCCCATCGCGTAAGTGAACGTGCCAGTCGTCAGGACGAGTAATAGTCAGTGTTGTCATTAATTGCTCCCACCATTGAAAAAGTTGTCTGATTGGAGCCTAAACGAAGCAGTTACGCTTTTAGCAAACGCTTGCGCTTAGGCGACAGGATGATAGAGGAATTGACTCCACATTTCACCCCATTTTTCACTTTTCTACGACTGGGGAAGCCCTACGCGTTATTTCATGGTTAACCAAAGCGCATGAATTGTACCCGGCAGGAAAAAGAAAAAGGTTAGGATCAAGTTGATGAAGAAGTCTTTATTGAACCCTCTTTCCATGTACACCGCGACAGGTGGAAGAAAGATACACAGTAAAATGAGAACGAGTTTTCTAGTATCCATGATAAGCCTCTAGTCAATTTATCGTTGCTGTCAAAAGAGTGGCGAATTATGTGTCTTGTGTCACATTGTATCAATTGGTGTTTAGTCAGCGTATTGTAAAAAATGCAATGTTTAGATTTAGTTAAGTTGACTCCTTACATTAGTCAAGACTTCTCCTTACAATAGAGCAATAAATAAAATGCACCTCAGGAAGAAGGCCATGTCACAACCCACTTTATCGCAAATAAATGTCTTTCCGGTTAAATCAGTTGGAGGGGTAGCTCTCTCGTCTGCATGGGTAGAAAAGCAAGGCTTAAGCTTTGACCGCCGTTTTATGATCGCCAAAGCGGACGGTTCCATGATCACCGCAAGGAAATATCCTCAGATGGTGATGGTGAAATCAGCGATACTCGCCGATGGTGTGGTGTTTAGCGCCCTAGGTATGCAACCGCTTAAAATCCGCTACCAAGATTTCAAAATGCAGGAAACGTCGGCAACAGTTTGGAATGACACGTTTACCGCCTACACCACAACCGATGACGCTGATGACTGGTTTACCAGTGTATTGGGGCAGCGAGTCGAGTTGCTTTTCTGTGGTGAGCAATCGAATCGAGTACGAGATAAGTTCGGGCATAATGTGAGCTTTGCTGACGGTTATCCGGTTTTGGTCATCAGTCAGGCTTCTCTCGATGAGTTGAACAAGCGAAGCTCTGAGCAGCACTCAATGGAGCAGTTCCGTACCAATCTGGTCGTCGCTGATACAAAGCCATTTGAAGAGGATTCTTGGAAACGAATTCGTATCGGCGAGGTGGAATTCGAGTCACTCAAGCCCTGTGAGCGTTGTATTCTTACGACGGTCAATACGCAAAGAGGTACGTTCCGCGAGAGTAAAGAGCCACTGAAGACGTTACAACAGTTCCGAGCCAATGAGCGGGGAGGGGTCTTTTTTGGGCAAAACCTCGTGGCGCGTAATGAAGGTATTATTCGCCAAGGCGATAAAGTCGAAGTACTGGAATACAAAGAACCTGAGTTTTATGAGGACAACTCACCAGTGCGTTTGACGTTAACTTGCGTCGAACGTGAAGAAATCGCGCAAGACTTTGTGACGTTTTGGTTGGAACCAAGCAAAGGTCAGTTACCGAATTACTTACCAGGTCAGCACTTGCCGATAGATGTTGAGGTGGATGGCAAAAAAGTTGGTCGACGTTATACGCTCTCTTCCAGCCCTTCTCGTCCGGGGCGTTATGCTGTTTCAGTTAAGCGAATTTCTGGTGGGCGAGTGTCGAATGCGCTGCTGGATAATCTTCAGGTTGGTGACGTATTAGATGCGGAAAAGCCTGATGGGGAATTTCATCTTAAACCTCACCATACACAACGTCTGTTATTACTTTCTGCAGGTAGCGGTGTCACGCCGATGTTGTCGATGGTACGTTATTTAGCCGATAACAACCAATTAGATGATGTTGTGTTCTACCATCAATGTCGCACGGAAAAAGACATTCCTTGCCGAGCGGAACTGGAGCAATTGAAACGAGAACATCCTGGGCTGGAGGTTAAGTTTTGTCTGACTCAACCAGCGATAGATTGGTTTGGACTGAAAGGGCGACTTAGCCTTTCACACATCAAACAGATTAAAGATGCCGAACAGCGCCAAGTATTTGTTTGTGGTCCCGATGGCTTTATGCAGAAAGCGAAGAACCTATTGCAGAGGAAAGGGCTCGCAGAAGATCATTACCACCAAGAAGCATTTGGCGTGATGCCTGTGAAGGCAAAACCAGAGAAAAGCATCGAAATCGAGTTCAACGGTTCTACATTCACGGGTAATAATCAGAAAACGCTTCTTGATCAACTTGAAGACGCAGGGAAGGAAATCAGCAATAGTTGTCGTGCCGGGTTATGTGGTTCTTGTAAAGTGCAATTAAAGTCAGGAAAAGTCGACCATCCGCATGTTCCAGCGTTAAGCGATGAAGAACGAGCTATGGGGACGGTATTAGCGTGCTGCGCGGTTCCCGAAACTGATGTTACGGTGACTGACTAGTTAGATTAGAGTATCTAAGAAAAAACGCTGCCCTTGAGCAGCGTTTTTTATAGCAAACATTCCGTTTAAAAAGTTGCTTAGTCGTAAATTGTCGGGATTGGTTGACGTTTGTGCTGCGTAGCTTTGTAAATAGCAACCAGACGATCGCTTACTTGTTGTGAAACAGGCTTACCTTCCAGGAAGTCATCAATTTGATCGTAAGTCAGATTCAACGCATCTTCGTCCGCTTTTTGCGGTGCAAGTTCTTCCAGATCTGCGGTTGGTGTCTTTTTCACCAGTAGTTCTGGTGCGCCTAATGTAGCTGCCACTTCACGTACTTGACGTTTGCTCAAACCAAATAAGGGAGCAAGGTCACACGCACCATCTCCAAATTTCGTGTAAAAGCCGGTAATGTTTTCTGCCGAGTGATCCGTACCGATGACTAAGCCACCCACATAACCCGCGATCTCGTATTGTGCGACCATTCGAGCACGAGCTTTTACATTACCTTTCACAAAGTCTACTTTCATTGCGTCAGTTGGTAGCAGACCAGTCCCCTCTAGCGCAAAGCTAGAAGCGGCGTGCATACCGTCAACACCTTGCTTGATGTTTACTGATACCGAATGTGTCGGTTGAATAAACGATAAGGCAAGTTGCGCTTCATCTTCATCTTTTTGCTCACCGTAAGGCAGACGAACCGCGATGAATTGGTAGTCTTTACTGCCGCCGGCGTCATTGAGTTCATTTACTGCAAGTTGGGCAAGGCGACCACACGTGGTCGAGTCAACTCCGCCACTGATGCCAAGTACGAGAGACTTACAACCAGCTTCTTGTAGTTTACGTTTTATGAAAGCAACACGGCGTTCAATTTCGAAATGCGGGTCAATAGAAGGGAGTACACGCATTTCATCACGGATGGATTGTTCCATTTAGGGTTCCTTTTCCTGCAAATATATCAGACACAAACAGCGTTGGTATTGACCAAAACCGGTTAGAGCCACGGCTTGATTACGCACAAATGGTGACAAACTGTCCAATTGAGGTGAACAAACATCGCTTTAGTGTCAAAAAGCTATAAAGATTAGTAGTATCATACCGAAATCATTAAATTAGAAAACTCTCTTGAACCAGGTAATCGCCGGATATGAAAAAAATTGCCATTTTTGGTAGCGCATTTAATCCACCTAGCTTAGGCCACAAAAGTGTTATCGAGTCTTTGAGCCACTTTGACCTTGTGCTTCTTGAGCCCAGCATCGCACATGCATGGGGCAAGGAGATGTTGGATTACCCAACGCGGTGCAAATTGGTCGACGCGTTTATCAAAGATATCGGGCTTTCTAATGTTCAACGCTCGAACGTTGAGCAAGCTTTATACCAGCCTGGACAAA
Organism: uncultured Vibrio sp.; assembly: GCF_963675395.1. NCBI lineage: Bacteria > Pseudomonadati > Pseudomonadota > Gammaproteobacteria > Vibrionales > Vibrionaceae > Vibrio > uncultured Vibrio sp. Next base: position 1,519,436 of record NZ_OY776222.1, on the reverse strand, counting down.
GTGTGACGACCTATGCGTTATTAGACAAAATTCAAGAAATTCATTCGACGGACGATTTAACTTTTGTCATTGGCCCTGACAATTTTTTCAAATTTGCTAAATTTTATAAAGCTCAAGAGATTACTGAGCGTTGGACCGTCATGGCGTGCCCTGAAAAAATAAAAATTAGAAGCACAGATATTCGAAATGCGTTGATGGAAGGAAAAGACATCAGCGCCTTCACTACGTTAACAGTCAGTGAACTCTTGCTCAACGAAGGTTTATATAGAGAAACATTATCTGGTAACTGAGAGGTCAAATGTTCATGGTCAGATTAGCCGTATTTAGTACGTGCATACTGCTTGTAAATCCGCAAGCTTGTTTAGCATGTAACTATTTTTCTGATCGATCTGTTGTTTTTGCTGACAATACCATGCTTATTTGTGAAGAACTTTTTGATAGCTCTGGCGTATTCAGTGCTAACACCTTGAGTTGGTATGTGTCAGACGTCAAACTGGATGGACCCGCAAAAAACTATTGGGAAGAGTGGGCTTTTACATCGCACGAGACGCCGATCCTCACTCAGAACCTAGAGAAGAACTATTTTGGTCTTGGGATCTGGATGCCTGATGATCTTCTAGAAGAAGAAAGCAAGATGACCACAGAAGAGTGGATTCGTAATCACGGTCTGATGTTTAGTATTGGTTTTGGTGATAAGGGCGATGGTGAGCCCAGAATGCGTTTGGATTATCGTTGGCACGAATATTATGATGCGGACTGGATGATGCAGATCGAAGTACCATTCTGAACATTTAAAAAGCGTACCTTCGATGGTGTACGCTTTTTGTTTTTTATGGACGGGGATCTTAGTGCATAAGCTACTTTAGTGAGTAGTTATAAAGCTTGAGAGTAGTTATAACGGCCCACCAAAGACCAAGAAGCAAAGTTGCTCATACTCTTCGCTATTTCCTGCAAAAAGCGTTTCTACAACTTCAGCATCTTTTTTCCCTGATAACTTCATTTTTCTTGCTTCGCGTAATGTGAGTACCAGACATAACTCTCTTGAAATACGTACCTCACACCCAGGCTTCCACTGATTGAGCACTTTGCTTAATTCTGAGCTAGAAAGAACGGGGTAAACCGTAACAACCTCGTGCTTTATCACTGCAAGCAAGTCTAGCTGAATATCTGAACGTGGCTCTACGGTCGGCAACTTGTCGAGCAAAGCTTTTAGTAGGGTGGATGGTTTAATGAAACCTGCTTGCTGAGTAAAGTCATCGCTCAAACGCACAGAAAAATCACAGCGATGCACGCGAGTATTAGGTAAAAAGGTGAGGGAGCTCAAACATCCCTGAGGAATCCAAAAAAATTGACCCGGTTCAATGGCATACTCATGCTTACCCAATTTAATGATCACTAACCCTTCAATCACAGATAACAAACAGTGCTTTAGTGCTTTTTTGCGCGCAGTAACATTAAGAAAAGGGTAATTAGTGTCGTGAAATTCAATTGCGTAGTTCATTATGATTACCAGTGATTTTTGGGCGCTAAGCGTAACGCTAAACCTATAGGATTCCAACCGGTTAAAAAAATTTTTTAGCCACACTATTTTTAAGTGAACTGGTATGACCATGAGAAAAGTATGAGCTGAAATGCTGCTATACACTAAAACTATGCGTAAAATGTGCCAGCTTTTTTAGATATGTAATGAATAATGACTGCCAATACCGACCCTTATATTGAAATTCGTCCTTACAATGACGAAGAAATTCCAGCAGCGCTGGACCGTCTAATCCAGGATGATGAATTTATCACCGCGATTCTTGATCACCGTTTTGCCAACAAGGCAGGATGGTTCAAAACGCTTATGAGCCCGCTTGTTCGCCTTTACCTCAAAGCTAAGTGGAGCAAGCTTGATTCAGTAGAAGCGATTCAGATCGAAGTGAAAAAGTACCTTGAAGATATGTTGAAGAAGACAACGGATGGCGTCACTTTTTCTGGTTTAGACAAGCTGGATAAAAACACCTCGTACTTATTCGTTTCTAACCACCGTGATATCGCGATGGATCCTGCATTAGTTAACTACGGTTTACACCAAACTGACCATCGTACCGTGCGTATTGCAATTGGTGATAACCTGCTCAAGAAGCCTTGTACGACCGAACTGATGCGATTGAACAAGAGCTTTATTGTTAAGCGTTCAGCGAAAGCACCGCGAGAAATGATGAAAGCGTTAGGACAACTGTCAAGCTACATCAAACACTCGCTAGATACCGGGAACTCTATTTGGATCGCACAAAAGGAAGGCCGAGCAAAAGACGGTAACGACTTCACCGATCCGGCCATTCTAAAAATGTTTCATGTTGAAGGTCGCAAACAAAAAGTCAGTTTTGGAGAGTACACACGCTCTTTAAAAATTGTGCCTGTTTCTATCTCTTACGAAAACGACCCTTGTGACCTTGCTAAGGCAAAAGAGTTGTTTGCTAAAGCAACAAGTGGCCGTTACGAGAAAGGTGAATTTGAAGATATTGAAAGTATCATTCAAGGTATTATTGGTTACAAAGGCCGTATTCATGTTGCTTTCGGTGATGTGATTGAACAACAATTTGAAACACCAGAGTCTCTTGCCGCTGAGATCGACCGTCAAATTCACAATAACTATAGACTCTACCCGATGAATCTATTGGCCGCGGGTCGTGAAGATGAAGGTATTTCTGAAGAAGTGAAACGCAAATTGGCTGATAAGCTTGAAGAGTTGCCAGAAGGCGCGCGTTCTTACCTAGTTGCGAGCTATGCCAACCCGGTAAACAATCAAGAGTAGTATTGGTTGGCTTAATTCAAATTCGATACGCCTCGGGCTCTGTCCCGAGGTTTTTTACTTTTAAGGTGCGACAGCGCCGCCTAAGGTCAGGTTACTTGGCCATTTCGTCATTGTATTCCCTCCCAGAAATATATTTCCTTTCACGGTCATATTGTCTGGAAATGTCTTGAGTGCCGAGCCACCAATGTAAAGATTACCATCGACAATTAAACCATCAGGTAAAGCCGTTAATGGTGTGCGAATCACACTCAAATCACCATAAACGCGAAGCCTTGCCGGAAGGGCTTTTAGTGGGGTGTCAGTAAGGTTCAAGTATCCGCCGAGTTTTACCCCTTTTGGCCAGTTTTCTATTTGGCTACCTAACAAGTTTGCATAGCCTTTTATTTTGATATTGGGCCTGACGGTTTTAAGCGCACTGTTTGTTGCTTCTAAACTCCCCCCGACATCGAGGCCTTTAGGTAGCTGAGTAATAGGCGTCTGGGAAATATCCAGACTACCTTTAATCGACAAACCCGCTGGTAATTGAGTAAAGGATTTGTGTCGCAGGTCAAGGTTACCGTAATTGTCCAAGTACGCTAGCTTAGTGTAGTAATCCAGCTCGTACGCGGCAGCAGAAGGGGAGTCGAGTGCTATTAGTGCAACAATAACTAGAATGAAACGCATGGCGATGACTTTACTCAAGATAATACTTCAAAAGCATATCTCAAAGTGCGACTTACAGCTATTGCAAGTGTTCGCACTTGAAGGAAAGTAACAACTTAAATGGAAGTAAGTAGAAAGCGAGCAGAGTGCTCGCTTTTAAATAGGATTAACGCCCTAATGTGCGAGTTTTTAATTCAAAGATCAGCTTCTCTGCACTGACTTCGAATTTGAAGCGGGCCGACGCTTCTTTAGACTCTTCGGTGATTTCACTGACATTATATTCAACGTTGGCACATACGGATTTAGCCAATTCAATGTAGTTTGCTAATCCAGATTCTAGGGCCTCTTTGGACTCTGCGAAAATCGTTACGTCGGCAACCTCGTCGCCTTCTTTAATAACAAAGCCAATTTCACCCGCGCAACCACATGCTTCGCAGACTTGGTTTCCTTCTAATTCGATGCTCATAACGAATCCTCTTGTAAAAACTAAGGTTATTCTAGCAGGTATTTGATCTCTATCTACAAAAATGAATGAATTTGCATAAAAAAGCACAAAAAGTGATGTTGTGTTTTGGTTGAAGATGGGCAGAGTAGTAAACCTAATGTGATATATATCAATATTTAAGAGCAATTACACTAGTTAAGAGCGCGTTTTGTGTCTGGTCAGTTGAACTGGGAAACAATTTATAAGAGTATTGATTGAATAATACTACATGATTATCATTCTTAGCTCCTGAGTGGTTTCGATGGTTGGCCTGATGCAATATGCTGATATAGCTTACTTTTCGTCTGAGATAAACGGTAGATGTAGATTAAAAACCGAATGTTAGTTATTGCGCAGTACTTTAATCGCTATGACAGAGGTCCGAGTTTAGACTAGGAAACACAGTAATATCACTGAGGATGATTTCACTCTGACTTCGTTGAGTTGTGAGTTAGATGGATTCAAAAGAGAAGAGCTTAAAATATGCCAAAGCGTAGTAAAGAAGATACCGAAATTACTGTTCAGAAGATCATGGATGCGGTCGTTGATCAATTGCTTAAGCTAGGTTATGACAAAATGTCGTACACAACGCTGAGTCAGCAGACAGGTGTATCGCGTACAGGTATTAGTCATCACTTCCCTAAGAAAACGGATTTTACCGCAGCGCTCGATGCACGCATCTTTAAAATGTTTGTTGAGCACTTGAGGTTTGATAAAGGGCTGGATGCGTTTTCTGCTAGTTGGATGGCAGCATTGGAAGATGCAGAGTTCGTGGCTATTTTAAAACTCCTGTTCCATCACATCGTGGCGACTGAAAACGCACATGAATTTGCAACCAATGGCATTGACCGCCTGTATAAGATGGTAGACAGTCAATTTGGTGCTGGCAGTGATAAAGAGCTTGAATGGTTGATCGGCCGTTCTCTGATACAAATGAGTAAATAACGGCTACATCATTAAGCAAGCCCCGCTATAAACGAGTGGGGCTTTCTGTTTTAGGCCGCAGATCTTGCTTCGAGCTCTTTCGCTCCTCGAAGCATAGCTTCAATTAATTCACCGGCATTAAATTTTACCAGAGCTTCATGTGCACCAACTTGGTGGGCACGATCGACACAGATTTCACTTGAAAGAGAAGTGTGTAGAATCCGGTAAGAGTGGTTGAGTGCTGAGTCGTTTTGTACTTCGAACGCCAGCTCGTACCCATCCAGCCCCGGCATTTCAATATCACTGACTAACAAATCAATGGGCTTACGTTGTGCGGCTTGATTTTTCATCAATTGCAATGCATCGGCACCATTTTTACTGATCTGATACGGGATGTTAATGCTGTCTAATGCATCACTAAGTTGTTTACGTGCAATCGAAGAATCGTCAACGAGTAAGATATTAAGAGCTTTTAGGCGTTCACGTTCTACATCGGTCAGCATTGGAATTTTTGAATGCTCATATTGCGGATAGATCTTGGATAGCAACAATTCGACATCCAGCATTTGAACCATTTTTTCTTCATAATTAGTAATGCCCGTGACGAAAATGTTCTTACCTGCGCTTTCTGGCGGTGACTCTATGGTTTTCCAGTCACAATCAATGATCTTTTCAATGCTGCGTACCATAAAGGCCACAACAGTTCGCAAGCAGTCGGTCACAATCAGGTAACAGTTTTGGTACTCTTCTTCGTGAATAGGTCGGAACCCTACTGCCGCGGACATATCAATCACAGGCACGGTTAAATTACGGATCGTAACCGTACCTATTACGTGCTGGTGGGAGTATGGGATCTTCGTGGTTGGCATGTACGGAACAATTTCACGGACTTTCAGAGTACCTATTGCGAAGTATTGTTGCAGGGTAAGTTTGAATACCAACATCCCCTGAGATTGGTTCGCTTTACTAACGACTTTTGCCATGAAATAACCTTATAAATACCAACTGATTCCCCTTAATCTAATCGGATAAACCGATAGCTTCAATAACCCTACACCGAAAAGTTAACTTTCATTCAATCAAATGGATGAGTAGATGTGTGATTGATTGAATTCTAGACGATTTATATTGAATAAGATGCAAACTGAGCTTCCACGATCGCTGTGTGGAAGGAGAAATGTTTGGCGTGATTGAGTGTATTCGGTAAACTTGCGCTAACAGAACAGCGAGAGACAAACAGATGGCAAATACAGCAGCCGCATTGCATATTCTTGTGAAACACAAAGAACAAGCAGAAGACATTATCAAGCAACTTAAAAAAGGGGCTAAGTTCCAGACTCTGGCAAAGAAATACTCGACTTGTCCGTCCGGTAAACGCGGTGGTGATCTTGGTGAGTTTCGTCGTGGGCAAATGGTCCCTCAGTTCGACAAAGTTTGCTTTTCAGGTGAAGTCCTAACCCCACATTTGGTGAAAACTAAATTTGGCTGGCATGTGGTAAAGGTTCTATATAGAACATGATAATTAACACGAGTACAGAGCATTTGTGCTCGTGCTGACATTTATCTAACTAACAGTTGAGGATACACGCATGGCATCAGATTACTATGGGACCAGTGCCAGTTATGCACGTAAAGAATCGGGCTATCGCGAGAAAGCACTGAAGATCTACCCCTGGGTATGCGGAAGGTGTGCACGAGAGTTTGTATATTCAAATCTACGTGAATTAACGGTTCATCACAAAGACCATGACCACACCAATAATCCAGAAGATGGTAGCAACTGGGAGCTGTTGTGCCTCTATTGCCATGATCATGAGCATAGTAAGTACCTGGAACATGAACGTTACGGCAGCGAGATAAAGCCCGGTGAAGATGAACACCGAGGGGCGACATACAATCCATTTGCTGATTTAGCAAAACTGATGAAGAAGTGATGCTTAAGGGCTAAAGTGCTTTGAGGTTGTACCCCCAAACTTCACTTTAGCCCTCACTTCACACTACTGGTTTTGTATTGTCTCACCTAATAACAGGCGATAAGGTGCAGTTTAAGTTACTTGTTGAAACGCGATTGAAACGCTGACAAAGTACCACTCACACTTTGATAACCCCCCGTCGCGAGATACCAATTGGTTGGATTCAAGTAGTACGTCTGGTCAGATTCCCATGCTGAAGTCTGCGTAATCGCTTCTCGTGCCGCTAGCGTTTGTTCAGCCTGCCCGTCCCCACCTGTCGCTGCGCCGCGATCAAGAACAATGAGCCAATCAGGATTTCTTTCCAAAGCCTGTTTTAGCTTTTGTTCTCTCAATAGCTTGGCCGCTTTCGCTTCCTCAGAGCCTGGTTTTGGTCTTGGCTGAGGTTTTGGTTCTGATGACGGTTCCACAACGGAAGATAAACCAGTCAAGTCATACAACATGCCGAAGCGATCACCTGGTGCGTGAAGCATAACGTTATCTTTTATGGTAAAGAGCACTAAACCACTGCCTTGCTTAGATCCCTGTGATTGTAGTGACTTAAGCGATTGAGTTAACTCCGTCGACAATTTATTCGCTTGTTGCTCTTCGTTGAAGATAGCGCCTAACGTTGTCAGGTTTTGAAGCATGCCTGCCTCAAAATTCGATGGGTCGATAGTCAAATCAATCGTTGGTGCTAACTCAGTGAGTTCCGGGTACGCAGAACGCGATCGTCCCGCAATAATGATAAGGTCAGGGTTGAGTGCTTTGATTGCATCAAAGTCTGGTTTAAACAGTGTTCCAACTTGGGCAACTTTCTCATCGGTATAGCGATTAAGATAAGTGGGTAATAACACATCCGGAACTCCAACTGCGGATACACCCAATGCATCCATGGTATCTAGAGACGCGAGGTCAAAGACAACAACACGCGAGGGTTGTGTTTCAATTTTCGTGACACCTTGCTCATGCTCAATATCGAGTGGGTAAGCCCATGCCAATGTTGCTTGAAACATACTTGCGATGAGTGCCATCAGCGTTATTTTGATTTTCTTCATAATCTCTCTCATTGAAGTTAGCATCCGTAACTTCAGTACTGTTATCTATTAGGGAAAAGTATTCATGGGTAAGCAATCGCGGGGACATGTGCCCCCACGAATAGACATTCCACACTAGAAGTTGTAAGCCACAGACACGTGATACTTACGCCCGTCTAGGATGTAACGATAATCTGCGTCTTCCTCTGGATTCACTTCTTCGTTAAAGACGTTGTATACCCCCGCCTTTAGGCTAAGCTCACGTTTTGGCTTGTACACAAGACCTAAATCGTAGAAGGTGTAATCAGGAATGGTCAGGCCATTAGTCGAACTGCCGCTCGTACCGGTTTGCCAGCGGCCCGACGTCTCGCCTCGGTAATTACCTTGCGTCCACAGCAACAGTTGCTCCGTCGCTTGCCACTCTAACGATGCGTTAAACATGTGTTTGGCGACGTCGTTTAGTGGTTCACCCGCATATTCACCCGTTTTTTGCTCGGTTTTAGTGTAAGTGTAGGAATGGCGGTACATTAGGTCTTGAGTAAATTGGTAATCAAGGGTGAACTCAATCCCAGACATTTCAGCTTCTGCGATGTTTTCATACGCAGTGTAGCCATACTGATGCGCAGGATAGTATGTGCCGTTGTAATAACACTCTACATTCGCTTCACATACACGACCAGTACGATTAATCTTGTCTTTAAATTCAGAGATGTAGGCCGTCAGCGTTGTTGATAAACCAGACCCGTAAAGGTCGTCATAACCGATACCAATCTCATAGTTCAAGCTTGTTTCGGGTTTTAACTCTGGGTTACCAATGATTACACCGCCACGCGAAGTTGCGCCAAAATCGCTGGCGCTTTGACGTAAACTCGGCGCTTTGTAGCCAGATGTAACACCACCTTTAATGACAACTTCATCGGTTACACCATACACACCGTAAACTTTAGGGCTAAAGTGGCTGCCAAAATCGTGGTTGTCGTCGAAACGGCCGCTGAGCACAATGGAAAGGTCATCAATCGGTGCCCATTCGTTTTCTGCAAATAGTGAGTACTGGTAACGTTCCATTTTATTTACAGCGTTAGCGTCTGGAATAATAGGTGGTTGCAAACCATTGGTCGCACCATCCTCTAAACGCTCATTCTTATACGTTGCGCCGACAGTCAACGTGTTGGTATCCCAGAACCAGTTCATTTGAGAGTTGATAGTCAGTACGTCAAACTGAATACCATTACCCGTAACGTCATTGGTGCGCGTTGAGTTATCAGAGTTGTCATAATTGACATACGATTTCCAGCGCTTATCGCCATAATGGCCTTCATGTTCAATGAAGTAAGTATCACGAACCGATTTGTTATAACTCAATTCCGCATCACTGATACTGCCGTCACGGTTAGTCACTGTTTCAGCAATACTGATACCCGGAGTATGGGTTCGCTCTTGTGCATATCGACTATAACCGGCGGCTATATTGTTTTGATCATCAATCACCCAGTTAAGTTTGGATGAAAAGTTTTTACGTTTATATTCCGGATCAGAGGCATAGCTATCATCACCACCAATAAAGTGACTTTCGTCTTGGTTCAAGAAAGAGCCGCTTAGTTGCAGAGCGAGTTTGTCATCTAACAAAGGCGCATTAAGGACAAAGTTAGTTTGCATCGCATCTTCATTCACTTTGTTTGCGCTGTCTGCTTTGGTGTACTCGGTAGAAACGCTCCCGCCCCAATCATTACGTACTTTTTTCGTGATAACGTTAATAACGCCACCCATTGCATCCGAACCATAAAGTGCCGAAGCGGGGCCACGAATCACTTCGATACGTTGTATTTCGGAAACAGGAGGTAAAAAGTTAATCGGAGTACCAGCTTGAGTACCATTCAAACCAAATGCGTCATTGCCTTGAACTGGCCGGCCATCAATCAGGAATAAAGTGTAGCTAGAGGCCATACCGCGAATCATGATTGATTGTTCGACTCCGCCCCCCATGACTTGAACACCTGACATATTTTTTAATACATCGGTGATGTCGGTATACGCTCTTTTCTCAATATCTTCAGCAAAAATCACGGACATAGTAGCGGGGGCTCGCTGTAACGTTTGTTCGAAACCTGATGCAGTGACAACGACAGTTTCATCGGCCTGATTTTGCGTTTGTTCCGCCCAAGCACTGCTTTGGCTTATTAGCCCGAGTGAAACGGCTAACGCGACTTGAGAGGGGGTCCAACTGAACATTTACAGCTCCTTAATGTTAATGGTTATCAATATCAAAGTTGTATTGGCATTATTCACAAAATTTGTTTTTGAAATAGATCAATTTGTGGGACACTTTGGACCATTAGTGGAACAGTTCTCATTATCAGGTTGATATGTGAGATGCGTAAGGGGTTGTATATGCAAGATCTTAGAGCTGTGCGTGCGTTTTCTGCGCTTTGCCAGTACAAGAGTTTAACCGCTGCAGCGAAGTCTTTGGGGCAACCTAAATCCACACTCAGCAGAAGGCTCATGCAACTTGAAGAAGATCTTGGGCAAGCATTGGTTGTAAAACAAGGGAATCGCCTCGCTCTGACCAAAGCTGGTGAAGTATTTTCAGTTTACTCTGAGCAGCTATTAGAGCTTGCAGGTAAAGGAAAAGAAGCGCTTCATGAACTGAATAATCAAGTAACCGGAGAAATCACTCTCATCGTGCACCCTAACTTAACACGCCGATGGATGAGCCAATCACTGGATATATTCATGAAAAAACACCCAGAGATTAAAATCCGAATACATAGCCAATTCCATCATGGTGACCGCACTATTGATGCAGACCTTATTGTTTGGATGGGTGACATTACTCCAATGGGCTATCGCAAGGAACAGCTCGGACTTTGGCACTATGCGGCGTATGCTTCACCTGAGTACTTGTCCCAGCACAACAGGCTTAGACACCCAAAAGAGTTGATTAATCATCCTTGGATTGACTTTATTGCTGCTCGGCAAGAAGCAATGACATTGCATCATCCCAAGTATGGAGACTACGAACTTCCCGCAATGGAAAGCCGCTTACAGAGCGATAACTTGACGATGCAAGCTGATGCGATAGCAAAGGGAAGAGGTGTTGGTTTATTGCCGACTTGGCTTGCTAATGGATTTGAGAAATCACATCCCGGTAGTTTAGTGCCTTGTCTGGAAGATTGGCAATCCGCCCCTGCTACAGTAAGTTGTTTTTACCCAATTGGCCGGCACGCATTAAGGTTAAAATTGTTTATTGATGTCTTACGTGAAACTCGCCCAGCAGAGTGGAAGTGAAGATTTCCATGAGAACTTGGAATCGGTAAGCGATAAGAGAGAGTTTCTATATTATGCAGCAAAATATATAAACGGGCAGGCTTGCACTAAGGTGCTTTGTTTTACCTAATCGACGAGCCTTGCTTTTGATGTATGTTTGAATTTAGCTAATGCGACTACTTTTCTGCGGCTTCATTATTTTCACTTGGTGCTAGAATCTTCGCCAGTACTTGATTGTCTAGAATGAACAACCACCTGCCACGATAGGGGGTCATGTAAATGGCATTGGTTGCCAATGACTGTGTTTTCTTGCGTTGAACCCAGATGGTATAGCCTGGCTCAGCGGTTAAAAATGCGTTTCTCTCTGCTTTAGATGAGGGAATTAAATTCAGCGGCTTTTCCAGTCTACCAGCGAAACCAAAGGTGTTGTGGTATTTGCCAGCGTACGAAACGCTATGACCTTGAGATTGCAATTGGTGGATCTGACGGCCTGTCTCTGTGACGTCATAAACGTTATTCAGTACTGGTGACAAACTGGCCATCAAAGCGGATAAGCTCAGCAGTAGTGCCCCGATATTAAGCGCAAGACCATCAATAGGTAGCTTTCTTTTCCAAAGTAGCAACACAGTCAACAGCGCGGGCAACAGCCCCCAACTCCAGTAAACATCCGTGACTTCCGTGCTGCGAAATGCTTTTTCTATCCATAGCGGCGCACTTAAGATGGCTAGCGTAATGATCACAAGGATTCCCACTATCGCAGGCTCGGTTTTTACCTTCGCTAATTCCAATCGCTTGGCGATCCAAATTGCTATGAAAGGGAAAATAGGAAGTAAATAGTGAATCTGCTTTCCACTAAAACAGCTGAAGACCCCGACCACAAACACAAACAAAGAAAAACAGAAGGTATCCCGTCGTCCTACCCAAATCCATGGACGGTTTCGCCAGAAACTAAAGAGGAAAAGCCAAGGAAAAAGCAATGCTGGCAATAGTGCCACATACCAGTAGAAAGGTCGGGCATGGGCGAAAGAGTCTTGCATCCTCCCGGCAGATTGTGCCCAAAAAATGGCTTTTGCGTACTCCTCTCCACCGGATATGGTCGCGGGTACTGCCCAAAGTAGGATGACTGCAACTGCTATGCCCACTGTTTTGAGAATTGCTTTGAAGAAGGCCTTGTTGATAGAAGCAGGTGAGGGGTGCCAAAGATGGGCTAACAGTAAAAAAGGGATGAAATAGACGAATACCACAGGCCCTTTAGTGAGCATCCCAAGCCCAAGGAATACACCACTCAAATATGACCATGTTTCACGTTCCGTTTCGGTGTATCGCCAAAAACTCAACACGGCAAGTTGGAGGAAGACCGCGAGCATTAAATCGAACATGATCATACTGGAGTACAAAAACCAGCCAAGGAAACTGATAAGGATAAGAGGAGACAACCATTTCGCTTGTGGTGAGTCGGGGTAAATTTTCTCAGCCAGTTTCCCCACAAGATAGAGGTTAACCAGAGCAAAGCCTGGTACTACTAAGCGCGTCACGGTATCGGATGTACCAAATAAGGACCAAACGGCACTGAATAGCCAAAACATTAACGGTGGTTTGTGATCGTATGGCAATCCGTTTAGGTGTGGTACCAACCAGTCATTATTCAGCCACATTTCCCACGCTACAGAGACATAGCGGGTTTCGTCGATGGGAAAGATTGGCCGAAACCAGACATTCACGGCGATAAAGAATAGCGCCAAGAAAATTGCCAACGCGGTATATCGAACCTGTGGGGAAACGGCTAAAAGTTGTTTCCTATCTTTCATTGTTGTCCTTACTGAATACGTATAGTTAGCGTTCTTGGCGCGTCATCGTCACATTTTATGAGTGTAGCAATCTTACGGGATATAAAGTGAATTTTATGTATAAGTCTGGATTTGTTGCGTAAAAGTGAATTCACGTCTTGAAGAGTAACGGCTGAAGTGGATAATTCTTTTGCGCAACAAAGCCACACTATGCGTACATTCTTGACATTTAGGCCCACCATCTTACCTATTCTTGTCAGAGTTACGCGAGTATGTATCATGTGATTTTTAAGTCAGTGGTAGTTGTTGATCCAACTGATAATGCCAAGTCGGTTTTCAGGTGTATTCCAGCCCTTCATTGAAGCTAGCCGACTGGTCTCTTAGTACCATTTTGCCCATAGTGAAATTCTGAAACCTCTCTTTATCTTCCCGGTTCAAGCATTGATAATAACGCCAACAAAACGAGATAGGTTTCGATCAATGTTAATTAGTACATCAAAGGGGTTTATTCTGAAAAACGTTGTTCGTGCTAATTTCTGGTATTCTTATGGCTTCATCAGTATGTTCTTTAAATATTGTCATTTATAAAATCGGGGAGAAGTATGTTTAATCCCCAATGTTTAAGATTTTTAAATTAGAAACAGACGTAAATTAACTATATAACTAGATGTAAAAAAGCGGGCTGAAATTCAGCCCGCGTCAGGGGGGAGTCAAGCCCACATTAACGATCGCAGTTATTATCGTTTAATTTCGGTTAAATTAATAACCAATCCCCTAAAAGTTAGGTGTTTTGTCTGAAGCTAATATTACGAGCTAAATTCACCGTGAGGGTCAATGACAAATTTCTTAGCTGCACCACCATCAAAGTCGGCATAGCCTTGAGGTGCTTGATCGAGTGAAATCATTTGTACGTTGACGGCATCAGCGATTTTCACTTTGTCGAACAATATAGATTGCATCAGACCACGGTGATATTTCATTACCGGACATTGGCCAGTATGGAATGAATGAGATTTCGCCCAGCCAAGACCAAAGCGCATGCTCAGTGCGCCTTCTTTTGCTGCTTCGTCTTTCGCGCCCGGATCGTCCGTAACGTAAAGACCAGGAATACCAATTGAACCACCGGCACGTGTTACTTGCATCGCTGAGTTTAGTACTGTTGCTGGTGCTTCTTGAGTGTGGCCACCACAACCACATCCGTGCGCTTCGAAACCAACACAGTCAACAAAACAATCAACTTCACGCTCGTTAAGAATGGCTTCAATTTTGTCTTCCATACTGCCGTCTTCGCGTAGGTCAATGGTTTCGCAACCAAAACTACGCGCTTGCTCTAGACGATCTGGGATCATGTCGCCAACGATGACACAAGCTGCACCAAGTAGTTGAGCTGATACTGCTGCTGCCAGACCCACTGGACCTGCACCTGCAATATAAACGGTAGAACCCGGGCCAACGCCAGCGGTGACACAGCCGTGGAAACCAGTTGGGAAAATATCAGACAGTAGTGTTAAATCCTGAATTTTCTCTCTTGCCTGATCTGGGTCTGGGAACTTAAGCAAGTTAAAGTCTGCATATGGAATCATGACGTATTCAGATTGACCACCAACCCAGCCGCCCATGTCAACGTAACCGTATGCTGCACCCGGACGAGCAGGGTTTACGTTGAGACAGATACCAGTCATACCAGATTTACAGTTACGGCAACGGCCACAAGCAATATTAAATGGAACGGATACGATATCGCCAACATCAACAAATTCGACGTCGCGACCTTTTTCTAGAATAATTCCTGTGATTTCGTGGCCGAGTACCAGACCTTCTTCTGCGGTAGTACGTCCACGGACCATATGTTGGTCGCTGCCACAAATGTTGGTAGTCAGCACTTTAAGGATTACGCCGTGCTCACACTTACGATTGCCTAATGCGAGTTCTGGGTATGGAATTGACTCGACAGCAACTTTGCCCGGCCCTTTGTAAACAACGGCGCGGTTTGATTTTTCGTAGGACATAAGGTCTCCTTGTTGAGGCTTATTATAGTTGTAGTAGTTCCTTTACCAGTAAAATCCGTTAACGATGACAACAGCTTTAAAACTACGATTTATCAAACCATTAGGGCGCTTTTAGTCCTTGGTGACAACAGCATTTCAGCTCATGTTAGCTAAGATTTATTGGTGCTTTTGTTTGACTTTCGTGTAGGAGAGTAGCACTCACGAATTGCACCTATTTGCGGCATTGCGCCAGATGTTGGTGCATTTGCGACATGATTGGAGTAAGGAGATTGATGCTGGGATCACGCTCACAAGTGGGTAAGAAAGTGGGGTAGGGGGGATTAAAAGTAGGCACGTTATTTATCAATCTAGAAAACGCGAAGTCCGGTTGTTATTCGACAAGGGGCATTTCATGAGTGTTATCCAGATATTGAATTGGATCTCTCTTTAAACGAAGGTTACGTTGACTTGCTTGAAAAGCGCATCGACATTGCGATTCGCATTGGTAAATTGCCCGGCTCCTCCTTGCATTCGTCGTTCTCGAGAAAGAAGCCTCTCTGCCCCTTCGACCTAGATTATCAATGTTAATCGCTTCAATGGTTGAGTTTTACTTGATCTTTTCGTTACCTACTTTGGTACAAGTCTCTTGAACCAATCGTAAAGTATCATCCTTAATTCTCTGTTCCTTTTGAGGATGTACTAATCTACTTAGACAATTATTCACGTAATACAAAGGGAATGAGTATGAAAATTAAGCTCATTGGGTTAGCACTTCTTGCTGCAGCTGGCAGCAGCTCTCTTTCCGCTGGTGAGAACGTGGTTTACCAAGTTGGCGATGTTTCTTATGAAGGGTATTGGGCGAAAGTTGACGATAATGCACCTCTTGTTTTGTTGGTCCACGACTGGGACGGGTTGACCGAGTACGAAGAAAAGAGAGCGCAAATGCTCAATGAGATGGGGTACAACGTATTTGCTGCCGATCTCTTTGGCCAGGGTGTGCGACCAACCAAGGTGGAAGATAAAAGGCAGCACACTGGTGAACTGTATAAAGACAGAGATAAATTGCGGCAGTTAATGAGTGCCAGCTTAGCAGAGGCAGGAAAACTGGGCGGTAATTTAGACAACACCGTTGTGATGGGGTATTGCTTTGGCGGTGCGGCAGTATTGGAGTCGGCAAGAGCAGGCATGAACGCTAAAGGCTTCGTGACTTTCCATGGCGGGCTCAAAACGCCAGAGGGCCAATCCTATGCAGATACTAAGGCTCCGTTACTTATTCTCCACGGTACTGCTGACACGGCAATACCGATGAGTGAGTTCGCTCAATTGGCTGATGAACTTGAGCAGAACAAAGTTCCACATGAAATGGTGGCCTATGGCGGTGCACCCCATGCCTTTACCGTGTGGGAATCCGATCGCTATCGTAAAGATGCGGATGAAAAGTCCTGGCGAGCGTTTTCAGGTTTTTTAGCTGCGAATACAAAATAGCTCGAGTTCCGCTGGAATAGCCAGCTACTACCTTAAAGTTGTAAATCGCTGCTCGGTTAAAGGTGGTCCTCGTAATATTTGTAGGTATTTCTTTCCTCTACAAGCCAACCATTGTGGCCAATGCTACTTGGCCACAATGGTTGGTTTGTGTCGTGAGGTTAAACCGCTAACTCTTTAGAAGTTTTAATGTAAATATCGCGCAGTCTTAGTGCGATTTCACCAGGTTTGCCACTGCCAATCGGCTTATCATCGATGGCTACGACAGGCCAGACGAATGTCGTTGCCGAGCTGATAAACGCTTCTTTCGCCTGATAAGCTTCTTCGATGGTGAAGAAGCGCTCTTCAATGGTTAAGTTCAGTTCTTTAGCGAGCGTCATTAATGATGCTCGTGTGATACCGTGCAGAATATCATTGCTCAGCGGGCGTGTGACCAGCACATTATCTTGGGTGACAATGTACGCGTTACTTGAGCCACCTTCTGTTACATGGCCATCTTCAATCAGCCAAACATCCTCTGCCCCCGCATCGTGTGCGACTTGTTTCGCCAAACATGCCGGTAGCAAGCTGGTCGTTTTAATATCACGACGGCGCCAGCGAATATCATCAAACGAAATGACTTTAATCCCCGTCTGAGCTTTAGGGCTATCAATCAGATTGCGTGATTGAGTAAACAGCACCAGTGTGGGTTCAATCTTGTCACTGTATGAAAAGTCGCGGTCACCTTCATTCCCGCGAGTTAACTGAAGATAGATTCCCCCTTCGACTAAGCCGTTTTTTTCAATCAACTGGCGCTGAATATCCATCAACTGTTCACCAGTGACCGGCATCTTAATACCTAGCTCTTTAGCAGATCGTTCTAAGCGGGCTAGGTGCCCTTCGTGGTCAATCAATTTACCATCTAATACAGCGGTTACTTCATAGACGGCATCTGCAAAGAGGAATCCTCTGTCGAATACGGAAACTTTTGCTTCACTTTCAGCGAGAAACTTTCCATTGAGGTATACAATTCGTTCCATTATTTCCCCCTTATCCCCACAATTTTCTGTCGAAAGGCAGCATAGCGTTATTATCGAATTCAAAGCCATTTTCGATATCTTCACTCAGCAGCAGTGGACCGTCTAAATCGACCACTTCTGCACCTTGGGCGACGACAAATGCTGGCGCCATGCTTAATGAAGAGGCCACCATGCAGCCAACCATAATACGTAACCCTGCCGACTCAGCTTCTTCTTTGAGTGCTAATGCTTCAGTCAAGCCGCCCGTTTTATCGAGTTTTATATTGATCATGTCGTAGCGACCGATGATCTTGTGCAGGCTCATTCGGTCATGGCAAGATTCGTCGGCACAAATTGCGATCGGACGTTCAAGACCATCCAATATATGATCTTCATCGGCATGAAATGGTTGCTCGATCATTGAGACATCCAGCTTTAATAATTCAGGTATAAGCTGATTATAGGTTTCTAACGTCCATGCTTCGTTGGCATCCAGAATGATCGCAGAGTTGGGTGCTCCGTGACGTACCGCCTGAACACGCTCAAGATCGTCTGTACCACCTAACTTCAACTTAAGCAGTGGCCTATGAGAATGCTCAATTGCCTTTTTCTCCATATTTTCTGGGGTATCCAAGGAGAGGGTGTACGCTGTGGTCAGTTCACCTTCGACCACACCGACTTTATCCCAAATAGATTGTTCAGATTGCTTGCACTCCAAGTCCCATAAAGCACAGTCAACGGCATTCCGTGCGGCGCCCGATGGTAAAAGCGGTTGCAAATCTTCTCGGCTCAGCCCTGCTTCAATTTTAGGGATGATGCTTTCTATCTCTGCCATCACATTTTGAATGGATTCACCGTATCGGCCATAAGGGACGCATTCACCGCACCCTGTTACACCTTGGTGCTCAATTTCAACAATGATGGTTTCTGCGTGGGTTTTACTGCCCCTAGAGATAGTAAAGCTACCCAGAATCGGCCAACTTTTTGTATATAGACTAACCTTCATTACAGCTCCGCTAATTTATCTACAATACGTGCTACGCCTTGACGGAATGGATCGACAACAGGCAAGCCTACTTCGGATTCAACGCTATCCATATATTCCAGTGCTTCGCTCTCGGTCATTCCCGAGGTGTTGATTGAAACACCGACAAATTGGACATTTGGGTTAGTGAGCTTTGCGGTGGCTATATTGGCTTCCATACAAGTTTTGATATCCGGCAATGGATAATCAGGCAGGCCGCGCATGTGGGTGCGAGTTGGCTCATGGCACAAAACTAAAGCGTCCGCTTGAGAGCCATGAATCAGGCCAGTAGTAACGCCAGCAAATGAAGCATGGAATAACGACCCTTGACCTTCAATGACATCCCAGTGTTGTGGATCATTTTCAGGAGCGATGGTTTCAATTGCGCCGGCAATGAAATCGGCGACAACACAGTCTGCACTCACCCCATCACCAGTAATTAGAATGCCAGTTTGACCGGTGGCGCGAAAATCGGCATCGATGCCTCTCTCTTTCATCTCTTTTTCGATCGCCAGAGAGGTATACATTTTACCTACAGAGCAGTCTGTACCTACCGTTAGTAGGCGTTTACCTGAACGTTTCTTGCCGTTTGCAACAGGGTAGGTTTGTGTCGGATAGCGCACATCGAAAAGGCTACAGCCGTTTTTGTTTGCATTCTCAACCAGTTCTGGAATGTCGTTTAATCGATTGTGTAAACCTGCAGCAATGTCCATACCGGCTTCGAGTGCTTCGGTCAGTACTGAAATCCACTCCTCAGAGATCACACCGCCTCGGTTAGCGACGCCAATAACTAAAGTTTTAGCCCCCGCTTCAACGGCTTGGGCTACATTTAAATCTTCAAGGCCAATATCCGCATTGCAGCCTTCCAGACGTAATTGACCGACACAGTATTCTGGGCGCCAGGTTTTGATTCCTTGAGCTA
The DNA here is from genome assembly GCF_963675395.1 of uncultured Vibrio sp. Classification (NCBI taxonomy): domain Bacteria; kingdom Pseudomonadati; phylum Pseudomonadota; class Gammaproteobacteria; order Vibrionales; family Vibrionaceae; genus Vibrio; species uncultured Vibrio sp. The sequence goes on along the minus strand of NZ_OY776222.1, from coordinate 1,500,135 downwards.
CTTTCGCTGCTAACGCATCTGCAGCATCGCCTAAGAATAATAGATAAGGTTGTTTAAGTTCCATCTTGCATTAACTCCATGTCGTGAATTGGGGGTCGCACCAGCTTTAAATATTGCTCTTCAATACAAACTACAGTGCAAAATCCGTGACAGCAACATCAATCTTCAGCAACTGAAACTTAAATTATAAGCAGTGAAACTCAAAAATACGTACTAAATATTCAATAATTTTCACTAATTTGAATATTTATTCATTGTATGTGTTTTTCATAATATTCTAATTTTAACCGTAGTGATGGATTTTAAGTGTGGTTTAAGTATGTGTGAGCAACAGATAGTTTTATTCCTAAGTGAATTCCACGTCTTATCTATAAAATGGGTCTTTATTTTTGTCTTGGTCAATTATACCAACCTTTTCCCTATGTATAGATAATTCTATTATGTGACTTGGTTCAAGATTTACCGTTTAAACTTCTAAGTTTAACTTAATAATATTTTTAAAAACTCATCATATCGCACCAAAATAATGCATTACGTTCTTTATTGGTGCGTTGAGTTAGGTTTTTATCTAAATTACACTCTTAGATATCCTTAATTATTTTGTGGTTTATGCCATGCTTGATTTTATATATTAATCTGATATTTTTATTTAAAACGAAATAATATATAGTCTCGATTGTTCTCGTTCGGAACGTATATCAAGTGATTTTTTCTAGAATATCTAACTGTAAAAATCTTACTGGTTGATTTTATGTGCTAAATGGAACAGTGAACCTAAGATGGCCTGTATATTGCTGAGTTTCCTTTAAGTATATTTGTCTTAAGTCTATTGAGTGGCTTGGAAAATTTATGCACAAGAGACCTGGCAAATTTCGAGTAAGAAGAACTAGAACCGTAATTAACCAGAGCAGAAGATTTCGTCCCGATTAAAAACGAAGTCTGCTGAGCTGACATGGAAGAAATTCAATACCAATCAGGATGAGGAAATAGTCAGAGCATTGTGTTGGAGAATCGCTTAGATCAAGGTATCGATTGAAGTAACTCGTTATTCTGATTACATAATCTATTGCCTAAGCATCAGCGAATTTAACTAGCAAGAATGATTAAAGATTTGTTTCGATTGGTATATTACTAGGAAAGAGTTAATGATCACTGCTGAAGCTGTTATCAATCTAAAAGCACTTAGCGATAACTACGATGTACTAAAAAAGAAATGCGCTGATAAATCTGTTGTCGCTGTCATAAAAGGTGACGCATACGGACACAACGCAGTAAAAACAGCCAAAATGCTCACGCAAGCCGATATGTTTGCTGTATCTCGTATCGAAGAAGCGCTAGAGCTAAGAAGCGAAGGTATTACACAGCCAATACTGCTGCTTGAAGGCTGTTTTTGTAAAGCTGATCTAGAAACGGCTGCACATGAAGGTTTTCACACAGCGATTCATTGTAAAGAGCAGCTGGAAGATCTTAAACAGGCCGATATCACTAAACCTCTTACCGTCTGGCTTAAACTGGACACTGGGATGCACCGGTTGGGAGTTCACCCTTGCGAACTTAGCGACTATGTTCGACAAATTGAAGCGACAAATAAACTCGCGGGACCGGTTGGTTTTATGAGCCACTTTAGCTGTGCTGACGATTTGTCTTCGCCTGCTACACAAAAGCAAATCGATCTGTTTTTGTCGCAAACCGCCAATTACCCAGGGCCTAAAACTTTGGCAAACTCCGCGGGAATACTTTATTGGTCCGATTCTCACTTAGATTACATGAGAGCAGGCATTGCTCTCTATGGTATCTGTCCAAATGAAAATGAAACGGGTCGGGAGCATGGATTACGTTGTGCAATGACGCTGAACTCAAAGCTGATTGCGATACGTAAACATAGCGCGAATCAACCTGTTGGCTATGGGGAAAGCTGGACATCTGACCGCGATACCTACATCGGTGTTGTTGCGATGGGGTATGGGGATGGCTATCCGCGAAATGCGCCTGAAGGTACGCCTGTGTACATCAACGGACGAGTGGTTCCTATCTCTGGTCGTGTCTCTATGGATATGCTTACCGTGGATCTAGGGCCTGATGCACGCGATGCCGTCGGGGATAATGTTGAGTTTTGGGGCGATAATTTACCGATTGAGAAAGTCGCAAAACATATCGGTACCATTCCATACGAGCTCGTCATCAAACTGACTAAGCGAGTTGGTAAAACGTACGTAGAAGTTTAGTGTCAACCAGCCCTGCTTAATCAAATGATTAATAAGGTTCAAGCCATAGAAATATTTGGGTTGGTTTTACTATTTAGAGTCGTCAGTAGAGTGGGTTGAGTGATGGTCAGCTCGAATGTTGTCGACGGAATCCTGATAAAAGGATGAGGTGGTGTGCATCAGTTGTTTTACGATCTGCTCTTTATCTGATTCACTAATCAAACGCTGTCTAACAAACTTCTCAAGGTGAGCTTTTTGAACCGTATTCAGCATATGATGTAGCCATTTTCTATGCGCTGTCGCCGTAATCACAGGGTAGGTTTTGTCCAACTGACTGACTGTATCTGCGCTTTGCTGGCGCCAAGACTCCCAAACCTGCAGAACTTGTTTTTTCAAAGTAGGTTCAACCGGGTAGTCGTTTAACAGAGTTTTAAGTTCGATAAGCGTTAAATCGGATGTCAGCAATCGAGACCATGCGAGTTCGTATTGAGAGGACACATCTGACGTCGGCTTGTGTGTCCATTTATCAAGCACGCGCCTCAGCCATCGCTTATGAGAAGTTTGAGTTGTTGGCTGTTGATATTTATGGCGTGCTGCATCCATTTGCTGATCAAAAAATTCTCTATGCTTTTGATAGCTTTCCATTGAGATCAAACCTTGATCATAAAGCAGATAGAGGTACTCACCCTCGATACTCAGACCTTCCATGATGAGTTTCTTATACAAACTTTGAGTGTCTACTTCTGTAGTGTAGAGATGGCGCAAGTCGCGCTTTTCTTCATCCACATGTGACTTAAGTGACTGCATGATTTCATCTGGGGCACCACTATCCGCTAACGGTGTTTTAGCTAGGTGAGCCAACACTTTCTCACTGGCTTTCATTGCCGATAACATAAGCTCTTTCTTGGTAATCTTTTCTTCAATGCTGGTTTCATCCAGTTTTAACCGACTCGCAAGGGGAGATAACGTCAGCCCTTGAATCAAAATGGTAAAGAATACCGCGCCCATTGCGACTGCTAACATGGTTTCTCGTTCTTCGAGATCAAATAGTGAGGTGTCTGTAATCACCAATATGGAAAGTGCCAGAGTGACAGCACCTCTTAGTCCACCCCATAAACAGATGTGTTGGTAGGATCGCGGCATAGAGTAGGAAAGGCGGCGAAGTCTCCCGAAAAATGGCAAAATCCAGTACACAAAGCCCGCTCTCGCGGCAAGCATACTGATGATCACCAGCAGAGTGTTTAACCAATGTGATGCGATCAATTCCAAATTTAACCACAATCCCACCAGTATAAAAATCATGGCTTTAGCGAGATCGGATAAGTAGGTCCAGAAGCTATTCAGATACTGATTGGACTCATTACTGATCGGTAATGGCGTATTTTTTGCCAATACCAAACCGCAAATCGTCAAAGCAACAATACTGCTGGCGTGGACAAACTGCTCAACACCGACAAAGCATCCAATCGCAGTGATAAGGCTGATGCTTATTTCGATGTAAGGATCGTCAGGGAGCGCCTTCATTAGCCAGAAAAGTATGTGACCCGTAACGTAACCACAAAGTGCACCGACTAGAAAGACCCACGTGAATTGCCAAAGTCCTGTTAGTACCATTTCTGTCGGGGTTAGGTGCATCGCGAAAATCAGCACCGCGATTTTGTATGCTGCAATGACGGTCGCATCATTGAACAAACTTTCCCCCTCAACAATCGTGATGAGATCTTTAGGTGCCCCGGATTCCTTAAAAATGGCGATCGTGGCGCTAGGGTCGGTGGCACTTAAAATAATCCCAAGGATTAGGGCAGTCAGAGGGGTTAAAATACCGATAAAAACCAGTGTCGCCGTTATGATTAACGTAGAGAACATGACGCCGGGAATGGCCATGATCATAATAGCGGACCAATTAGCGCTGAATTTCGCGAAATCGAATTTATAGGCAGCTTCAAACACCAGTAAGGGTAAGAAGACAAATAAGATGGTTTTCTCTGCAATATCGGGTTCGTAGAATATGCTGATGCCAGCTGGCAATTCGGGTAGAAGGGTCAGGCAAACGCCAGACATTACCAGAATGATTGGGAACGGGACTCGCAACGATCTTGAGATCAGGGATGAAACCACGGATACCGTGATTAACAGTACGATACCTAAGATGGATGATATGAAAATATCAGGAACATTCATATTACTGGACGTCTTATTGGATGCGCTAAACCTATGAATTAATTATGGTTCACGTTTAGGTAAGATTCCGAATAAATTTGAACAGGCCTTAATCTTCCATCACTGTTTTTTAGATGGTAAGCAGAGATTTACTTTTTGCAGCTAATAAAGGCCGCAATGATTAACCCCATCCCGATGCCAGCAATCAAAGAGCCGACAAAGGCGAGCGCAGAATGCTGAATAAAGATCATTCCCACCCCTAAGCCGAGTAGTGTTCCACCACCAATGGCCCAGTTGCTTTTATCTTTTGGGTTTGTGTCATTGTCCATTTTACCGCTCCTTGATTGTTGTATCTGTGACTAACTATAGCTAAGGATTCGACAATGATGATATCGGAGGTTTCAACTTGGTGCTTTTTATCAAATAAGACAATTAAATGCTTGTCGTGAAAGATTAAAAAAACAACGGTGAAATAGCACCTCTAAATGAAATTAACTCTGAGATATGGACTAAAATTAGAGTAAAAGAACTTATCTTTCAAGGTATGAGAGTACTTTGGTTCGTGCTGTTGGCTTACTTACAAAATCGATACTTAGACCAGTCATCGTAGTAAGTATAAGGATCCGATATGTTTGAGGTTTTTACACGTCTCGCTGACTGGATGACCTACCAGCTTTTTTCTTTACAACCAGACACTAAATTCGCGGATGCGATACATTTCTTTATTGAAGATGTCAGTAAAATCTTAGTGCTACTGGTTGTCATGATTTATGTGATTGCTCTGTTTAGAGCCTCGTTAAACGTTGAAAAAGTACGGCACTATTTAGCAGGTAAGCGAAGATGGTTCGGCTATCTTGCGGGTAGTTTTTTTGGTGCGATCACTCCGTTTTGCTCCTGTTCTAGCATTCCGATATTTTTGGGATTTACCTCTGCGGGGATCCCCATTGGTATCACTATGGCTTTCTTGATCACCTCGCCTTTGATTAACGAAATCGCCGTGTTGTTGCTATTCAGTTTACTTGGCTGGAAGTTCACCGTTATGTACGTTGTGATAGGGATGCTCATAGGGATAGTGAGTGGTTGGCTGCTCGATGTGATCGGAGCGCAACGCTGGTTGCAACCATTGGCATCAAAGGCGATGCGTAACGCTAAAAACCTGCAACAGGGTCATGAAGCCCAAAATAACAATGGGACCACCGGGATAACATTGTCAGAGCGACATACTTTTGCCAAGCAAGAGATGGTCGAGATCGTAGGTCGTGTCTGGAAGTGGGTGTTTATTGGGGTCGGTATTGGAGCTGGCTTACATGGTTTTGTTCCTGATGGCTGGATAGAAACACATTTAGGTTCGGGACAGTGGTGGTCGGTTCCGGCGTCAGTACTTATTGGTATTCCTCTTTATTCAAATGCGACAGGTGTGATTCCCGTGATGGAAAGCCTTCTTCAAAATGGTTTGCCAATCGGAACAACATTAGCATTTTGTATGAGCACGGTTGCGGCAAGTATTCCTGAGTTTGTGATGTTGAAACAAGTTATGCAGTGGCGGCTTCTTGGTATGCTTTTCGGTATGTTGCTGCTCGCGTTTACGATGATGGGATGGATATTTAATTTACCACTGTGGCGATTTTAGGAGCTGGAGATGAAAATTTTTAAAGTGTTGGGGTCAGGTTGTGCGAACTGTGTTAATACCGCTAACTTGATTGAAAAAATTGCGGCGGAGCAAGGTGTTGAGGTAGAAGTGAAGAAAATCACGGATATGGAAACCATCATGAATTACGGGGTGATGTCTACACCGGCCGTGGTGATGGACGAAGAGCTGGTGCATTCTGGCGGAGTCCCTCAAGCGGAAAAAATTCAGTCGTGGCTAACATCTTGATGGCAATAAAAAAGGCTGTTTTGCAACAGCCTTTCCTTTCTCTAATATCTAGCCCATGACTTGGTTTGGTAGCCAGGTCACTAAATCTGGGAACATCATAACGATACACAAAACTAGTAGTTGCACCAGGATAAATGGGGTAACTGATTTATAGATATCCAGCATGGTAATGCCTTTTGGCGCGATGCCTTTCAAGTAGAACAGAGCGAAACCATAAGGTGGAGTTTGTACTGCGATAACAATGTTGAGGATCATCAGAACACCAAACCAGATAGGGTCGTAACCTAGTGCGACAGCGACTGGTGTAAAGATCGGCGCACACATCAAAACAATTATGAACTCATCGATGATAAAGCCCAGAAGTAGCATGATGATCTGGAACATGATGATGATCATGATCGGTGGCAGATCGAGATTGGTTGTGATGTCTGAAACCATGCCTTGTACGCCCATCAGAAGGTGGAAGTTACTGAATACCGACGCTCCAAGGATGATCCACATTGCGACGCTGACTAAGGTTGCCGTTTGTAGTCCGGCTTTCTGAACCATTGCTGGCTTAAAGCGTTTAAACAAAATAGACAGGATAATCGCACCCACAACACCGATTGCACCGGATTCGGTTGGTGTCGCGATACCGGCGATAATACTGCCCAACACAGCAACAATTAGTAACAGAGAAGACGCGCCGTCACGAATGGTTCTGAACAACTCATAACCTTTCGGGATCTCGATATCATTGTCGCTATCAGTGTCTAGCGGAGCGCGATCCGGATTAAGTTTGCAGGAAATCACTACGTAGCTAATAAGAAGCACAATGGTAATCAACGCGGGAACCATAGCGCCAAGAAACATCTTTCCGACCGAGTTTTGGGTCGCGGATGCAAACATGATCATAGGGATACTTGGCGGAATGAGGATGCCTAGAGAGCCACCAGCCATGATTACACCCAATGCCAGGCGTTTATCGTAGCCACGTTCTAGCATCGGTTTTAATGCGATGCTGCTCGATGTCATGATACCTGCGCCGATAATACCAACCATAGCGCCAATCATTGAACACACGCCTATAACGCTGATAGCTAATGAGCCGCGAATTCGCCCGATAGCTAATTGGCTGGCGTTAAACATGGCATCCCCGATGCCAGAGCGAGTCAGAATCTGGCCCATGTAAATGTATAGTGGTATCGCCAAAAGGATAAAGTTGAAAAAGGTGCTCTCAACGGTAGTCGGAATAATATTAAATAAACCCTCACCCCACGTTATGTAGCCAACGCCCATGGCGATTGCCGCTAATGCGAGCCCGACTTGTGCACCTAAAGCAAAAGCGGTAAGGATACAGGCCAATAACACCCCTGTAAGTACTTCAATCTCCATATGCCACTTCCTCTGTGTTTTGCTCTTTATTAAATTTTGTTGAATCTACTTTGAACGGCTGCTCTTCAAGCGAAGAGGGTACGTCGTGCTTTGATGGTTTCAGAAGTTCTCTGGATGTCAGCAGATAGAACAGGTTGCAAATGATTTGCACCGAGTACTGGGCAATAAAAACACCAGCAGATACCGTAATCATCAGCCAGAAATGATGTAACGGTGGAGCCCATTCACTCTGAGTTCGGTAGTTAAGCTCCAGGCTTTCGAAAAACATTCCACCGCACACTTTGGCCATTACGGCTAAGAAGCCAATCGCCAATACGGCTGTTAGCAAATCGAAGCAGCGTCTAACTTTTTCGGAAACCTTAGCGTGGATAATATCTACATTGATATGGGCGCCTTTTTGCTGTGCATACGCGCCACCCAGTGCTGAAATATAACCAAATAGAAACAACGATGTGTCGTATCCCCAAATGGTCGGGCGGTCTAGAGCATACCTAGCGAACACTTCGTAAGCGACGACACTCGCGAGTATTGGCAGGAGGTAGGCGACGGAACGTCCGATACCTCTAATCAAACTCTGAACGACTCGGCAGTATCCGATGAGCATTTTTTCAATCATATGGCCTCCTTGCAAACAGACAAATTGAGGTGGAACTCAGTCCACCTCAACACTCTTCGTTACTGTTTTTCCAGTATGTCGATAAGCTGTTTCGAGTATTTATCCGCTGCTGCGTATTCTGCAGCGAGTGATTTACCTGCTTCTGCCCATGCTTGCTTGTCTGCTTCAGATGGTTCTGGGCTCCATTTCAAACCTTTAGCCTCCATATCGGCAATGGCCTGAGATTCCCACAGGATAGATTTGGTCATCTGTTCTTGTGCGTGAACGGTGGTAGCAGCGCTGACGATAGCTTGTAGATCGGGAGATAGCTTCGCCCATGCTTTTTTGTTGACAACAATTGGCAGCACCTGTGCGCCAGCCAGAGGAAGCGGGTACATGTATTTCGCAACTTCAACGTGGTTACCGTCGCGATGGTCAATCATGTTAGAGCCAATTGAGCCGTCGATTACGCCTGTTGCCAGAGAGGTATAGATTTCACTCCAAGCGAGTGAAACAGGGGAGGCACCAAGGTTTCTCAGGAACTTACCGTAAGCACCTGGCGCACGAATTTTCATGCCTTTGAAGTCTTCAACAGACTTAATTTCTTCTTTTGTGATGATGTATACCGGAGGCTGAATGTAAGGATCCAACCACACTAGATTTTGAGAACCATAGGCGTCTTTTAATACTTCCGACCAGCCCTTTTCGTGGAACAACGTCGAAAGTTCGCCCACATCGTCAGTACCACCTGGTAAGCCAATTTCTACAACGCCAGCTGGGAGTTCGCCCGCGTGCATAGATTGAAATGGTGCACCCATCTGGATCAGGCCAGATTTAACGGCACCCAGAATGCCTTTGGTACCAACGCCTTCGCCTGAATATAAAACCTGTACAGCAATTCGACCGTCAGACATGGTTTCAATATTCTTTGCCAGGTTTTCGTAAACTTGTCCATAAGCCGTTCCACGGCCATAAAGGTTGGCAAAGCGCCAGTTCTGTTCTGCAGCAAAACTTGCCGCTGAAGTAGCCATAGCGCCCAATCCCAGTGTCGCTGCAAGCATACTGCTCAGTAGCTTTTTACCTTTTCCCTTTAGCATAGAAAGTCCTCTTCTAAATGTTTTTCGATTCCGTTTTCAATACTCATATTAAGAGTCGAGTGCTAAAGGAATAGAACCAGTCAGTGACATACGATGGTACCAGTTTCAATATTTATGCTGGTACCATGAATATTTTCAAACTGGTACTTAGGCCCTGTTTTTTTTGTCGATAGCATTCTTCTCATAAACGAAAGTGAGAGAGTGAGTTATGGATAAGGTTTCAAACCAATCCCTGTTGAAGGGAACCTGTGAAGAGAGCGACGACGCTATTGCAGTCGTGAACCCAGCAACAAATGAAGTGATTGGCTATGTTCCATCACTACAGCCAGCGCAAATTGAAGGGCTAATTGAGCAGTCAAAACAAGCTCAGAAATTATGGCAGAAGCGAACCGCGTCAGAGCGCTCAGGCATTTTAAAGCGTTGGTACGATCTGGTTATCGAAAACAGTGACGATCTCGCCCGCATTATGACCTTGGAGCAAGGCAAACCAGTAGCTGAAGCGAAAGGTGAAATTATTTACGGCGCATCATTTATTCAGTGGTTTGCCGAAGAAGCGAAGCGTACCTACGGCGATACCATTCCGACACCAGCCGGTAACAAAAGAATCATGACAATCAAGCAGCCAATCGGTATTGCTGCAGCGATTACTCCATGGAATTTCCCAACCGCGATGATCACGCGTAAAGCCGCGCCAGCATTGGCAGCAGGCTGTAGCTTTATTGTCAAACCGGCAAATCAAACTCCGCTTTCTGCCTACGCTATCGCCGAATTAGCTTATCAGGCTGGATTGCCGAAAGAGTTGCTGGTTGTGGTGAACAATCACTCTTCTGTCGCGATTGGCGATCTTTTCTGCCAACACCCAGATATTCAAAAATTGTCCTTCACTGGCTCGACTGGGGTAGGTAGCCAACTGATAAAACAGTGTGCCGACACCATCAAACGAACGTCGATGGAACTCGGCGGAAACGCGCCATTTATTGTGTTTGATGATGCCGATATTGACGAAGCGGTTAAAGGTGCGATTGCCTCTAAGTTTCGAAACGCGGGTCAAACTTGTGTCTGCGCTAACCGCTTCTATGTGCAGGATGCCGTATACGACCAATTTGTTGAAAAATTCAAAGCCGCTGTGGCTGAGCTCAAAGTTGGAAACGGTATTGAGCCTGGCGTGACAATTGGCCCGTTGATCGACAGCAAAGCGAAAGCACAGGTGATGGGCTATATCGAAACAGCTGTGGCACAAGGCGCGAACGTAGCCTTTGGTGGTGATGACCTAGGTGGATTATACGTACAGCCAACGATTCTGACGGATGTGACTCAGGATATGGATATTGTGCAGACGGAACTATTTGGCCCAGTCGCCCCAATTATCCGTTTTAGCAATGACGAAGAACTGGTCACGCTCGCTAACGACACGATTTACGGTTTAGCCAGTTACTTCTACACCAATACGTTGACTCGTGCTTTCTCTATCGCCGAAAAGCTGGAATACGGCATGGTAGGCGTGAACGAAGGGATCATTTCAAACGAAGTCGCTCCTTTTGGTGGCGTTAAACAATCTGGTTTTGGCCGCGAAGGCGCAAAACAAGGTATCGATGAATACTTGAACATTAAATACATCTGCCTCGGCGGAATGTAATAGACAACAGACGGAAGTTAGTTTTAAAGGAACAAGGCTATGACAAATTCACAATGGCAAGAGCGTAAAGAAAAAGTGGTCGCTAAAGGCATGGCAAACCTTAGTGCGGTATACATCGAAAGTGCCAAAAATGCGCTACTGACGGATATCGAAGGTAACGAGTACATTGATTTTGCTGCTGGTATTGCAGTAACAAACACCGGTCATTCGCACCCGCAAATTGTTTCGGCGGTAAAAGAGCAGTTAGAAAAGTTCAGCCACACTTGTTCGATGGTAACGCCATACAGCAGCTTTATTGAATTGGCAGAAAAAATCGTCGATGTTGCACCGGGTGAAGGGGATAAGAAAGTCGCGTTTTTAACCACGGGTGCAGAAGCGGTAGAAAATGCAGTCAAAGTGGCTCGCGCTCATACTGGCCGTAGTGGCGTGATTGCATTTAAAGGTGGTTTTCACGGTCGTACTAATATGTGTATGGGTTTAACAGGTAAAGTTGCCCCGTACAAAGCGGGCTTTGGTCCTTTTCCGAACGAAATCTACCACCTACCGTTCCCAAATCAATATCACGGAATCTCTGAGCAACAGAGCTTAGATGCATTGGATGATTTGTTCGCGTGTGATATTGAACCAACTCGCGTTGCGGCGATGATCTTTGAGCCAATTCAGGGAGAAGGTGGCTTTTATCAAGCGCCTGCTTCTTGGGCACAAAAGCTGAGAGAAGTTTGTGATAAACACGGTATCGTTCTTATCTGTGATGAGATTCAGACGGGCTTTGCTCGAACTGGCAAGATGTTTGCTTCAGAATACCTTGGAATCGTTCCCGATATCACTACAATGGCAAAAGGTATCGCTGGTGGATTCCCACTATCGGGCATAGTTGGTAAAGCTGAGATAATGGACTCAGCAAACCCAGGTGGTTTAGGTGGCACTTACGCTGGTTCTCCTTTAGCTTGTGTCGCTGGTATTGAAGTTCTTAACATTATTGAGTCAGAATCTTTGTGTGAAAGAGCGGAGCAGATTGGCCAAACTTTTGCAGAGTTGTTATCTGAGATGCAAAAAGAAGCGCCCCAAATTGGTGATATTCGCCAAGTTGGTGCAATGATTGCAATCGAATTTAACGATCCTAGTACCAAAGAACCGCTACCTGAACTGACTAAAAAGCTTGTTGCAAATGCGAATAAAGCAGGCGTGGTGTTACTCTCATGTGGGGTGAAAGGAAACGTCATCCGTTTTCTGCCACCGCTAACGATTGAAGATGAACTGATCTGCAAGGGGTTAGGTATCATTAAATCTGAGTTGCTGGCTTTAACTCGATAGCTGATAAAACTTTCAAAAGCAGTACTTAACGTACTGCTTTTGAGTGGTATGTTTTAGTGACCTGAATTCAGGTTAGGTAGTTAAAGCCGGACATATGTAAATGGCCGGCGTAGTAGTAAAGGCTAGGTCATTTATGCTTCAGGGTTACATTCACATTGATCCCAACGATTCTCGTACGTTACAAGAACAAATCAAAAGCAGCATCTCTCAGGCAATCTTCGATGGTTTTATTTCGAAACACCGCAGCCTTGAATCATCACGCAAGCTCGCCCAAGCCCTCTCGGTATCTCGGAATACCGTACTCAGAGTGTATGACCAACTCACCGACGAAGGCTTGCTCATCTCGTTAGAAAGAAAGGGCTATTTCGTTAATCCTGAGTTAGAAGTAACCGCAAAAAAAGCCCCTGAACGTATCATCGATACTGAAAGGCAACTGGATTGGGAAAAATACTTGATAGACGGTGATGAAGCGCTTGGCTCAGCCGCGAATAATCTCAAGAATTATCCTTACCTTTTTGTTCATGGTCAGGTTGATGAAGATCTCTTCCCAGTATCTGAGTGGCGTAAATGCAGTATTCAATCTCTGAATAAGATCAATCACAAAAGCTGGACTTCAGACGACAATGACTATCACGATCTTATTGAACAGATTCGTACCCGGGTATTGCCAAATCGCGGGATTTTTGTCGATGAGGATCAGATCGCGTTAACTCATGGTTGTCAGAACAGTTTGTATTTAATTTCCAAACTGTTGGTTTCACGCTACACGAAAGTCGGCTTTGAAAACCCTGGATACCCAGAAGCCCTTCAGCAGTTCAGAGCAAGACGGGCAAACGTTCAACCGTTAGAAGTCGATAGGGAAGGCATGGTTGTCGATGACAGGCTGGACTCCTGTCAGCTTGTCTACACTACGCCGAGTAATCAGTTCCCGACGACGGTTCGAATGTCTACACAACGAAGAAAGCGCTTGATGGAAAAGGCAGAACAGGAGGATTTGCTGGTTATTGAGGACGACTTTGAGCACGACATCAATTTTATCGACGATAAGTGCCCGGCTCTTCGTTGCGAATACCCAAGTGAGCGTATTATCTATATTTCCAGTTTTTCTTCGATTATCGCACCGGGCTTAAGGTTAGGGTTTATTGTGGCTTCGCCACCGCTTATCAAGCAAATAAGGCAAGTTCAGCAGCGGATGCATAGTTTGCCGCCAAAGAACAATTGCCAGACGTTGGCACTTTTCATCAGCCTTGGTTATTACGACTCGTTAACCCAGAAGATGCTGAAGAAATATCGTGAGAAATGGTTAACTATGGAAAAAGCGTTAAATACCTATTTTCCGCAGTCTGGTGTTACTCCTTCACTCGCGGGAACTGCATTTTGGATAGACTACCGTGAAGGCTTTGATGCCGGTTTACTTGAGGAGTTGGCGAAGGCTCATGGCATATTGATAAACAATGGTGCCAAGTATTATACGTGTGAAAAGCGTAATAACAGTTTCCGTCTCAGCTTTCAGTCGATAAAGAATTCCGATATTCGTAGCGGTATCGAGAAGCTCGCTCAATTGGCAAAGAAAATACTACCTATTCCGCGAGTAGAAGATGCAGAAGGCGTTCGCTTAAACGGCAAGCGTATACGAGAGTTACTCTCTGACAGAGTGGTGCTGACAAGAGATTGTTTTAATATCCCATACCGGATCACCTTTCAGGCCGATGGTAAGATGACCGGGGTGTCTGATAGACCGAATGACGCTGATGAAGGTTACTGGTGGATTGAAAATAATCACTTTATGTACCAGTGGCGTAACTGGCAATTTGCGGATGTGCGTAGAGTAACGGTTATTTTGGATGGCGATTCGATAATGCGATTTGGTGAAGATGGGTACTTTATCGGTGATGCTAAGCTGATTGGTGAAACAGCCCAAGCCTAAAAACTCAAAACTGAGGCTTAAACTGACGCCTACTCATTTGTTTAATAAAAAAATGCCGATGATATCCCGTTGAGTATCGATAACTTTTGATGTCTATGCTGTTTGAAAGAGAGAGGTATATGGTTGCCAGAGACAACCATATTTTACGTTTGGCGCTACTAGTTTCTGTTACGGTAGGGTTAGTTAAAGCGGTCAATTGAGAACAGAGACAGGTTGAACTTAACGGGATTATCAACCGCCATATCTGCAACAGCTTCGCCAATCACGCTGGCAAATTTGAATCCATGCCCTGAAAATCCCGACACGAGCACGACATTATCATTCCGTGGATGCTTATCGATAATAAAGTTTTCATCTGGCGTCCGGGTGTACATACAGGTTTTACCAAACTTCAGTGATTTAACATGGGGCATGTGTTTATCAAGCAGTTGTTGAAGGTCTGCTGAATCTGCTTTGTTATCGAAAGGAGTGATGTTTGCGTTGGGATCTTGGTCTTCACCTAAATCATGGCGGCCTATTTTTAATCCAGCACCATCTATACTTGGGAATCCGTAGTAGATACCATTTGGCGTTACAAAAGAAAAAGCAGGGAAAGTACCTTCTCCATAAAGTGCTTCTGGTGCGTTGTACCAGGCAAATGTTTTACGGATAGGGCTGACAGGCAACGTTATATCTAGCATATCCAGCAGGTCGTTTGACCATGCACCAACGGAGACGACCAATTTCTTACCCTGAAATGTATTGCCGTTTGCTGTAACGCTGACGCCATCATCAAGGCGTTCAATGCCAGATACCTTATGGTGTGTAAGCAGTGTTGCGCCGTGAGCAAGGGCGAGATCACGGTATGCCTGAATACATTCTTCTACTCTAAGGACACCAGACGTCGACTCAAAACAACCGATATATTCGGCTGGCAGGTTAAGGCCTTTGAAGCGTTGGTTAGCCTCATCAGCAGTTAAAATTTCAAGCGGTAGTTGATGTTTTTCTGCACTGGCAATAAGCATTGAAATAAAGGGTGAGCGTTGATCACCCATATTGAGAACCCCAGTTTTGAGGAATAAGGATTTACCTGATAACTGTTCTAACTCGCCCCACAATTCTTGTGCTCGTAACGCCAACGGGACGTATTCTTCACCTTCTCCGTAAGCATGTCGGATAATGCGGGTTTCACCATGATGACTGGCGTGTGAATGGGGTGGGTCAAAAGCATCAAGAAGTAGTACTTTTTTCCCTTGTTTAGCTAAAAAGTAGCCCGTGGACATGCCCATCGATCCTGCACCGACAACAATCACATCGTACTGCATTATTACTCCGTTAACGTTATGTAAAGCGATTGAAACTCTACCATATTTCAATTGATTGCAAAGGCAGTATTAAACGTAAACAAGTATACGAGTAAGTTCGGAGCTCTTCTGTTTAACGGTATGGGCTCCCCGACATTACTAAGCAGTCATTTTTGAGCGGTATCCCCCAACACCGAGGTGAAAAACACTATTCATCTGCTTCTTTGGCCTGAATCATGCTTAATTTACTGTATTTGAGAGCTGTTTTCTTTCTCCCCGAATGTGATCCAACGTCCAGATTCCTTTTGTTGAAATTTTGTTGTCTAGAGGGTAGAAAATGCTTGTTTTCGCGAGAGTAACGAAATTAGGGCGTATATGTGTTTTATGTTTATATGGTAATAATGTGAATGTAAAACAGAGGGTTACTTGTTTTTGGGCAGGTTTTTTATAAGGGCTGTCACACGGTAAAGGATTAAGTAAGCCTTGATGGACCGGAAAGAAGTAGGGAGTACGCCTTTATTTTCATCCTTGAGTAAAGCCTCAAAGGGTGAGGGGCTCCCGGAGATAGCACTTATAATTTTTACTATTGAATCCACTTACTATGAATCGAAAACTATACAAGCAGCAACAGGTAAGTGGAGCGAGTAGGAGAAAAAACATGAGTAGCTTACAGGAAATACAATCAGCTGGTGCAAATGTCATTCTGCATGCGTTTGATTGGAAGTATGCTGACATCGCCCGACGTGCAAAAGAGATTCATGAGCTAGGCTATGGTTCTGTTCTGGTCTCTCCACCAATGAAAAGTGCGAACGATGAACGCTGGTGGCAGCGATATCAGCCGCAAGATTACCGTGTTATCGACAATGCGCTCGGTGACACTCAAGACTTTATCCATATGGTTCAGGCGCTGGAACGTTTTGGCGTGCTAGTGTATGCAGACGTTGTCTTTAACCATATGGCGAATGAAGCGCATATGCGCCAAGATCTGCAATACCCAAGTACAGCAATTTTACAGGAATACCAAAGGTACCCAGAGAAATATCACGCGCTCAAGCTGTTTGGGGATTTATCTGAGCCGCTTTTTACCGAACAGGACTTTGCGAAAGCATTTGGCATTAAAAACTGGAAAGACAAATGGCAAGTACAAAATGGCCGAATTACGGGTGGCCCTGCCGATCCTGGTTTGCCGACGCTAAAAGTATGTGACCATGTTGTTGCGCAGCAACGAGCCTACTTGAAAGCACTGAAAAAGATTGGTGTGAAAGGGTTTCGTATTGATGCGGCCAAGCATATGACGCTTGAGCATCTTAAGCTTGTCTGGACCGATGAGATTACCCGAGATGTGCACATTTTTGGTGAGATCATTACTGATGGCGGGGCGACAGTAGAAGAATATCAGCTTTTTCTTGAGCCATATTTGCAAGAAACTCGCTTAGGTGCCTATGACTTCCCGTTATTTACCACCATATTTAAAGCGTTTTCTAAAGCGGGTAGCTTTAAGTCGTTGATCGATCCGTACTGCTTCGGTGAGGCACTATCGCCGGGTCGAGCCATCACTTTTGTAGTGACGCACGACATTCCAAATAACGATGTATTCCTCGACTTAATTATGGAGGAAGAAGACGAATGGCTGGCGTACGCGTATATATTGGGTAGAGATGGTGGTGTCCCTCTAATTTACACAGACTTAGACACGAGCGGCATTAAAGGCACAAATGGTAAACCAAGATGGAAAGAGGCATGGAATGATCCTCGCATGGCTACCATGATTAAGTTCCATAATGCGGTTCATGGTCAACCTATGACGGTTTTAGAAGGTAACGACGATATGTTGGTATTAGGACGGGGTGACAAGGGGATAGTGATCCTTAATAAATCGTCTCGTCCACAATCTTTGTCGCTTGCAACAGAAGGGGACTGGATAGATATGATGACCGGGCTGTCAATCTCATCCAGCGAGGAGATTAAGGTGCCAGCTAAATCCTCAATTTTACTTTTGGCTCAGTTGTAGTTAGTTGCGCTTGTTTAACGTCTACTTCTCAAGGCGTTAAACAAGCCTTCTAGGTGGTATGAGCTTTGAGAGGTGTGAGCCGATTTATTGTTTCAGTGGTTCGAGGTTTCGCCACCAAAGCGTTTAGTATCGAGCTTTTTTCTAACGAGTGTTCGGAGAGTTTCATGCCGAACTCTTTGTTGGTGAGAAAACTTGCTTGATCTGATGAGACAGATCAATCTTAACCATTATTTTACCTTTCTGTCACATGGGCTCAGCTACACTTACTATTGAATTGGTAGACACAAGGAGACGGCTATGATTGCAGTTCATCGAGACTACTGTTTATCTAGACGCCCGGATTTACACGCGCATATCGAAGTAAACCCTGTCGGTAAATTAAAAGTCGAGATCGTCGAACTTCAACAGTGTCACTCGACGGCGTTTGACGATTTGTCTTTTGAAAGCCGTGGCAACGAGACGCGTATTTGTGGTAAAGAAAACGCGGCTCCTTGGCAATTCAAGCTTGCGGTTTCCGATGCTAGAGAGCTTTCTCATTTAGTTGAGGAAGCGAGTGAAGAATATGAGACGTTAATGAATGATCTTATGTAATTTGCTCTACTTGTAAGCGTTTAGTGGTGTTCTAAATATTTAAAACCTCCCTGACCCTGGATTAAGGGCAGGGAGGTTTTTATTACCCTCAAGTTTATTTGGAGTCTTCTTTTGGCAAGTGTAGTTCGTGAACGTTTTCGCCATCAAAGTTCTCTGCGTACTCTTTCGGTGGCGGTGTCCAACCACGTTCTGAACGTGAAAGGTTATCGTGGCGATCTCTCGTCATTTTCTCTTCTAACTGAATAAACAGCAGGCGATAGTTGTTGTCAAAGCGGTGGTATGCTTTGGTCAAACATCGGATCTAACCAGATGCAAGTTAAGTATCTAATTGATGGAGAATTTTCACATCAGGCTGAGTCTATATTTTAACGTCGATACTAAAAGGCATTGTTGACTAAATCAGTTGAACCTTTCCTCAGTCCTGCGATCTGATCCCATGTAGTAGAAGCATGGTGTTGTTATGGGTAAATCGAAGAAGAAGATAGTGAACTGGAGTGAGTATAATGAAGCCTTGTGCAAGCGAGGCTCGGTAACGTTTTGGATTGACGACTCAGTCGTTGAAGCGTGGCAATGCAAAAACCACCATGGCAAACGTGGAAGAGGCTTTCAATTTTCTGATACTGCTATTGAAACAGCTTTGATGATTAAAGGGATATTTTCTCTCCCGTTACGTGCGCTTCAAGGTTTTATCGACTCCATATTTGCCTTGATGAACGTCCCTTTGCGCTCCCCTAACTACACCAGTATTAGCAAGCGTTCAAAGACCGTTCAGGTAAAATACAAGAACAAATCTAAAGGCTCAATTCGCCATATCGCCATTGATTCGACAGGTCTGAAAGTCTTCGGTGAAGGCGAATGGAAAGTTAAAAAGCATGGAGCAGAAAAACGTAGGACTTGGCGTAAACTGCATCTGGCCGTTGATGTCGATACCCATGATGTGATTAGCGCAGAAGTCAGCCTCGTCAATGTTGGTGATAGCGAAGTTCTCCCAACATTATTGAATCCGCTTCGTAGAAAAGTTCATTCCGTATCAGCAGATGGTGCTTACGACACGAAAAAATGCCATGAAGTATTGCAGAGTAAGGGTTGCAAACCTCTTATACCTCCTAGAAAAAATGCTGGTTATTGGGAAGAGGGACACCCTCGGAATGAGGCGGTAGATGCACTTAAGAACGATGCGTTAGCTCAGTGGAAAAACGACTCTGGCTATCACAACCGTTCAATCTCTGAGACGGCAATGTCCCGATATAAAGGACTGACTAGCGGTACATTGAGCTTGAGATGTTATAACGCTCAAGTTGGGGAGGCGTTGGCAAATGTCAAAGCAATTAACAAAGTCCTAGGGCTAGGTATGCCTATTAGAAACTAACAGGTAGTTCCGTAGGCTAGCTACGTCCTTTACCTGATTTGATCAACAACGCCATACTAAAAAGCCGATGGTGATTCACTATCGGCTTTTGCTTTATATTGGATATCGTATTTGATTGACAGAACCCTAGTCGTGAATCGGCACAACCAGAATGTCGACTGGTGACTTATTTATGAGATGACGAGAGTAAGAGATAAGCTTGCTCCACAGATCCTGATGGTGACCACAAATAAGCAGATCGACTTCTTGCTCTTTAATGGTTGTTTCTAGCTTGTCTGCCAAGTCACCTGTCCCAACAAAGAAGTGCTTCAGTGGATAGTCCATGTATTCACTGAACGTTTTTAAACACTCCATCGAATGCTCATTTAGAGGCACATGCTCTGGATTTGCTTTAATATCCACGAGCTCACGATAGATCTCACCATGAGTACCATCCACATGGATGAATGAAATGTCGGAGTCGAGATAGTTTGCCATTTCTACTGCTCTATCAATCAGCACAGTGCTCTCATCAGAAAGTTCCAGTGCGACAAGAATATGTTTGTATTTCATAACCACGCCCTTAAGTGGATTATATTCACTGTAAGCATAGTATGGCTTGACAAAAAATTGTGTCGATAAGATCGCGAAACTGGATAAAGGTAGCAAGAAACGTCAATGAAAGTAATGAGTTGGAGTGTAAAAACGTTATTGACTGAATTGTCTTTTATATCAGACTTCCATAAACTTAGCGGTACGATTCTTAAAAACGTTTCTAAACTGTTTCGCTTGTTTTAAAGGCAACAAGGCGATAATACTGGCGTCTTTTAGTGTGTTGTTATTGAGACAAAAGTTCACTTTCTTACTTTTTATTTGGGTTTACAACTTAGTATCAAGTTTGAAGTGCGACACTTTCTACAGATGCGCATGAATATACTCCGTTGGTGTCCTATACCCAAGTCTTTTGCGTGGGCGCGTGTTTAGTTTGTCCGCAATTTCATTGCAGAGCTTCTGTGTCACGTGTGACATGGAAGTTCGTTTTGGTAAGTATTGTCGTATCAAGCCATTGGTGTTTTCATTAGTGCCTCGTTCCCATGAATGGTATGGATTTGCAAAGTAAAACAAACAGTTATGATGTTTTTCTAGTTGTGCATAACCATGAAATTCAGTGCCGTTATCCGCAGTTATCGTCTTAAAAGGTAAGTCAGAGCGGGTCATGATTTTGCTCATTCTTACGTTGAGCGACCCGCTTGTTCTATCGTCCATTTGCCCAATAAAAGTGTAGCCAGTCATTCTGTCGACTAAAGTCACGATACAGTGCTTGGTTCCGCGGCCAACGACGGTATCAATTTCCCAATGACCAGGCTCTTTTCTGTGCTCAGCTTTTGCAGGTCTTTCGGTGATATGACGCTTTGCCGCCAGCCGTCCTCGGCTGTCTTTTGAGTTATACCTTTTACGCCTTTTCTTAGTGGACTGGCGTAGGTGTTTCCACAGTGTTCCACCGAGAGTTTTGTCGTTCCAGATGTGCTGATAAATGAGCTCATGACTCATTGTCGGATAGCCTCTCATCCTTAAGTATCCGACGATTTGGTCAGGGCTCCAATCCAGTCGTAGCAAGGCTTCAGGCAACTTGAAGTCGATTTTGCTGTAGCGCTTATTTCGCCGTGAGCGGCTCAGCCGGTTGCGCGCCATTTGCTGTGCCCGTTCTGGTTGATAAGAGTACCTATCGAAGAACTTGTTGTAACGGCAATTACGTTCAACTTCTCGATAGATAGTGGCTTTGTGACGCCCCAGTTGTTTAGCTATTTTAACGGTACTAATTCCTTGCTTTCTGAGAGCAGAAATCATATACCTTTCGTTCTCAGTGAGGTGCGTGTATTTCATGTTTTTTACTTCTTGGCGGGAGCAAAGTTCATGATTATCGCACCTTACTGTTTTTATGTTCAGAGGTGTCGCACTTCGTACTTGAATCCAAGCAAATTAATAACATGTCGACATGGATTTGCCTGAAATGTATTGATTTTTCAAATTTTACATGCTTTGACTTAATAATACAGCAATAGATTATATGGTCTAATTAGTTCTGTTAGGTATTATCCTGCAATATGACAAACAAGAAATTCTAAATTTTTCAATGCACTGGTCTTTTCGTTGCTGTTTGTAAGGTGGTGGTACATCAATTTTATTCGTTTATTCGCGTGTTGTATCTAAGTTTCTATGTCGTTCCGTAGAGTAAATGTTTAAAGTTACAATCTGTTAGCATTTGCATTGTCTTGGACCCTTACCAAAATTCCACTGATACAAAGTATAAATGGCTGTGATTGAATTTATATGAAGAGTTAATTTATTTTAGTATACGCGTCAGTTGTCTATGTTCTTGAGCTGTTTTTATTATATTTCATCGCCAAGATTTTTAATTTATGTCTCTTGATGACACCTAAAGGCGTAAACAAATTAATAGTCTTTAAATGGGTACCGTTTTATGAATTTAGTTAAAACAACAGTTGCAATTTTGACAGTTGCTCTTCAATTTGCATCTACAGCCTATGCGCAAACAGATAATGACGAACAAGTACAAGATATGTCAGATCCACTTGCTGTTTATACACAAGCTGGCTTTGGTATTACCGATAAGGGCTTAAATATTAAAATCGGTCAAACTTATCAACCTAGTCAGCCAGGTACTATGGCTATGAATGTCATAGAAATGAAGGGTATCGGCGGAGAGTTCTTGGGCATTCGAGACAACGACGACGCTTTGTATGGCAATGTGGACGACAGTATTGACTCTTTCCGCTTACGTAATTTCCAAGTAGAAATGGCAAAGGGTCTTGGTCGTCAACTGGATGTGAACTATGACGTTGATGGAGATAAGCTCGATGCATCTTACAGCTTTATTCAAGCGCTGCCTAAATGGGGTCCATTCCAGCTATTTCCGTTAGCGGGCGCGGGTGTCACTGTCGCGAATGATTACAGTGGCGATGATAAAGGTTATGAAATTCCAGGCACTTTCACTGTCCTTGGCATGTACGGCAAAGTTGAATTAACGGATAAAATCTGGATTAACTATAACCCAATGTATATGCACACTTTATCTGGCTCTAGCCAATATAAAGATACGTACTACGCTGGTGAAGATAATATTTTCACTCATGAATTTGCCTTGTCTTACCAAATTAACCCACGTACAAATGTGCGTTATTTTGCCAACTGGAATGAACACGTTAATTTTGGCGATGGCGATCATCGCATCGAGTTTAACTACCAATTCTAAGGTCAATTGGCTGATTTTAGATGGTCAGAATAGATCTGTTTTTGAATGAGCTACAACGTTAATTGTGGCATGGGTTCTATATAAAAATAACGGTTTTTTAGTATGAATTATCTTTCAAAAATCGTCGTGGCTAGCTCTTTACTTACTTGTGCCACGGTTCAAGCGGCGGGTTTATACCTATACGAAACAAATACGACAGATATTGGTTTAGCCTCTGCGGGGATGGCCGCAAGAGCGCATGATGCATCTGTTATGGCGGCAAACCCAGCAGGTTTGGCAAATGTCTCTGGGCAATCTTTTTCTGGCCACCTCATCAGTCTTTACGGTGATGCGGAGCTGGACACATTGGCGGGTGATGCAGGTAATGTGATTGGCTTTGTGCCTATGGGATCAGCATTTTATAGCCAGCAGATGAACGACAAATGGACGTTAGGTATCGGTTTATATGGTAACTACGGCCTTGGGTTGGGCTATGAAGGGTTGGTGGACAGAACTGTGGCTAAATTAGATATTCCTACTGCGATTACACAGGCGGTAACAATCCAACCGAGTGCTTCCTACCGGATTAATGAGCAGTGGTCACTTGGTGCAGCTCTCGGTGTTCAGTACGGTAAATATCAAATAGAGGCGAACGCCAGTACAGCAAATAGTAACTTCTCGTTAGAGGGTGATGACAATGATGTTCAGGTGAATGGTCGTATCGGTGTTTTATACGAGTTGTCACCGCGTACACGTTTCGGTTTATCTTACTTGAGTGAAACTGAATTTGAGTTTGAAAGCACAAAATCTGTCGCGCCACAGCAGGTTGTATTCAGTATCTATAATCAGGTAAACGACAAGTTGGCGTGGATGGGTAACGTGAACTGGCAAGACTGGAGTGAATACCAAACTACATTGAACGTCGATACTCAGGATACTTACCAGGTCGCCTTTGGTACCCAATATCAAGTAAGCGACAGGTTGATGTGGAATGCAGGATTAGCATTTGATAGCAGCATGTATGAAGAACAGTCTAAGGGTGATATTACGGTTCCGACAGGTGACGCATACCGATTAGGCACCGGGGTTGACTACAAATGGGATGAGAAGAAAACGGTAAGTGTCGCATTTGAAGCGGTGATAATTGACTCCTCGGAATCGACGCTGGCGAACGGAACTAAACTGGCTGGATATAGTGACCCCGCGTTGTACTTCCTAAGCTTTGGTTATAGCTGGAAGAATTAATAATTAGAATCAATCCGTATCCCGAGTTCAGAATAAATAAAACGCAGCCATGTAGCCGCGTTTTATTTATTCTGATTTGATAGTTTTAAGCTGTAACGAACTAATCGCTTTATTGCTTTTCTTCTATCTGCTTCTGATATTGATGCTTCAAAATGTACATGCGTATAACGTCTCGATAACCACCATTAATAAAGTACTCCTCAACTAAGTGGCCCTCTTCGATAAAGCCACACTTTTTATATAAGTGGATGGCGATTTCATTTTCTACTGCAACCAGCAGATAAATTTTACGTAGATTGAGAATAGAAAAAGAATAATCTAAAGCGCGGTGGATCATCTCCATCGCGTAGCCCCGGCCTTGGTGTTCAGGAGCAATGATGATCTGAAACTCTGCACTTCGATGAATGTAGTTGATTTCAATCAGTTCAACTAAGCCGATAACAATACCGTCAACATCTTCTACAACAAAACGCCTTTCTGCATCATCATGAATGTGCTTACGGTAAAGTTCCTCCAGTTCATCATAAGATTCGTAAGGCTCTTCAAACCAGTAGGCCATGATATTGCGGTTGTTATTGAGTTCGTGGATAAAACGAAGGTCTGATCGTTCTAACGCACGCATTTTAAGGCCTTTCGTCATGATGCTTCTCCGGTTAGAGCAGGTGTTGCTCCTATTCTTATGTCTCGAAATAGTAACTTACTACGCGGAAATTGCTTACTTGTTTTTTTATGATTCAGTGAAGTTTATCTGCATGAGAAAATAGTAAATTGATGTACGAAAGATAATAGAAAACGTAATCCTAACGACAAAAAATCTGACTAGGTAAACAACGTTGTTTCATATTAAATACCTCGCAATGACTCGTTGTCTCAATCTGCATAAAAGGTGTTGAATATGTTTTAAATCGGTGACGAAGTAGTAGCAACTAAAGGTACTGATCTAGGTAAAATGGTCGTTACAGGCGTAAGCGGCGGCGGTGGAAGTAGGGATAAAGGTAGCGTTTAGGTCGCTACCTTTTTTATTTTGAATCTTATGGTTGATGTCATCATTAGAAGTTCTGGTACTTATACAAAATAAGTTGACTAATGTGTGCGATGAGTTGTTCTCTTGCCTGCAGAGACAGTTCGGTTTCTGCAACATAGATACTAATATAAACAGGCTTGTGGTTTTCTTTCCAGATGACGGCATTAAAACCAAGAGAGCCGTTTCCACCAGAACCTGAGCGGTCTGCGATAGACCAGCCTGAAGGTAACACTGAACGCATGAGTGAATCAGACACTTTACTGTCTTGCATCCAAATCTTTAATTGAGTTCGAGATTCATAAGAAAGCGCATCGCCATCGATGAGCGTTTCCAGAGTGTTTACAATAGCGTTGGGTGTTGTTGTATCATGCTTGTCACCTGGCATGGCTTCGTTGACGCCTGGCGCAATTCTGTCGAGTCTTGTGGCTTTGTCTCCTATGGTACGCAGGAAAAGTGTGACCGATTTGGGACCACCTATTTCATTTAAAACCAGGTTTGTTGCCGTGTTATCGTTCATCAACATGGCGGCTTCGCATGCATGCTCGATACGTACATTTTGTCCGGAAAGCTTGTCCAAAATAGGGGACCACATCACCATATTGTGTTTTTCTACTGCTGCTGTTGCGTTTTTTCTGAGAATACCAGTGTCCATCTCATTCAGCATGGTTGCACATGCTAACGTCTTAACGGTCCCTACCAGAGGGAATCTTTCGTCACCACGATAGGCCCAATGTTTATCCGTCTGAGTATCCCAGACGGCGATCCCTATGCGACCAGTGATCTGTTGCTCAAGAAGAGAAATATCTTCATGTAATTTAGAGGCGTGACTTAAAGGTGAGACGACCATTAGCGCAATCAAAAAAAGTAACTTTCTCATGGGTGATTATCTTTATTTATTTTTCTGGCTCGCATTGAGGTGAAATCAACTCAGACTATAGCGATGGAATGCACTACGGACTGTTAAATCCCTGTTGGTTTTCTGTAGAATTCTGCTCAAATAAAGCGTTTTACTAAGCTTTACCGTTATTGACGTTGCTTTACGTAGGTTGCACTAAACTAAAGTTGTCACCAGTGGTGGAGTAGCGAAGATGAAAACAGTACGGAATTCTATATGTGTCGTGATTGCAGTCGTATCTGTTCTGTGGTTTATGAGCGAACCACAACTGCTGTCATCGACACAATTTTTTTATTGGCGCTCAGCGTTGATTCAATATTCTGGTGTGATAGCACTCGGCTTAATGTCCATTGCCATGGTGTTAGCGTTGCGCTTGCCGGTTGTAGAGCGCTGGGCGAATGGTATGGACAAAGCCTATCGAGTTCATAAGTGGTTGGGTATTTCTGGTGTGAGTTTAGCCATAGTGCATTGGCTTTGGTATCAAGTGCCTAAATGGTTAGTCGAGTCGGGAATCCTAGCAGAGCCCCTTAAACATAGCGGGGAAGGGCCTGCCGGACATAACTTAACAGGATTGGAACAATCGATAGTGGGTCTGCGCGATGTGGGACTTAGTCTCGGAGAGTGGGGATTTTATCTTCTATTAGTTTTATTCGTTATTTCACTTTGGGGCGTGGTGAAATACAAGCCGTTCAAAGTGTCACATCGATTGATGGCCGCTGTCTATCTGATGATTGCCATACATTCCGTTTTGTTGATCAAGCGAGCTTATTGGGGTGATCCGATTCATTATGTGTCTATCGCATTTGCCTTGATTGGAAGTGCTGCGGCTATCTATAGCTTATCGGGCTTGGTTGGTCGAATGAACCGCCATAGTATGAAAGTGAAATCGACGCGCTTTTTCCCTCAGGCTCGTGTTATGGAATTGGTGGTTACCCCAACGGACTCTTGGCAGGGGCATAAAGCAGGACAATTCGCTTATGTACGATTTGGTAATGAAGATCCGCATCCGTTTACGATTGCCTCGGCTAATGGTGAACCTGAGCTACGATTTTTGATCAAAGAGCTTGGAGATTTTACAACGGGCTTATTCGACCAAGTAAAAGTAGATGATGAGGTAACTCTGGAAGGACCTTATGGTCGTTTAGAGTTTGACCTTACCAAACCTCAAATCTGGATTGCTGGTGGTGTTGGTATTGCGGTTTTCTTTGCGATACTTGCTTCATTAAAAGAGCGGAAATCGCATCAGCCAGTATACCTATTCTATTGTGTACGCGGTTTGGATAGCCATTTAGTGGATGAGTTATGGCGTTATGCCCATCACGCTGAGGTTGAATTAAGTGTTATTGATACTCAGATATCGCCAAGACTTAACGCGCAACGCATCATTAAACAGTGTGGGAATTTGTCAGACTATGAGCTTTATTTCTGTGGACCTGAAGCGTTTTCTACCGCATTAAAACAACAATTGGCTGAGTATCGATTCGATATCGAGCATCACTATCATGAAGAGCTGTTTGTGATGAGGTGATCATGCAATTCAACATGTAAGATATGTTGGATTAATGACCCGATGTGAGCCGGAACAGGTCATGACTGATTTGGAAACTCAGCCGTCTCGATGAACCAATGGGGTAAAGTCAATAGTTAATATTTGACAATAAAAATGTAGTTAGTGAGCATTTTGTCACATGAACTTCCCGCTGCAGGATTTATCCTTAATTTATGTAAGGGTTAAATGCTTGCTCAAGGTAGCTTATGATTGAAATTGTCATTGACGGGAAGTATCGAATCGTAGAGGAAGGGCTTACTCTTCTTGAAGCGGCAAAAGTGTGCGGGGTGGAAATACCGTCACTTTGCGGAATGAATAAGAGTAATGAAAAAATTCCATGTGACTTGTGTGTCGTTGAGATCGAGAGGGGTGGGACAAAGCGAGCTTGTGAGCTGGAAGTCTATCGCGGGCTTAACGTAGTTACACAGTCAGAGCCACTCAGCGAGCATCGAAGAAAAGCACTTAACCGAATCATGACCGATCATTACGCTGACTGCGAAGCTCCATGTAAAACGGCCTGTCCCGCTGGGGTCGATATTCAGTCTTACCTTTACCATATTTCGCAAAACGATCACCAAAAAGCAATTGAAGTGATCAAAAAAACGCTGCCCATGCCGCTATCGATCGGGCGTGTGTGCCCCGCATTTTGTGAAAGTGAATGTCGTCGTTCGTTAGTCGATGAACCTATTGCCATTCGCCAACTTAAGCGTCACGCCGCCGATACCGATTTAGCTTCTTATGACGCCTATGTGCCAAACAAAAAGCCAACTAAAAGCCTAACAATAGCGGTTGTGGGAAGTGGTCCGGGTGGGCTGACTACGGGTTATTACCTTTCTAACGAGGGTTATGACGTTACCGTTTTTGAGTCGATGCCGAAAGCAGGTGGGTGGTTACGCTACGGCATACCGGAATATCGTTTACCGAAAGACATTCTGGATAAAGAAATCGAATTGATGTGTCGTAATGGCATGAATATCAAAACCAATAAAAAGCTTGGCGTGGATTTCACGCTTTTACAATTAAGTAAAGATTACGACGCGGTTTGTCTGGCTGTCGGAGCTTCTAAAGCGGTTGAGATGGCTTATCCGGGTAGCGATTTAAAAGGCTGTTATCTGGGCGTCGATTATCTAAAAGACTACGTAACCGAAAGAAACTATGTCACTGGCAAAAAAGTAGCCGTTATTGGTGGTGGTAACACCGCGATCGATTGTGCCCGAACCGCAAGACGAGCTGGTGCTGATACGACGTTGATTTACCGTCGAACTCGAGATGAAATGCCAGCAGAAGACTATGAAATTGTTGAAGCTGAGCATGAAGGCGTTAAGTTCCACTTTCTGACCAACCCTGCAGAAAACTTAGCCGATGACAACGGTCGCGTTTATGCCGTTCGGTTAGAGCGGATGGCACTTGGTGCTCCGGATTCATCAGGTCGTCGCAGCCCGAAACCGACAGGGGAGCTCTTTACTGAAGCATTCGATACGGTGATTGCCGCGGTATCACAGAAGCCTGATTTGAGTTTCTTAGAAAATGACTCGTTAGAGATACCGCTTACTCGTTGGAACACCTCAGAATCCGATGCACAAACCATGCATACCGGGACGGAGAATATTTTCAGCATTGGTGATTTCCGCCGCGGCCCTGCGACAGCGGTAGAAGCGGTTGGAGATGGGCGAGTTGCCGCAAAAGCCATTGATCTTTTCCTAAACGGAGACATGGAGGATATGCCAACGCCGGCTTTTAACTCACGTAAAGAGCAAAAATTGTCGCAAGTTGATCCGCTTCACTTTGAAAACATCCAAAAAGTTGCTCGTACGATCATGCCGGAGTTAACCCCCGAGCAGCGTGAGCAGAGTTTTGCCGAAGTCGAGCTCGGATTTGATAATGAAGAGGCAATGAAAGAAGCGGCGCGTTGCCTTGAATGTGGCTGTCAGGCCAATACTGACTGTGCTTTGCGTGATTACTCTACAGAATATCAAGCTGAGCAGAAATTTGAGGATACGTTACAAGCCAAGGCAACAGATTTGGTGGACCATCAAAGTTGGCTCGACCTACGAGCAAAAGATCTTCGCCATAAATATGAAGTTGACCGCAGTTCAGAGTTCATTGAATTCGATGCTAACCGTTGTATCAGTTGTGGTCAGTGTATTCAGGCATGTCGAGAGCAAGCCGTCCATGGGGTACTAGGTTTTGTGAGTGATGCTCATGGTCGTCCGGCGCTGCGACCAGATGATCGGCCTCGATTCCGTTCAGACAACAAAGGAGGCAAGCACGGCGGTTTAACGTTGATGAGTGACTCTAAATGTGTGCAGTGTGGTGCCTGTGTGCAAGCATGTCCAACGGGAGCCATGGTCGATAGCCGTGACCGATCGCAAGGTCGAACTGAGGATTTGAAGGCTGTTGATACTATCTGTACCTACTGCGGGGTCGGTTGTAAGTTAACCATGTTTGTTGACGAAGCGGAGAATAAAATTCGCTACGTGAAAGGTGCAGACTCACCAGTGAACCAAGGCATGTTGTGCGTAAAAGGGCGTTTTGGTTTTGATTTTATTGCGAGCGAAGAACGATTAACGACACCACTTATCCGCAAAGATGGTTGGCTACAACCAGCAAGTTGGGAGGAGGCGATTCAATTAGTGGCATCCAAGCTTTCTACGATTAAGCAAGACTTTGGCAGCAATGCGCTGGCGGGTTTTTCTTCAGCGAAAACGACCAACGAAGATAACTACGCGTTCCAGAAGTTCATCCGTCGTGAACTCGGTACCAATAACGTAGATCACTGTGCAAGGCTATGTCATGCATCGAGCGTCACCGGGTTAGAAGCCTCATTAGGCAGTGGTGCAATGACCAATGATATCCCGAGTATCAAACACTCGGATGTAATCTTTATTATCGGTTCAGACACCACTTCTGCGCATCCAATCATCGCCTCTCATATCAAACAGGCCATCCGTCATCATGGTGCCCGTCTGGTTGTCGCGGATCCAAAACGTGTCGATATCGTTGAGCATGCTGAGCTTTATTTGGCGCATCGTCCGGGGACGGATGTCATGTTGCTTAATGGTGTGATGCAGCAAATCATTAAGAACAGCTGGTTTGATCAAGAGTACATTGAAGAGCGAGTTGATGGTTTTGATACCTTGCTTCAAGAGGTGATGTCACCGGCTTACAACTTAGACAAAGTTGAGCTGGTAACGGGCGTGAAAGCCGATGATATTTTCGCTATGGCGCGTATGATCGGGACAGCCAAGCGTACCGCTGTGTACTATTCGATGGGAATTACGCAGCATACCACCGGGCATGACAACGTCCGTTCTATAGCAAACCTGCAACTGCTGTGCGGAAACATTGGTATCGAAGGCGGTGGTATCAATCCACTACGCGGCCAATCAAACGTGCAAGGGGCTTGTGACATGGGGGCGTTGCCGAACTGCTATCCGGGTTATCAAAAAGTGTATAACCCAATGGTTCGGCAGAAGTTTACCATAGAGTGGAATGCACCGAATTTGTCTGTTGAGCAAGGATTAACGCTGACAGAAATCATCGATGCAGCATGCAAACGGGACGTCCGGGGGATGTACATCATGGGGGAGAACCCAGTGTTGAGTGATCCAAACCAAGCGCATGTGATTGAAGGCTTGGAGGCTTTAGATTTCCTGGTCGTGCAGGATATCTTCTTGACGGAAACAGCTCAGTACGCCGATGTGGTTTTGCCTTCTTGTTCGTTTGCAGAAAAATCGGGTCACTTCACTAATACCGAGCGTCGTGTTCAGCGGGTGAATGCAGTCGTCACAGCGCCGGGGGAAGCGAAAGAGGACTGGTGGATCATTCAAGAGTTGGCGAATGCCATGGGCAGTGACTGGCATTATCGCAGCGTGTCAGAGATCACCAGTGAAATTGCTCGTGTCACGCCACAGTATGCGGGCCTACGTTGGGATGCGATCACACCCAATGGAGTTCAATGGCCGAGCAACAAGAATAATCCGAACGGTACGCGCATCATGCACCAAACCCAGTTCACGCGTGGTAAAGGGCAAATGGTGGGCATCCCATTCCGTTACGCTGCTGAGCTACCGGATACTGAATATCCGTTGGTACTGACAACAGGACGCGTATTGGAGCAATTCCACACAGGGACCATGACGCGTAAGACAAAAGGACTAGATAATCTGGCAGGACCGAGAGCCATGATCAGCGTCGAAGATGCTGAAGCTTTAGGGATCAGCAACGGTAAACGTCTGAAAATATCGACGCGTCGTGGCCATATTGAGATCGATGCCTTTGTGACGAAAAGAATGCAAAAAGGGGTGGTATTTATTCCTTTTCATTTCGTGGAGTCGCCAGTCAACCGGTTAACCACCACGGCAACGGATCCTCACGCCAAGATCCCTGAATTTAAGGTTGCCGCGGTCAAAGTTGAGAGCGTAGAATCTGTTAAGACATCCAGCGAGGCGACGGAATACGTTCAAACGGAATAAAACGACACCAACAAACAGACGTGATATTGAGTCTAACGATCGCGATAGGCAGAGAATCTTAATCGGATTCCTGCCTTTTTTGTTATGTTGCTGGTAGCGAGATTGTCAGAGAATTGACTGTTTCTGACGGTTCTCTGTTATTCAGGCAAGTTCTATAACCTAAAATTTGCTGAGTTCCTATACTCAATTTACAACGTGAGTTTTTATAACAACAAGAGGCACTTGCATGACAAGAACCACCTCATTGGCTGTCGTTTTTTTATTGATGTGCGCGTATTTTGGGTATAACCGACTTTATGTGTACCCAAAGCAATTGGAATCCCAGGCAGAATCAATGTTGCTAAAGATGGCAAATCGAGAAGAATGGCTGGATGCGTTCGAAGTGATGAACCGAGTTGACGCACACAAAGGTTACTTAGAGCTTGCTGCTCAGATTAAATCTTCCGATGGAAATCGAGCCTACAGCGAAGGGTTTATCACGTATAGTGACCGTCAAGGTATGGTCTGCAAAGAAGTGGTGTTTAATTTTAAGATAGACTCTTTAAATAACTACACGATTTCTTACATACGTGACTGCTCTATGGGTGAGTACTATTAATAACCTTGATCCAGCGTTAATCGAGCGACTTCTTAAACCTGAGGGAAGCGACCAATAGGCCAAGGATCGTAAATCCGAATAGCCATAACGTATCTCGCCATAAATCGGCTAAGTCCGCACCACGTAACACAATTCCTCGAATCATCCGCATGAAGTGGGTCGCGGGGAGTACTTCAGATATCCATTGCGCCTCCACTGGCATTCCTTCATAGGGAAACATAAATCCAGATAACAAAATGGACGGCAGCAGAATAAACACCGTCATCTGCATTGCCTGAAGTTGTGTTTTCGCAATGGTCGATATCATCAGTCCCAAGGTCAGGCTGGCTGCAATAAAGAGCAATGTACCCAACAGCATTTGACTGATAGCGCCGTTAATCGGAACGCCAAAAATCCAGTGGCCAAGACCTAAAATGATAAATACTTGAATCAAGCCGACGAAGATATACGGAACGATTTTCGCAATCATCAATTCAATAGAATGAATCGGAGTGGTGATAAGAAGCTCTAAATTCCCGCGCTCTCGTTCCCGAACAATGGCAGCACTGGTAAATAAGATCATCGTCATGGTGAGAATGACGCCGAGTAAACCCGGAACAATATTGACAGCGGAACGTCGGCTTGGGTTGTAGTAGAGTGCAACCTCAAAGGTTTTGCTTGGTCTGGATCGAATCTCGAAGTCAAAATCCGTCAGAGGCATGGTTTGCATTGACAAGATTGCAGAGCTGATCATGGTATCTGAGCCATCGACTATCCATTGTCCCAGTTCGCGCCCTTGCATCATTCGTTGCGTAAGGTCGCTCGGTAAAATAAGCACGGCTCGCACAAGACCGTCTTGAATGGCTTGCTCTGCTTCTTGGGCGGTTGCATAGGTTTCTTTGATATCGACAACCTGGGTGACTTCGACTGATTGAGTAATGATACGCCCGGCGGTACTGTTACTTTGATCGACGACACCAACCGGAATATTACGTATGTCCGTATTGATCGCGAACCCGAACAGCAACAACTGAATGAGCGGGATCATCACCACCATCCCAAAGGTAATCCGGTCTCTGGAAAGCTGACGAATTTCCTTGATCATTACGGCTTTCATTCGGGCGATTGGTTTGATCATTGACGGCCCTTTCCTGTCACGGTGACGAAGACATCTTCCAGACTTGGTCGCGCATGATTCATTTCGGCATTTTTCAGCTCTGGAAACGTCTGTTTCAGCCAATTAATGGGGTGTTCAATACGCTGGTGGATCAGAATGCGCAGACGAATACCTAACTGGGCAGCAGAGCGAACCTCTTCACGCTGAATGAGCTTTTCTTTTAACTCACGTAGTTTGCCGGCTTTGACTTCGATAATATTCACCCCCATGTTTTCCATCAGTGTTTCAGGCTCGCCATCTGCACGAATTTCACCAGACTCCATGATGGCCAGGCGATGACAACGTTCCGCTTCGTCCATGTAATGTGTGGTGACTAAAATGGTTGTACCTTTGTCACATAGGTCAAACAACTGCTCCCAAAAGTCACGTCGGTTTTCAGGATCGACGGCTGAGGTTGGTTCATCAAGAAACAGAAGCTCGGGGTTATGCATGGTTGCAGCAGCAAGCGAAAGGCGTTGTTTTTGACCGCCACTCATACCGCTGACTCGTTGCTTTCGTAGCTGATCTAACCCATAGGTTCTCAGTTGTTCTTCTATCCGAGCTTTAAGTGCTTTACTACTCAGACCAAAAATTTGGCCAATAAACTCAAGGTTTTCTTGAACAGAGAGATCGTCATAAAGTGAGAACTTCTGTGTCATGTAACCGATCTTGAGTCGTAGCATTTCGGACTGCTTAGGAATTTCCAATCCCAGAACATCGACCTTGCCTTCAGTTGGGCTGAGTAAGCCTGTCAGCACGCGAATAGTGGTCGACTTGCCACAGCCATTGGGGCCTAAAAAGCCATAGATAGAACCTTTGGGAACCTTTAATGTGATTTGGTTTATTGCGGTAAAACTACCGAATTTTTTGACCACATTCTCGGCCTGGATCGCGTATTCCGTCATGATATCACTCCACCAGATCAACTTGAGCAGGTACACCAGAAGGCAGTGATTTTGCCGAGTCAGGCAAGTCGACTTCAGCCAGATACATCAGACGTGAACGTTCTTCTTCCGTGAGTGCGAAATAAGGCGTAAACGATGGCTCTGTTGCCACCCAACGAACGGTTCCCTGCAAAGGACTATCCAATCCGTCGACGTTAACCGTAACGGTTTTGCCGGGAACAAAACTAAGACGGAATTTGGCTGGCACGTACACTCGTGCGTAGGGGGTTCTGTTGGCTTGTATTACGGCAACGATACCATTCAACGGCACTCGTTCTCCTAGGTTGTAGGGTAGGTTATCCAGTGTGCCGTCACGCGTAGCGGTAATGGTCAGCTCTGCCAGTTTTTGCTCTTGGAGTGCTACATCTGCTTTAGCGGCCATTAATGCCGCTTTAGCTTGTTCGATGTCTTCAGGCCGAGATCCAGCAGTGAGTTTACTGAATTCTTCTTTGGCGGAGTTGAGTTCAGCTCGAGCGGAATCCCGAGCCGCCAGTGCGGAGTCTTTCTCGGACTGGCTAATGAGTTTTTTGCGTACCAGTTCGGCTTTACGTTGGTAGCTTTTTTGCGCTTCGGTGAGTTGTGCTTCTGCTCTTGCTACTTTTGCTGAGGCGGCAGCGATGTCTTCTGGTCGCTCGCCGTTAGTGAGTTTCAACAGATAAGCTTCGGCTTTGGCTTGTTCTGCGACAGTATGGGCGAGTACAGCTTGTTGATTCTTGGTATCCAACTGTACTAGAACGTCACCTTTACTGACTTGGCTGCCCTCTCTAACGGGGAGAGCACGAATGATCTCATTTGAGGTCGCAGTAAAAGTTACGCGGTCACGCTCTAGTGTGCCGAGAGCTTGGTGCGTGTTGTCTTTTGAACATGCAGTCAGTAGAGCAATAAGTAAAGTACCAAAGATGATTCGCTTCATAATGCGTTGCTTCCCTGAAAGACGTTTAGACAAGTAGCCTTGAAACGCTGAAGTCACTGGCTGTACTTTGATCGTTAAACCTTGTCATTCCAACAATGACCAAGCTTTACTACAGCTTAGCATGTAATCCAGAAACTATTCTTTTTAAATAGAGAGACTTAGACTCTAAACTTCCTTGATGAGTTGTTCGTTTGAAGAATCGAGAGCAAGATCAGGTTTCGTACATCTTCATGATGCACACGTAACTGCAGTTAGTGTGATGAGTGAGCAATTCAGTGACTAAAATGCTGTCGATAGGATGGGGTAAAATAACAAAGCCCAACTGTAATTGGGCTTGTTTAGGATGATTAGTGAAATGAAGTTAAACGAAAATTTTCCCTTTCAGGTAAAGCACCCCTTCACCAGACACTTTGACGCTGTCGTCGCTCACTTGACAATGTAATATGCCACCTCGAGCAGAGGCTTGATAGGCGACAAGCGAAGATTTACCAAGCTCCTCTGCCCAAAATGGCGCGAGCCCTGCGTGAATTGAACCCGTAACCGGGTCTTCATCACCGCCGTTTGCTGGCCAAAAGTAGCGCGAGACAAAATCATAGTCAGAGCCATTTGCCGTGACGACGACGTCATAAGGCGCAAGCTGTTTGAGTTGCTCTGACTGGTATTGAACGTCTAACACGTCCTGTTGGTGCTCTAAGACAACAAAGTAAGCTTGTGGGCTGAGTAACACTCGTTCGACTTTGCAACTTAACCCCTCAATAAGTTCTTTTGGAATAACACTGACTGGTTGCGGCGGTCTGATTGGGAAGGTCATTTCAATCTTGTTCTGAGCATTCTTAACGACACTCAGCTTGCCTACTTTTAACGTGTGAAATTCAATAGTGCTTTCAACATTGAGATGGTCAAAAAGAACCTTGGACGAAGCGAGTGTCGCATGACCACAGAAGTCAATTTCTGTAAGAGGAGAGAACCAACGGATCTCATATTGATTCTCGCTGATATGTTTGATGAATGCCGTTTCAGAGAGGTTGTTCTCTGCGGCGATGTTTTGCATGAGCTCTGGTTCTAACCATTCAGTGACAGGAACGACTGCAGCCGAATTACCTTTAAATTGTGCATCTGTGAATGCGTCAACAACGTAAATATCTAATTCCATTTATTTTCCCTTCTTTACATGAGCTCAAACCAAGTTTCATAATCAATATACTTAAACGCCTTCCGGTAAGGGAAGGCGTTTTGGGCGATATTTGTTTAATTTTTTCAATTAGCTCGTGTATTTGGCTTTCATTCGGAGTGCGACGTTAACTAACGCGATTAAAACTGGCACCTCAATTAGGGGACCTATCACACCCGCGAACGCCTGGTCTGAGTTTAAACCAAACACCGCGATAGAAACGGCGATCGCGAGCTCGAAGTTATTGCCGGTTGCGGTGAAAGCGATAGAAGCATTTTTGTCATAAGGAAGCCCGATTTTCTTCCCAATAAAGAAACTGACAAAAAACATTAATACAAAGTAAATCGCCAATGGAATAGCCACTCGAAATACATCCATCGGAAGATCTAAAATCATTTCACCTTTCAGGCTGAACATTAGCACGATAGTCGCAAGTAGCGCGATTAAGGTGATTGGGGAAATTCGTGGAATGAATTCATCTTTGTACCATTGTTCTCCCTTGGCTGCGACCAGCCACTTGCGACTCAGAAAACCAGCAAGGAAAGGGATACCAAGATAAATCAATACGCTTTCTGCGATATCCCCCATAGAGATATCAACGACGAAACCTTCATAGCCAAAATAAGGTGGTAGCACGGTGATAAATAGCCATGCCATCACACTATAAGTGAGAATTTGAAACGCACTGTTTAAAGCAACCAACGCCGCGCCATATTCTTTATTACCACCACCGATATCATTCCATACCAGAACCATAGCGATGCATCGAGCAAGACCGATGAGGATGATTCCAACCATGTAGCCAGGGTGAACGCCAAGGAATGTCAAAGCAAGGATGAACATGAGAATCGGACCAACAACCCAATTCATTACCAATGACAGCGTGATGGCTTTTTTGTCTTTGGTCACCGTGCCTAACAATCCATAGTCCACTTTAGCCAGTGGTGGATACATCATCAGGATCAAGCCAATAGCCAGTGGTACGTTAGTGCTGCCGACCGACATGGCTTCATTCCATTGGGCGACTTGTGGGAAAACAGCACCAATACCCACACCAATTGCCATTGCGACAAAAATCCAAATGGTTAAATATCGATCAAGAAAGCTCATTTTATTACTAGCACTGGTTAAAACTTCGGTGGTCATGGTGCCTTCCTCGTTTATCGTCGAAAGACGATTTTTGAATGTGCTCTTACTCTCTTAGTGTGCAAGGGCGATTAATTAAAAAGGTTAGAAAATTCAGAGTTGAAACTGTCCAATGCTTTGCGCTGAATACGATAGCAAACTTTTGGTGGATTAGGCTCGGCGGTAATAAAGCCTGCCTGTTTTAGAATTCGTAAGTGCTCTGAAACCGTTGATTGAGCAAGACCCAGCTCAGAGACTAAATCACTATTCAAGCAGTTGTCCATTGTGTCTAACTTATGGAGGATGTGCAGGATGCGTATACGCGCTGGGTGTGACAAAGCTTTTGCCTGTGCTGCCAAGGTTTTTTCTTTGTTCAGTTGTTGCTCAGTCGTTTCGAAAGAAACCTGGCAGGTATTATCGCATTTATCACTCATCTGTCGGTCTTTATAGTCAATCGTCGAATTGCGATTGATTGTACGTGGTACGAGTGGGTTATGCAAGTCGATCCCATGGATAGTGTCGGTGAACAACACAGGTTAAAACTTTTCTCTTACGCAGGACTGATTACTTCGTGACGCTACAGCTAAGAAAGTAACAATAAAGTTCGAAACTAATTTTGCCCTACTTTTTAGTTTGATAGTGCGTCCCAACGAATCGCTGCCCAAAATGTGTTTTGAACGTTGTTGATACCCTAAGGAAATCTAATATGAAAAAGCCTCGTATAAGCGAGGCTTTCAACTGCGATATAGTAACGCTGCTACTTAATCGCTTAAAACCATGATTCCAT
Organism: uncultured Vibrio sp.; assembly: GCF_963675395.1. Taxonomy (NCBI): domain Bacteria; kingdom Pseudomonadati; phylum Pseudomonadota; class Gammaproteobacteria; order Vibrionales; family Vibrionaceae; genus Vibrio; species uncultured Vibrio sp. The sequence goes on along the minus strand of NZ_OY776222.1, from coordinate 1,461,605 downwards.
AGTCTGACTTTGAAAGTTTGGTCTTGTAGTATGCTTTGATTGCTGTGTGGTTGTCTTTATGGACATGTAAGCGTAGTTGTAGTCCTTTTTAACTGTTCATTTCGCTTTTTACAGCACCTATAAGCAATGACATACATATATCGGGTTATAGAATGGGTAGATAAACCTCGGTCAAGAGATCGCACTCATCCACTTCGTGCACAAAGTTTAGGTAGCAGAAGAATACTGGAAACTCGCGAAGCTCCTCGCCGCTTGTTGGTAGCCATTGTTGGTAGAGTTGATAGATAGTGTCGCCAATCGTATCGTGGCTTCCTTTATGCAGCACCATTGCACAACGTCCTGCTGGAATAACCCCAGCTTTTACGCCAAGTGGGTTTTCTGGGACTTCTCCATTATGGCCACCGCAGATATCAAATCGAAATTCTTCCTCTGGCAATTGGCTTGGGTCTCCATAAGGAATACCGAAGGTTTTGCTGGTTTTTATTGGCGAGAGACCTGTCGATTTTCGCCATTCAATGAACTTAGCCGCCGTTTCAAAAACTCTTTGTGGCTTTCCTCGGTGCTCGATAAAAGCGATAGGTTGTTCGGCAAAATCTACAATGTTCACATCCACAATGTATTCTCCTAAGGTAGGTGGATTAAATTCATACTTTGAGTGCCAGTGCTGCCACTCTGGTTGACTTCTGAATTGAGATGGAGTTTGACCAAATGTACGAGAAAAGGCTCGGCTGAAAGCTTCAGAACTTTCAAATTGCGCTTCAAAAGCGATATCTGTGATCGTTATGTTCTTTTCAAACGCTAAACGAAATGACGCTCGTTTAAGCCTTACTAACAGCACATATTGCGTAGCACTAATCCCCATAAATGCAGAGAACACTCGCTGAAAGTGATATTTAGAGCAAATAGCAATCTGGCTCAGTTGCTCCAAACTCAACTCTTGGTCAAGGTGGGTATCTATGTACTTACAGACGGTTCTGATTTGTTGCTCCCTGCGCTGTATGGAACTTGTCATTGGTTAGCTTTTCTCAATTAAGAAGGTGTGAACATAGTATGGCTATGTTGAACGGTTTACATGACTAAAGTTGCGCACTTGCCGCCATACAAATGAGCAATTGATGGGATGATGCTGTGTTATTCGGTGTGAATCAACCAGCGTTGGTAGAAGTGAGCTGCTCCAGTGATACTGAACACTCACGTAAGCGACTTTTTCCATATTTTTAATAATTCATGCTTTACTAAATTAACAATCTTGATAAAACGGAAATGATGTCCAAAAATGTGCCAGAACAAAAAACAGGCTGCAATATCCAGCCATAAAAGTTTCAAACTTTAATGTAAAAGTTGCAATCTTTATTGTCAGAGTTGCAGACTTAGTTGCCCACCGACAGATAGGAAGCGGTCCTTTTTCTGTGATTGAACATAGTGAAAACCGTTTGTTATTGGCAAACTCGGGACAAGTGGACGCTAAGTCGAATGATGGAGTGTGTAACCATTATATGTCGATGGGTGGGCTTTCTCACTGGGTGTGTGGAAGGCTCGTTGTGTTGCTTGGTCAACACCGAGGTAAGGCCTATAAGGAAAAATGTCAAGGCGGTAACAGCCCATCTGATAATTAAGCCGCTTTTCATAAAACGTCTCCATTACATATTGGAGAACCGATATTGCAGCCTAATTGTGACAGACCATCCGACTTAGGAAGTGCTATTACGCTGCGCGAGTATGAGAGATAAAAGACGTACTAATAAGGCTTGTGCTTCAGGTGATAATAGGCGAGCGATGGAGGCAAGATCCTGTTCTGTCACATGTTCCACGCCCCTGATATCGAGTGCAATATCAAGATCAGTTAGCTGCATTGATCTTAAGATTGAACGGTATTGTGAAAGCTTGAGATCGGATTCACCTCGTTCAATTCTTTGATAGGTTTTAACGCTCATCCCGGCCATTTTGGCGATTTGTTCACGGGAGAAGCCGAGCTCTTTTCGCCTTTTGATCAGTGCTTCGATAATAGGGTCGACTTGCATACCATCTCCAGAATGGACTGTTTTGACCTAAAATACGCAAGAAGTGGACCAGTTTAACCAGGTGCTCTTTATCTTGTTAAAAATTAGGTATATGAATGGCGACCTAAAAAATACATAAATTTCAGTTGGCTATAAAAAATGGGAAATAATCAGTCATATCATTTGACCACGAACGAAACAGATATTCGCAAAATGCAACGCATTTTAGATATGTTACGTAGTGAAATTGCTGACAAACAACAGACAGTCAGGAGAGGTGTTTTGGCGTTGATGCGTGAATCTCAGTTGCGATTGATGAACTACAAGGAGCTTTACTTACATCGCGAATCGATTGGTGAAGAAGAATTGCAAACGCTTTATAACTGCATGAGCGAAACCGAAAAAGTAATTGCTGATGAGGGAGTTCATGCTTTGACGTATATGATACAGGCCTTAGACGAAATCTGTTGATTAAAATCAAGGGGTTATGTGTCGTATGGATTTGGCTTAAAACCAAGGAAAATGTAAATGCTGGGGAACCGAACCCAGCATTTCGCCACTTAAGTTACCAAATTTTCGAACCGTAACTCAGTGTTTTAGAGGTATGTGCACCGAATGATGTCGGTACGCAGCGAATAATAGCGATAATGTCTGATCTAGGCTACGGCATTGGAATTTAACGTCTTCTCCCAATCTGTAAAAAAAAATGTACACTCGATAGTTAGGTGTGAGAATGCCAGATATTCATCTATTTTCTGGTTATTATAACCACACATATTAGGTGTTTGGTTGCAGATAATAAAATATAGGGCTGAAAATTTGACCTTTTACTTTTCAATTATCCTGGTTATGCCGTACAATCTCGCCGAACCAATCTCATTCTATTGTGAATGAGAGATTGATGAATTTGATGAACTATTTTGCTTCGAACCCAAAATTTGGACATCCCATCAATCAAAATATCGCCTGGAAACGCTCTCCTAAATGCTCATGAATTAGAGTAAACACTCTTTTAATGCGTGTTGTTATGGCTATTTGGTGTCGTTTTGCACCTAAATTTTGCCAATCTAGGAGGGACTTTTTGTTGTTTGTACTTTTTGGATTAAGTACGGCAGGCGAAACAAAAACGGATTGAATTTAGAGGTATTAACCGTGAATCTAAAACTTGTCGGCAGCTCCCTGATTGTTGCAGGTACTGCTCTTGGCGCCGGTATGCTTGCTATACCTATGGTGCTCGCTCAATTTGGCCTCCTGTGGGGCACACTTCTTATGCTGTTCATCTGGGCCGGAACCACTTACGCGGCGCTGCTTCTTCTTGAAGCGAGCTGTAAAGTGGGTGGTGGCGTTAGCATGAACGCGATTGCCCGTGAAACGCTTGGGAAAGGTGGCCAGTTGGTTACTAACGGTCTGCTTTATGCCCTGCTTGTTTGTCTTCTAATGGCTTACATTATCGGTGCTGGCGATTTGCTACAAAAAGTTACTGCGTCGATGGGACTCCCAATCTCGACCATCTCAAGCCAAGTTGGCTTCACTCTTTTGGTTGGCATCGTTGTTTCTGCCGGCACTGGTGTTGTTGATAAGCTTAATCGCGCGTTGTTCATTGGTATGATTGCCGCACTTATCCTTACTCTTTTCGCTCTTATGCCAAGCGTGACATTTGAAGGGCTAGATGAAGTCGTGAGCGAAGACAAAGTAGCGCTGATTAAAACCAGCTCAGTTCTATTTACGAGCTTTGGTTTTATGGTCGTGATTCCGTCTCTGGTCAGCTACAACAAAGAAGCGAGCAAAACGCAGTTGCGTAACATGATCATTGTTGGCTCAACCATTCCTCTTATTTGTTACCTGCTATGGCTACTTGCTGTTGTGGGCAATTTACCCCCTCATGAGCTTGCACAATACTCAAATGTGACGGAATTGATTGCGGTACTTGGGCAGCAATACACTGGGCTGGAGTTTATTCTGTCTATGTTTACAGGCCTTGCTCTGTTGACCTCTTTCTTAGGCGTGGCGATGGCCCTTTACGATCAAAACGCAGATTTGTTGCAAGCGGGTAAGCCAGTGGTATTTGTCACCACGTTTATTTTGCCTTTGCTGGGTGCAGTGTTTGCACCAGAACACTTCTTAGCCATCCTTAGCTATGCAGGTATTATTCTGGTATTCCTTGCGGTTTTTGTTCCTCTCTCGATGACCATGAAAGTCCGTCGCGTACCGGTGGAAGATAGCGATATTTATGAAGCTGGCGGTGGCGCGATGGGAATGGGCATGATATTCCTGTTTGGCTGCTTTTTGTTAATTGCTCAAGCTGTGTAATCACCCTGAAAAAGACAATTCTGGTAAAGCCGCGCTGATGAAATAGCGCGGCTTTTTTATTGGTTCTGAAATGGTACTAGACATCGCGGTGGAGCCACTGTTTTGACGTAAACCAGATATTTGGCAAAAACCCTGACGGTTTGGTGAAAAACCTTAGCGGGGGTCTGACATGGTATAGATGTCCGCTGCCTAAGATCAGAGGGGTAATTTCGATGAGAGGAACTGTTGTGTCAAAACAATTATCTGTTGCCATGGCTGGCGTGATGCTTTCTTTAGGTATGTTTAGTGCCGACGCGATGGCGGATCCGAAGCATAAGCATCGCTATGAACGAGAGCATCATCACTACCATGATCATCATGACCATGATCGTCACCACCATAAGCGTAAACATAAACACAGGCATAAGCATAAATATAAGCATCGAGATGTGATTGTGGTGGACGCCAGACCGCCAAGGCACAGGTATTACTACCGAGATCGCGTTCCAAGTAATAGCGTCTTTATCCAAATTGGTAATTTGACCTATTTAAAAGTTGACGAACACTATTATCGTCGTTCAAATGATCGTTATGTGCATGTCGATTTAAGACTCTAGTCAGACTTTGCAAGGTGATGGATAGAAAAACAGCGAGCTAGGCTCGCTGTTGTTATTGCAGGTTACTTTATACGGTAAATCGGTTGAGGATTTCGTCTTGCTTGTGAACATCCTGTTGCTGAGTCTGCATCGCTTCGTTGGTTCGATTCGCTGATTCAGCGACCTGAGTTGACAGGTCTTTAATATTAACAGTATTGTTGTTGATCTCCTCAGCAACTAGGCTCTGCTCTTCCGCTGCAGAGGCTATCTGTAAGTTCATATCAGAAATTCTTTGAATAGCATCTCGAATACGTTGCAGTGAGTTATTGGCTAACTCGGCTTTTTCCACCGCTTCAACAGCGCTGCCTTTACTTTGGTGCATTGCGCTGGCAACGGATGAGGCACCAGACTGAAGCTGCTCAATCATGCTACGAATCTCTGTTGTGGACTCTTGTGTACGCTGAGCCAACGTACGCACTTCATCAGCCACCACTGCAAAGCCTCTGCCTGACTCACCAGCACGAGCGGCTTCAATCGCTGCGTTAAGCGCGAGTAGGTTGGTTTGATCAGCGATGTCGTTAATCACTTTAAGGATCGTTTCAATGTTCGCTGTTGCCGACTCAAGAACGTGAACTTCCTCGACGGCTAAATCAATACTATCTGAAAGTAGGTTGATGGTTTGTGTCGATTCACTTACGACTGATGAACCTTCAACCGTCGCTTGATCTGCTTCTTTCGCTGCACTAGCGGCTCCTTGTGCATTGTTTGCCACTTCACCTGCCGTGACAGACATCTCGTGCATCGCTGTTGCCAACTGCTCAAGTTCCTGTAGCTGAGTTTGAATCGCGCTTGCGGAATCTTCAGCGCCTCTTGCCGTGATTTGCGTACCCGTTAGGATCTGGTCAGAAATGCTTTTTGATTCAACGATTTGATGCTGTAAGTTCTCGATAAATGTGTTGAAGTTTTTCGCTAGCTCAGAAAACTCAGGATCGGTATTGGTTTCCAGGCGTTGAGTGAGGTCGCCTTTGCCTGATGCGACATCTTTAATCGCGTTATTCAATGTATCAAGTGGGCGCATTAAGGTACGAATCAGCAGAGTCAAAGCAATAATTGACGCGATAATCGCAATGATTGAATAGATGATTGCACTGTTACGTAACTCAGCCACATCTGCATAGGCGATTGTTTCGTCGATCACAGCACCCAAATACCAGTCTTCACTTGGAATGTGTTTCAGGCTGACCACGTATGGGTTGCCATCTATTTCAATCTTCTGAGTCGTACTTTCCAGTTTGACCTGCGGTAAGTAGCTGCTGATTTTCTCGCCATGGAGCTTGCTATTAGGGTGTGCGATGGTAGTACCGTCTGAAGCAACCAGAAACAGATAGCCCGCGTCAAACAAGTTGACTTGGTTGACTAAATCGGAAAGCGTCGTGAGTGCTAAATCGTAAAACATCGCACCTGTAAACCGACCATTCTCTTGGACTGGTGTTCCAACCGAGATAATGACACTTTTCGTGGATACATCCACATACGGAGCGGTGACTGCCAGGTCGCCTTTGTTTTTTGCGTCTGTAAACCAAGGACGTTTGCGAGGGTCGTAAGTAGCGTCTGGTTCCCAACCATCGTCATTTTCGACCACGACTCCGTTACTGTCATATCCTAAACCAATCGCGATGAAGCTAGATTTTAGGGTTGGTTTCTCGACAATACTCTTAACATAGTCATATGAGTTTGGATCTAGCTCAATGATCTCGGTAGTAGCGCGAGCAAGATCCTTCTTGGCCGCCATTTCTGATTTTACGGTGTTGCCTACGCTCGTTAAGATTTCTTGCACGCTTGAATCAATATGTTCGCTGGTTTGCGCACGGATAGTTATGACTTGCTCTATCGAAAGTAGCGATACAGTAATTAGCAGCAAAATTGAAGAGGCGGTGACAACCTTGTGTCTGAATTTCATTAGTTTTCCTCTGAGTATATCCCTATTGGCTTATCCCTGCTTTCACCTCTTATTCAATGGGTGAATTTGACAGTAAAGAAACCTGAGTTTGGTTCTTCCTTACTTATCGACAATATGATGAAAAACTTGAAGCCAAACATGCGCTTTTGGGATAAAAAAACACTAAATTTGACACTCTGATTATGGATGAGACTTGACGTTATTATTTACTTCTTTGATATGAATAAGTTAGATAAGAGGGCATGCTAAGATGAGTATGTACAGGCTGGTCTGATGAGAGCGGTGCCAACTTGAGAGAAGAGAATAACCAGCCAATTTCATCGATTGGTATTGCGAACCATGATTGAAATGAAGCAATAGGAAGGCTTGCGCTAAGAAATAAAAAAGGCCCCGCAGCGGAGCCTTAGTAAGAGCAATTGATTTTAGAAGATCAAATGCGCCATACCAGAAATCACAGGAAGTGTGATTAGGGTACGCAGAATAAAGATAACGAATAGTTCTACGATATTAACTGGAATCTTACTGCCTAGCAGCAAAGCACCTACTTCAGACATGTAGATAAGCTGAGTCACTGACATCGCCGCAATCACAAAGCGCGTCATTTCGTTATCAATTGATGCAGCCAGAATCGCAGGGATAAACATGTCAGCAAAGCCAACGACGATGGTTTGCGATGCGGCTACTGCTTCAGGAACTTGTAGCAATTCAAGATAAGGAATGAATGGCTGACCCAGAATCTCAAATACAGGAGTGTACTCTGCGACTACCAAAGCCACGGTACCTAGGCCCATTACGACAGGTAGAACGCCAAAGACCATATCTATTGCGTTGTGAACACCTTCTTTAAACACTGATTGGAACGAGGTCACTTCAGATGCGCGTTTAAGAGCCAGATCCATACCCCAAGAAAACGTAGTATGGCCTTCAGGAACGGCATCTGCATCTTTGTCTCGCTTGCTGTCATCAATATAGCGATCTTTCTTCAGGCTTAGTGGTGGTAAGCGAGGAATAATCACAGCGGCAACGATACCTGCAAGACAAATAGTACCGTAGAACGGCAGGAACAGGTGTTCAAGTTGAACCTGAGCGATGACGACCAAACTGAAGGTAATAGATACCGCAGAGAATGTGGTGCCCACTACCGCAGCTTCACGTTGGGTGTAAAACTTGTTTTCGTACTGCTTACTGGTAAGCAGTATACCAACACTGCCATCACCTAACCAAGATGCCATACAGTCGATAGCACTACGACCCGGCAGGTTAAATACTGGACGCATTATTTTACTTAGCAGTGCGCCAAACAGTTCCAGCAAGCCAAAGTTAAGCAGCAGTGGCAGTAATAGGCCAGCAAAGATGAAAACCGCAAACAGTGTCGGTAATAGCCCTGTTAGTACCAATCCACCTGTATTTTCTTCCCAGACTGCTTTAGGACCGATTTCAAAGAAGGTCATCAACACGGCAGCTGCGCCGATTAAGCGAACAAGTAACCAAAGTGGAGATGGGTTAAATAAACCGTTCAGGAAACCATTACGAAGGATCGCAGCCGGCTGAAAAATTTTGCAAAGAACAGAAGCGACAGCCATAAAAGAGATAATAACGGTAATAATGGCAATTAACGTATCGCCGAGTACAGCAGGAATGACTTTAGCCATGACCGCAACTGGGATAGTAAGATCACCATCGTAAGAGATTGGTGCCATAAAAAGCAGAAGACCGATTAAGGATGGGATCAGGAACATCCAAAAGTTGCCTTTAGGTGCTTCTGTAGCATTAGTATTATTGTGCATACATTGTCTCGTGTTACTACTAGTCAATACTTGCCATACTGCATGACATAAATATTCACTAAACATCCGTATTTAATCGCAGGATGCGGAGGGTACCCGCAAACTACATCCATTGCAATACTATTCATTATATACATTTACTTATTCAGTCGATTTGTCGGTAAATTCGCTGATTAATGCAATTCTGTATACGAATATGTTGCCCGTGTTAGAAAATTGTATCATCAATTTACGTCAGTGAAGATAATTCTGGGAAGCAGTGTGATTGGAATAGTAAAAACGTGGGTAAGTGTGATTTTAATCACCTGCTATTTGTTGGATTTTTCACCGTTACACTTTCTTAACATAACGACTTTCCACTGGTACATGTCAAGTTTGGGGGGATAGAAGAGGGTAAGGAAAAGTTTGGGATGGTCGTTAGGACTGAGAACAGAATTTGCTGTTTAGTTTTTGACGGTATTCAGTCGGGCACCTTTGCAGCCTAAGTGTTATAAAACTTTTTACATTTAGGCTGTTTTGCAGTCGGAACGTGATAGTTCTTTATTCTCAATCTCTTGTGCTGTGATTTAGCATGTACAAGTAAATCCAATAGATAATTGCGGTAGCAAATGCCAATAGAGCTGGAAAGATCAGTGTATGCAGACCATACACAGTAAATAGGGCTGCTCCGGTTACGCCACCGAGCAAAAATCCTGAAAAGATAAAGAAGAATAACAGGGCTTTTCGTCGGTCAAATTGACGTCCGCGTAAGCTTTCTCCAATCATAATGCCCAGATCAGTAATAACACCCGTCATATGAGTGGTTCTGACTACAGCACCGCTAAACGTCGTAATCATCGCGTTTTGCAAACCGCAGGCAGCGGAAGCTAAATATTGGCCATAAACATTGCCCTGAACCAAAAAGCCCAAACTAAGAAGGAGTAAACTGCCTTCAATACACAGCGCAACCCCGTAACGACGCCCAAGTTTCAATGCACTGCTTTCGATAAAAAAACCACTGAACGCAGCACCAATCAAAAAGCTGAATACGATGAAGAACAGGTGAATGGAACTGTCCATACCTGTTAGTAAGCTGTTCCCTAGCTGAGTTACGGTTCCGGAAATGTGTGTTATCGCTTGATGTTGAAAGCCGAGTAGACCGACGGCATTGACGCAGCCTGCGAGAAGAGCAAGTAGAAACGCGCCATATTCCACCCAACGAGGAAGTCTGGAAATCACAATAAAACCCCACCAAATGTTAGGTGGAGATTATAGCGCTCATACCGAGATACGAAACCCCTCACAGTACAACTCGGTTGATCATTCTCAAAAAAACTCAAAAAAGCAGGGATAGATCAAGCGCACTAAACAAGCGATCAGAGATAGCGTAGGAAAAATGCTTGAAAAAAGGCACAAATTTTCGATAAGCACTGGCTATATAGTCATTCAAAGTGCTCAATAGTGCATTCGAAACTCACCCAGCCATGCTTTCTCTCCTCGTAGACCGATATGGTTGGTTCCTGAAATTCTTTGTCACTAAAAAGCCCTACAGGTACAACAATGATGTCTGGCGCAGTAGACAGCAACAAGCGCATGGTTGTGCCACAGGCTGGACAAAATTCGTATCGGACTTCGCTCCCGTCATCGCTGATTCTGGTATAGCTGATAACGTCGCCGTCTAAAATGACGTGCGCTTTGGCGAAGCGTGCCTGAACACCAAAAACGCTACCTGTTCGCTTTTGACATTCAAAGCAGTGGCAAATCGATGTACGTATGGGTTCGCCTAAACAGCGCAGCTGAATCAAGCCGCACGCACATTCGCATGAGTGGATACTGTTTGGTTTTAGCATCGTTTAACTTAAAAAACCTCAAACTTTACTCATGTCCTCAGTGAGCTTCAGCACAAGCAAATAGAATGCTTGGCGTCACGAGGGGTTAAATTTCGCTAGTTCTCAGGAAACAGTTTAGGACATTTATACCCTAAACACCTCATGCCAGTGATCACCTTTCAAACGAAAACTCGACGAACTTAGACAGAACTGGTCATTTTTATTTTGAAACATTTGATGTCTTGGTACCGAGTTTGTTTTACGGTGATGAGTCTTTATTTGGTATATACTCCGAGCGCAACTTATAAAATATAAAAACAAGGAAGTCTCTATGGCTCGCAATAGAATTCTGCCTATTCCACTTATCCTTCTTATCCCCGTTGTATTATTAATCACTGTGATTGTTGCTGGTGTTTACCGATTTAGCCTCTCCGATGATGAAATATTAGCCAAGTTTCCATCACGTGAAGTTCAATCAAATTCGATTATTTTGGACGTGCTTAATATCAAATCTTCAAACCCATGGACAATTCAAATTCCCGAACAAAATGCAGTGAGCTTCATTGACGATTGGGATAAAGAACTTGGTTATTTGATAGGTCAATATGACGCTGACTCTACAAGAGGTAAGGTTTTGCTACCGACAGAGTATATAGTTCAACGCCAGATAAATCAGGAGCCTTGGATCGTTGCGCCGATGATCGTGACCACACAAGGCACAGGGACATTTTATTATATTGGTCTGTTTAAATTTGACGCACTCCCAAGCCGAGTCATATTACTTGATAGTGTGTTCATCGGTGATCGTATTAAATTTCATCAATTGGAATGGCGAGATGATACTATTATCGAGGCTTCCTATCTCACGCATGATGTAAATCAAGCGATGTCGGAACCACCTAAACAATTAAATTCTGTATCCCTGAAGCGTGTAGGTAATTCCTTACATATGCAACAAGGATGAATTTATTTTCCTTGTGTAAAAAAAAGGTGTTTTCTGAGCTAGATCTCGAAATTTCCTAGTGATTTCTTATGCTGGAATGCATAAGCTATTAGGCCTGTTTATAAGGAGATAGTAATTCCCGTGTCTACAAATGAAATTACAAGACGGTTGCCGAATCTGACGGGTCGTAGAGCGCTGCTGTTGTACTCCTTACCTGTTTTGGTCGCTATTGGCATTTCTCACTCTCTCAAAGAGTCACCATTGACGAAAACCATTGCTTTAAACCTGCCAGAATCGCAGGTTGTTGAAAGAATTCTTGATGCGACGACTGCAGAAGTTGTCACCCCACCAAACTTTGAGTATCAGATCCAGGCTGGCGACAATCTTAGTACAATTTTTAGTCAGCTTGGTTTTGGCTATAGCTCATTAATGAAAGTCATGGAAACTGACTTAAACTACCTTGCTCTGGATACGTTAAAACCCGGCAATACATTACGATTCTGGCGTGATGATATCGAAGGTGAACTACTTAAAATGGAACTGCAATTTTCTATTGCAGACAAAGTAGTTTATGAGCTGAATGGTGACGGTAGTTATAACTTTACCGACATTTCAATTCCTGGTATTTGGACTCAAGAACCTCTGGTTGGCGTTATTCATGGGAGTTTCTCTTCATCAGCCAGTCGTCTTGGTTTAACGTCTGCTGAAATCAGCCAGGTTGTGAGCTTGCTAAAAGAGCAATTAAACTTTGGCAAAGATCTTCGCGCTGGAGACCGTTTTGAAGTGGTTAGACGTTCACAAAGCATCAACGGGTTCTCAACAGGTAAGAATGAAATTGAAGCGATTAAAATTTATAATCGCGGTCGTGAAATCACAGCATATCTGCATACCGATGGTCAGTTTTATAACGCGAAAGGTGAAAGCCTACAGCGTGCTTTCCAGCGTTACCCTGTGAGTCGTGGTTGGCGTATTAGTTCTGGCTTTAACCCTAACCGACATCATCCTGTGACAGGTCGTATCGCACCACATAATGGTACCGACTTCGCGACGCCAATCGGTACACCAGTGGTTTCAACAGGTGACGGGACAGTTATCATGACACGTAAACACCCATATGCGGGTAATTACGTCGTGGTTGAACACGGCAGTAAGTACAAAACCCGCTATCTACACCTAAGTAAGATCTTGGTGAAGAAAGGGCAAAAAGTATCTCGTGGCCAACGAATCGGTCTGTCGGGTAAAACGGGTCGTGTTACTGGGCCTCACCTGCACTACGAGCTGATCCAATATGGGCGACCAGTAAATGCCATGAGAGCAAACATTCCGATGGCGAGCTCGGTGCCTAAGAAAGAAATGGCAACCTTCATTGCTAATCGTGATGCGATGGATAAGCTGCTGAAAGAAAAAGAGAACGCGGTTTTATAATACGCGGGGTTATACCCTATTATCTTGTTAGTTTGAAAAGGCCAAGTATTACTTGGCTTTTTTTGTTTGCCCAGCGAAGCTGGTAAACCTACCGGGTTGAAAGTAAACCGAATCCTCCCGACAGAAGTGTTGAGCACTACCCCTTAATCCGACTCGATATAGTGATTTAATGGCACCAAATTGGTGCTATATGGGGTTTGTTTCCCTATAGTAGAGAGTGCTTATGTATGTGTGGGGAATGCTTGAAGTTGATTTAACTGGTTGATTTTTAATATTATAGTCAACTCGCTCCTTATTTTATTTAAGCGCGGAATAATGTACTAACATCTCAATGTTGGAACGCGTATTGCAAAATTTTCTTCATAAGAATATGAAAACGAGGGATTTTTATGCAATTGACGCCTGAAGAACAGAGGTGGCTGCCGTGGTTTGGTTGTACGGGTAAACTCGCAATGCGCAAAGCTTGCTGGTTTAACAGAAAGCGTAAAGCCTCTTTAGAACAAACTTTTGAAAATATTGCCAATACTAGAGTTAAAATTTTAACCACCTGGGCTGAAAATCAGTGGTCCTTTCTGCATGACGCTTCTCTTTACGTCGCGACTAAATCTAAACATGAATACCGAGATACGTTAAATCGTCTATTACAGCGCAGTTCTGACCTATCCGAATTATTTATTGTTTCTGCTCATGGAGAGATTATTGAATCTTCATATGTGGCGCAGAAAGGAAAGAAAGTTGTATCACCGGAAGCGTTGCAAGAAGGGCTTACCCAACCTTTTTTGCACGGTCCATATCGTGATAATGTGACATTAACTATTGGGCCATCTAGCTCTCATTTTCATGATGAAGTGACGCTCATGTTCTATCAGCCAATAGAATTTGAAGACAATACAAAAGGCTGCTTGTGTGGGCGTGTTCCTAATGATGTTATTGGTGATTTAATTCAGCGAGAAGCGGGTCATATCTATAGCGAATCAGGTGATAACTATCTATTTATGGTCGACTCTAACTTTGACCCTGCTATTAAACCTGGTGTTGCTCTGTCTCGTTCCCGCTTTGAGGATAACCACTTTTCTCACGGAGAGAACTTGAAAGATGGTGTTCATACCAAATGGGGTGTGGTGAAGGTAAATCATCATACCGAATTTGAGATTGTGTTCAATGACCCAGCGACGAATAAGCTCCACCCAGGGATTCGAGAAACGATCCGAAATGGTGAGAACCTATACATCGATTATCCGGGTTATTCGGATTACCGACATATACCTGTGATAGGTAAGGGTGTGACATTCACTTTGCCCGGATCGAGCGATCGTTGGGGCATGATGTGTGAGTCAGACCTGGAAGAGGTTTACCGCCATCGTTCTGTTGCACAAAAACTGAATCAGCAATTCACATTGAGTATCTTCGGGCCTATGCTGGTTCCTTTTGTGATTGATGCCTTCTTCCCTTTAGCAAAAGATCTGCTCTTATTGCTCTCTATCTTCATGGGGCTTGTTGCGATAGGGTTGTTCCATGTTTTTAGTGCTAAACCTATGGCTAAAAACCTTGAAAGTATGACTCAGGTAATGCAGGTATTAGCAGAAGGCGATGGGAACCTAACGCGTCGCCTGAATGAGAGTAAATTTAAGTCAGATGAAACGGGTGATTTAGGTCGTTGGACTAACAGTTTTATCGATAGTTTAGAAGGTATTATTGAAGAGCTCGTTTTCGCCAGTAAAGAAGTGCAAAAGGTGTCGGAGTCTATGTTCCGTCGTAGCCAGGTATTGCTTACAAGTAGTGATATGACGGCGACTTCCATTACTGATATGCTTTCTCTTGCGGGTGTTCAAAGCAAAGAAATCAATAGCGCTAATGATACTGCAAATGAAATGAATGAGTTGATGCAGCAGACAGTACAGTCAGCCCAACTTGAATATCAGAAAGCCGCTGAAAGTGCTCAGCAAATTAAAAGCATTGTTCAATCTTCAGCTGAAACAGTGAACGAAGTGAACAATGAAATGCAAAAAATAGGCAGCATTGTTTCTGTCATTACTGAAATAACGGCTCAAACCAATCTACTGGCGTTGAACGCTGCAATTGAAGCGGCGCGAGCCGGAGAGCATGGCCGCGGTTTCTCTGTCGTTGCAGATGAAGTGCGAGTGCTTGCTAACAAGACTTCCCAGGCGGCGAATAACATTGGTGAGTTAATGACAGCGCTTCATACTCAGTCAGAGCGTGCTGTTAGCTATATGCAGGAAGGGATCACCAATGTGGAGAATAACACGCAAGTCGTGGATGAATCGGCCAGAAGCGAACAGTTGCAAACTTCAGTCACCAGTCTGTTTACTTTGATTCAGGATATCGCCAGAAACAGTGAAGAACACCGACAAACAGCGGATGAAGCGCAGTCTACGGTGACTCAACTTCAAGAAGCCTCTTCACAGTTATCTCGTAGAACAACATTGATGCAGAATTCACTACAGCGTCTCGACCAGTTAGTCGGGCGTTTTGAAGTGAGTAAGGCTTCATAAAAGCCGGCGGGGTAACCCGCCTTGCTTTATGCTGGGTGCTCTGTTTTGACGCAGTTTTGTTGTTCGCTCTCATTCTTATGCGCCTTTTGGCTAGTGCCAAAGTCATCTAAGGCAAGGGAATGCTTTCGGAGCACGTCTAGTTATCGAAGTTATTCTCGCTTTTCTTCTTCTAATCGAGATTTTAAATAATCGAGAAACAATTGAGTTCTCGTGTGTTGGTAGTCTAGTTTGGGGTAATAAGCATAGACTATCGCTTCATCGGCCGTTACGTCTGGTAAAATAGGCACCAATGCTCCGGATTTTAGATCATCTTTGATCATGACATTGTTGGTCATGAGTATCCCCATTCCTCGTTTAGCACCATGAAACAGAGCTTCTGGGTTTGTGGTGGCAAAATTACCGGACAAGCTAATCCGCTGGTGTTTATTGGTTTTAATTTCTCTTACTGGTTTTTCACCCCAGATAAGCACGTTGTGTTGGGTTAAATCTTCAACACGTTCTGGTGTGCCGTTCTTTTCCAAGTAACTCGGAGCGGCATAGAACTGAGCCTTATGCTTAAACAGAGGGCTGGCTTTAAAGCTAAGCGAGTTAAGTTGCTCCAGCTCTCGGCTGATAAAGAGATCCAGACTCAATTCAGGGAGTTGACCGGGCAATGTCGTCGTCAGCTGTAAGGTTATGTCTGGATATTGTTCAAGAAAGTCATCTAGGTAATGGACGAGAAACTTAGAACCCACCGCAAGTGTCGCACCAATTTTTAACAGCCCGGCCGGGGATTGGTTCACGGAGCGAGTCTCGTCTAAAACGGACTGCCAGGAATCGAGCTGGCTTTTGGCACGCTCGTAGAATAGAGCGCCTGCTTCCGTTTGGCTGATTGAGCGAGTGGTGCGTTTTAGCAGTTGTACACCCACTTTATCTTCGAGCCATTGAATGCGCTTACTGATGGCCGAGCTGGTGGTATTGAGTTTTCGTGCTGCACCGTTAAAGCTTCCCTCTTCAACGACGCGAATATAGCTATGTACACTTTGAATCCAATCCACTGTTTCCTCCTAAGAATCAATTCCTCTCACGCAGAATCAATTATTATTTGTTAGTGTTGGAATATACACTGTTCGTCGCAAGGTTGTCATCGTTGAAGATAGAGCACCTAAAACACAATGTTATGGGGAGAGTTGTCACCAGCGGCAGGCGTGTTCTGACCCATCTTTCACTCCGGTCTGCAGCAACGGCTTGAATCTTCTTGCAAGGGAGACATCACCTTTCTAAAATGCTCGACAAACCGTCTTTAATCGTTAGGTGAAAGAATGCAACAAAATGAATTTGAAACGTTGGTAAAAGAAATTGTCCAGCAAGAGAGCATGCTGAAGGCACTAGAGTTACTAAAAGCTTGTGAAGAAGTCGAGATTGCACAAGCGGCGCAGTCTCTAACCGGTCAGTTTGGCCTTGCGGAAGTGGATGGCGAGAAACGTATCTACCATATGACAACGCAACAAGATGAGTCTGGTGAAGAGCAAGAATATGTTGAGCATGTCATGAATGAGGGAGACCACCTAATCAAGTTTGCTGCCTGGTTCTTTGAAACTTTCTTTGAAATCAAACAAAAAGATACTTACGTAGCGGCCGGTAAAACTTATCAACAGCCAAAACGCTAACTTTAATAGGCGACCGAGTTAAGCTATCCTGAAATTTAATTACATAAATATGTGATTTAGATCTTGTTTTTGTCTTTTTGTGGTGTAAGATTACTACATAAACAAGAAGGGTAACTTCCAGGAGAAGGTCATGACAAACGAACTTGGTGGCGCTTACATTGGCCAAATGATTGCTAAAGATGCAATGCACAAAGCACTTCACGGTAAAGCGAAGAAGAAAAAAGCTTCTGCTCTTTCTCGTTTAGTGAAAAAGCTAGCGAATTAATACAAAAAACCCTGATTCCCTAATCAGGGTTTTTTGTTTCTATAGCTTCAGGGTATTTTCAAGTCGCGCTATGCGGAGTGACTTGGTATCTCAACAACATTATTTGGGACGTTATCTAGCCCCTTTGCCACTAACCACTTTTCCAGACTATCAGCACCTCCGATATACTTACTTTCTAGCCAGATTTGAGGCACAGTTACGGGTGTTTTCTCACCTATGATGGCTTTCACTTCCGGTATCATTCTATAAAGCGCGGCGCTGTCTTTCACGACATCGTAATATTGGTATGAGATACCTGCATTATCAAGCAGCTGCTTGGCCTTCTTACAATGTGGACACGTAGCCTTTCCGTAAACAATATTCCCTTTAAGACTATCTCGTTTAACCCACTCAGAAACAACCGACTGTATTAATACACCTCGATTTAATGCTTCTCCTTGGCTGATCACCTTACCTTCTACAATCAGAATAGGGGCGTGCCAAGCGCCATTTTTTAAGGGTTCCCACCAGCAAGATAACCAATCTTTAACTTCCAGCTCTACAGGCACATCGGACAGCTCATTTTCGAAAGTATCGGTTAAAATATCGTGGGTTAGCGTGCATTCTCCGCAAGGGATGTTGACCTTGAAAGGCCCCCAGCTTCCTGCCCATCGATAGAGTGTAATTTTGATTGGTTGTGTCATACGACGCTCCTTATTTTCTTCTCTGAAAATATAGAACTCAAAAGCGGGATTTTTCTTTCAACTCAACATGCATTTTTACGTCCAAACACTGATAAAAGTTAAATTAGTTGTCCGATACGGTTGTCAGCGCCGATGTCAAAATGACCCACTAACGCCGATTTAAAATTGACCCACCTGAGGCAAACTATCCGTTCGTAAATGGACAAAGCGGCGGATTATGATCAATCAGGAGCAACTAGTGGAAATACATGTTTTACATCAGCAAGGGTGCAGCATCCGCCGTATCGCCAAGGATTTGGGTATCTCAAGGAATACCGTTCGTAACTATCTCCGTGATAGAAGCAAAGCCCCCGTGTACCCCGAGCGTCAATCGCGACCAACTAAACTTCAGCCATACCATGACTACTTGCGTACTCGCATTGACGCAGCAAAACCGTATTGGATACCAGCAACAGTCCTACTTCGTGAATTAAAAGCGCTTGGCTATAAGGGCGGTATAACGATGCTCAAGGAGCACATCAAACAATACAAACCTAGCACGCCTATCGACCCCGTGGTTCGATTCGAGACTAAACCTGGCGAACAGATGCAAGTCGATTTCACCACCATCACGCATTACGGCGTGCGTGTTAAAGCCTTCGTCGCAACGCTTGGTTATAGCAGAGCGACGTTCGTTCGCTTTTGTGAGCGAGAGCGTCAAGAAGACTGGGTTGAAGGTCTTGAAGAAGCGTTTGAATACTTCGGCGGCGTCCCTAAAGAAGTTCTGTTCGATAATGCGAAAGCCATCATGATAGAGCGTGATGCTTATGGTGAAGGTGAACACCGCTGGAATCCAGCACTGCTCACCGCCGCCAAGAAATACAACTTCAAACCAAGAGCGTGCCGTCCTTATCGCGCAAAGACCAAAGGGAAAGTGGAGCGATTTAACTCTTACTTGAAAAGCAGCTTTGTCACTCCGCTTGCTGCGACACTC
The DNA here is from genome assembly GCF_963675395.1 of uncultured Vibrio sp. NCBI lineage: Bacteria > Pseudomonadati > Pseudomonadota > Gammaproteobacteria > Vibrionales > Vibrionaceae > Vibrio > uncultured Vibrio sp. Next base: position 1,442,714 of record NZ_OY776222.1, on the reverse strand, counting down.
AAACAACACGGACTTAAGGTCACCGTCGATGTTCTTAATGGACATATCGGCGCATGGTTAGAAACCGTCGCTCACCAACGAACCCACGGCACGACGGGTACAAAGCCTCAAACTCTCTTAGATGAAGAGCGCTTTATACTTCAGCCACTCCCATCGCCAACGCGCCCAGTCACAACGCTAACAATGAGTGATAATGTGGTGCCGCTGGAGAGCTTCCAGCACCCACTATCAACGTATGATGCACTGTTGGAGGTGCGACCATGAACCTTCAAATGAATCGTATCGAAGCTGCCTGTGCAACACTGAAGTTACAAGCTATAGGTCAGGAATGGCCAAGACTAGCAGAAGTCGCCAACAGTCGAGAGTTGAGTCTAGCCGACTACTTAGAGTCACTTCTAAACACTGAGCTTGAAGCGAGAGCTGAACGCACGCGAGCAACGCTAACTAAGTTCGCCAGCTTCCCTATGGAAAAAACGTTCGACGACTATGACTTCAAGTTCGCAACAGGCGCCCCAAGGAAGCAGCTCAAGGAGCTAACAGGGTTAGCGTTCATCGAGCGAAAGGAAAACGTAGTACTACTTGGTCCAAGTGGTGTCGGCAAGAGCCATCTTGCAGTGAGCCTTGGTCAAATAGCAGTACAAAAGGGCTTAAAGACACGGTTCATCACAGCAGCGGACTTAATGCTTCAACTGTCTACAGCGAAAGCTCAGGGCAAACTTGAAAGCTACTTGAGACGAAGCGTGCTTGCGCCAAAGCTCCTTATCGTGGATGAAATAGGCTATCTACCGTTCGGCAGAGAAGAAGCTAACTTGTTCTTCAACGTCATCGCTAAACGATATGAGCAAGGCAGCATTATCGTAACCAGTAACTTGCCGTTCTCTCAATGGTCAAATGCGTTCGCCGACGATACGACACTGACGGCGGCATTACTGGATAGGCTTCTTCATCACTCGCACATCGTACAAATCAGTGGAGAAAGCTACCGATTACGGGGAAAGAAGGCGGCTGGAACCATACCAACGGTTCTAGAAAATCTATCTGAAAGTAGAAGTTAATTACGTGGGTGGGTCAGTTTTACTTCGGCGATAACGCCGATAAGTGGGTCAATTTTAAACTGGCGTTGACACGGTGAAAGGATTTGATTACGTTGAAATATTTTGGTGATGGCGTGGTATGTATAATACGTGCTGTTGGTTATTAAGCCAATAAAGCTGATAAAAAAATGCCTCCCATAGGGAGGCCACATTACCAATTCAAAGGACGTGCCTGTTAAAACAGGTACAAAGAACGAGAAGCACAAACGCTGCCATGCATTTGCAATATCTATAATGCAGTTCGCGTGCCAACTTTTATCTTATTGAAATATAAGAATATTTATTTTTTGGCTCTATACCTCTTAGGAGGTATGCACTAAGTCTGTGAAAAATTGCATTAAAACAGGGCAGGGAGAGGAAGAATATGTGGGAATAAATCGCGTAAGTGAATGAAAATAGTTAAGGAAGTATTTGGAAAACCACTTTTATGAAGCAAAAAATGGCCGACAAAGTTGTCGGCCAAGGACTCGCTCTAGGACAAGAGAGAATTAGAAATCGTAACGTACACCTAGACGTAGTGTATCTTCACCTTCGGTAACCAAACCTTCTGCATCTTTCTCTTCATCAAGTTGGTTGAAGTAGTAAGCAAGGTAAGTACGGAAGTTGCTGTTTAGTTTGTAGTAACCAACTAGCTCGAAGCCATCAGTTGCATCAGATTTACCGACGCCGTCTTCATCGTTTTCTTGGTAAGTGTAAAGACCAGCGATGGTTACCTGGCTAGCCACTTTGTAGCTTGCTACTAATTCGTACGCTGTGAAGTCTTCAGAGTCAGATAGCTGACCTTGTGAGTATGTACCTGCAAGGTATAGGTTATCCAGAGAGTAAGCGATACCACCAAGGATTTGGTCTTCAGAATTGTCTGCGTCAACATCGCCACCCGAGTATGCAAGACCTAGGTCTAGACCCATTGGCAGAGAGTACATACCAGAGATACCATATTTGTCTTGGTTATCATCAGAGTTTGCTTGGTAAGTTGCTTGCAGTTGTAGAGCGTCGAACTCACCACGGTATGCGAACACGCTGTCTTGCTTGTCAGAAGATGAATCGATAACTTGTTGAACACCAGAAAACTCAGTGATATCCGTCATATCAGAGATGATTACCGCGGCCATGTCTTGACGGCCTACTGAGAAAGCACCTGCATCTGAATCTACACCAGCGTACATGTAGCGGTTTTCAAACTCGCTTGAACCTGTATCTTGCTCAGCTTCGTATACACCAAATGCTGAAAGGCCGTTACCGATGTCTGTTTTACCTTTAAGGTTTACACGAGCACGGCTTTTATCTTTCATTGAGCCTTCAACTTCTTCACCGCCTGAACCGATGAAGTCACCGCGAAATTCAACACGACCGCCAACTTTTAGCTCAGTGCCGTCATTTTGGTAAACCGTTGCTGCGAAAGAGGGTGCTGTTACCAATGCTGATAGAATTGCAGTAGTGATTGCTGCTTTTTTCATTATCTTAATACCTTATTTGTTATAAATGGGCTTTCTTGCCTGATGTGTTGATGACGCTAAGGTAAACGGTGAAAATGAAAGATAGATTTCTGTTGTGTGATGATTCTATTTCAGTTTTATTGCGAGTAAATGGCTGACTTTTTTACTCTTTTCTCAATAGCAGAGCATCGCTTTGCAAACGTAACAAAATTGCTCAATAAGTAGACTGATTCAGATTGGTGACACAAAACTCAAAATGAGCCGAATTGCTTGCATTTAAATAACGGGTATGCGATCTAGTGTCGTTAACTCTAAGAATTGGTGTATGTTTTTTCAGGGATGAGCAATGAGTGAAATTCAAGTCGAAGAACAGGTAGTTAAAGTGGGTAAAGTGTTGTGTGTAGGCCGAAACTATGTCGAGCACATACATGAGCTTGATAATGCGATACCAGAACAGATGGTTGTGTTTAATAAACCTTCATCATCAATATCTGAGACATTGCATTCATTTCATCAAGAGCCATTGCATTACGAAGCAGAAATTTGTTTTTTGATTCAAGATGGGCAATACACAGCGGTCGGTCTAGGGTTAGATCTGACGAAGCGAGGTCTACAATCCACGCTGAAACAGCAGGGACTACCTTGGGAACGTGCAAAAGCGTTTGATGGCTCAGTCGTGTTTAGTCGTTTTGTTTCTCTTGAAGGGATAGATATCAACGATCTCAACCTTGAGCTTCTGATTAATTGTGTCCATGTACAAAAAGGGCACGTAAAGCAGATGCTATATCCTCCTTTCGCGATTCTGGATGAACTAAGCAGCTACACCCGATTAGAAGATGGTGATGTGATCATGACCGGTACACCTAAAGGTGTTGGAGAAGTTCACCAAGGTGACGTTTTTCTCGGACGCCTAAAATGTGGTGACGTCACCTTGTTTGAAACTGAGTGGGTAGCGGATTAAAGCATGAGCCTCAGAAGGAGAAACGCAGCCATACTTACAATCGTCGTCATTAACACGTTTTTGGTCAGATAAGCGATTAAAACGGCGATAGTGGCGGCGAGCAAGAATGGATTTTGCAAGCTCAAGCCGAGTTCACCTTCGGGAACGAAGACAATTGGGGCCCAAATTGCCGTCAGGACCGCTGGGCTCGCGTAACTCAAGATCTTTTGCGTACGTGTCCCCAGTCTAATTGGCAGTTTTGGCTCAAGAAACAAGTATCGGCTGGTGAATACCAGTGCTGTCATGAGTAATATGGATAACATGATCATGTGTGTTTCTCCGTAAACTGTTCCACAAAGTATCCGATTAGCATTGCCAAAATACTTGATATCATCAGGCTGCCTTCGACTTGGTAATAGGCGAGAGCAACGGAACTGACTAAAGCACTCAAGACACTGGCCAATACCGCTGCATTTTTTATGGTTGGCACGACAATCGCGATAAACGTCGCAGCAACGGCAAATTCAAGCCCTATTTCATTCAACTCGGGGATCATACTTCCCGCCACGATGCCTGTTAGAGTGGCAGCATTCCAAAAGAGGTAAAAGCTTAAGCCCGCACCAAGCGCATACCACCGGTTAAACTGCTTGTCTGAGTGATGCCCGACGATGGCAAAGAGCTCGTCGGTGAGTAAAAATCCGAGTGGAAGACGCCACTTTAAGGGGAGGGGGGAGATCTTACTACGCATAGACACGCTATACAGAAAGTGTCTGGAAGTAATAAAAAAAGTCGTTAACAACATGGTTGTTAATCCCGCTCCCGCTTTTATCATCCCCATCGCAACCAGTTGTGCGGAGCCTGCAAATAGGATCGCTGACAATGCTTGCCCTTCCAGCGGAGTAAGGCCGGTATCTATCGCAAACGAGCCAGCGAGCAGCCCCCAAGGAAGTACGGCAATGCTGAGTGGCATCATGGCTATCGTGCCTTGCCAAAACAGTGTGGTTTTGGATTGTGCTTCTAAAGGCAAAGTATTTTCCATTTTATTTTCTTATTTTTCAGAGTTCAGGTTGATCCCGAAAGTAGCGTGAATACGATTACGCGCCTTGTACAAATTTGCTGAGATTAACAATAGCGAGTGTATTGGCCGGGTGTTATTCCCATTGCTTTTTTAAAGTGGCGATGTAAGTGGCTCTGGTCATGGAAACCACACTCTTGAGCGACATCAGAAATCTTCCCGCCTAGCTTTAGCAATCTCTTCGCCATTCGTAAACGTTGCTGAATTTGAAAAGCATGAGGTGGGAAGCCAAACTGCTTTTGAAACTCTCTGAGCAAATGAAATGGGCTTAGCGCGGCAAGTTTGGCTAATTCTTCCAGCGAGACATCAGCTTGTGGAAAGTCCTCTAAAAATTCCTTCACTAACATCACCTGTTTTTGTGCCTTAGTCGACTGTTGCAGCGGGGCTCTGTGAGTACTGTGTTTACTCGTTAGCTTGATAAGCGTGCCATATACTAACGTCTCTCTCAGCAGTCGATTGTCTGACTTTTCTAACATCTCAAACACCAGACGTAGCTGGTTTGCGAGTTCAGGATCGTACACCACGGGTTGAGGAAAATAGGGCAGTGCAATGTTTGGAGAAGATAGCTCTTGCCCCAGAGTCTGAAACTGGTCCGGGACAGGGTACATGGCTTTGTATTCCCAGCCTCCTTCTGAAGCTGAGTGGCCACTATGTACTTCATCAGCATTAATCAAGATGATGCTATCTTGCGGCGCTATGTGGTTTCCACCGGTACGAAAGAACTTTTGCGCCCCCTTTTCTATCACTCCGATGGTATAGCCTTCGTGACTATGACGAGAAAAATGCTGTTTCTCGTACTTCGCATCAAGCAGTTCTAGGCCTCCCAATTCTTGAGCAATCTTGAATGTCGCGATTTCCTTATTCTTCTGTTTCATGCTCTCTCATCGTACTCAGGAGTTACAACTGGTGAGTGTACCGGATCTATCGTGCTCATTTTTGTATAAAATTGCTATGTGTTTAAAAAATAGTGGATAGTTAAGGGGATTTAATAGTTTGTATTTCTTTTAAATGACAAATTATTGTATGGATTAATTAAATGTAACCGGCATATACTTGTTGTTTTTTGTGTTTTTAATGATATATGATCCGCCTCCTTTTTTATTGCACTCCTTTTCTCCCATGATTGATTTAGTTGTACTCCCTGTTTATCTGACTGCTGTTCTGGCGTTATTGATGTTGCCTGGTCCTGATATGTTACTGATTGCCAGTTCAAGTATGAGCTATGGCAAAAAAGTTGGACTGTTTGCCAGCCTTGGAAATGCGACCTCAGGCGTCATTTTAACCCTGTTGGCTGCGATGGGCGTCTCCACGCTTGTCGCAATGAGTCCGGTTGCGCTTAAGCTGCTGCACTTGCTGGGCGGTGCTTACCTGCTAAAAATGGGGTGGGACTGTATGAGAGCGCAGGCTTCGTCGGCTCCAGAGCTTGATCAAATGAGTAAAATGGCGACGACCTATTATCAACGCGCTTTGATGAGCAACTTACTTAACCCCAAAGCGTTGGTGTTTTTCGTTATGTTCTTGCCGCAGTTTGTTTCAAACAATATTACGGCGTCATCGGGTGAGCAAATGTTAGCGCTTGGCTTGTTACTCAACGTTATGGGGCTACTGTTTAATCTGTTACTTGTCGCGTTGGCTGGCAGTGTTGGTAAAGGATTGATAGAGAATGATAAATTCCGCATGGTCCAACATAAATTGATGGGACTCGTATTTGTAATTCTGGCATTGTGGATGTTGAGCAGTTTCGTTCTCTAACCTTTTCAAATGCGAGCAAACAGCCAGTAGTTATTGCTGGCTGTTTTTGTTTTTGCGTCTAGAGACTTTTACTTACAAGCTTTTTTGGTGGGCGTCGATAAGTTCATTCATCTTCGCTTCTGCAGCTTGCTGGGCTTGTTCATAGCTCATGTTGTCCGGAAAATCAGAGATGACTTCGTAGTAACATTTCAATTTAGGCTCAGTTCCGGAAGGTCGAACGATCACGCGTGATTGATCTTCGAGGTGGTAGATCAATACATCACTGGAAGGTAAATCGATCGCTTCTTCTGACCCGTCATCATACGTTCTCACGGATGTTTTTAAATCTTCTGTTATTGCTACTTTTTTCCCTGCGATATCCTTTGGTGGGGCTGCACGTAGCTTGTCACCGATAGGTGGCGATTTTGGATCCAAAGCAATACTGCGTTGTGCGTTGAAGTAAAATCCGTGCTGACGGTAAAGCGCCTCCAGCTTGTCCCACACTGTTTTGCCTTGCGCTTTAAGCTTTCCGGTCAGTTGAGCAAAGGCAACAATCGCTGATAGCCCATCTTTGTCCCAGACTTTATTACCAAGGGTGTAACCCAGAGCCTCTTCGTAAGCGAATAAGAATGGATCTTGCTCTGTTTCTTTCTCCATGGCGACATTGGTCAGCCATTTAAAGCCCGTTAAGGTTTGGTAGTACTGTGCACCATGTGCTTTGGCAATGCTGCTTAGTAGGCGAGAAGAGACGATGGTATTACCAACCAGCGCGTTTGGTTGTTGCTCTAGTAAGTAATCACCGAAGAGCGAGCCGACTTGGTCGCCAGTGAGCATTTGGTATTCACCATCAGATCGTTTAACCGCGACTGCAAAACGGTCGGCATCAGGGTCATTCGCACACGCGATATCAGCGTCTACCGATTTACCCAGTGCCATCACCATGTCCATTGCCCCCGCTTCTTCCGGGTTAGGAAAGTTGACGGTCGGGAAGGAACCATCGGGTTCACGCTGCTCTGTTACACTCGCCACTTTCTTGAATCCCGCATCTGCTAAAAGTGTCTCCGCCATATCGGCTCCGACGCCATGCATAGCTGTGTAAGCGATAGAAATATCGGTGCTGGAATCTGGTTTTAGCAACGCGTTTTCGTTCATGGTTTTACGGTAACGTTGATAGTAGTTATCGTCTAGCCAAATCAGTAATCCCTGTTGCTTCGCGTCGTCTAACGACATCAGCGGTAGAGGTTTGGTCGTTGCCAGGTCGATCTCAGCGGCAATCCCCGAGTCATGCGGTGGAATAATTTGCGCACCATTCTCCCAGTAGACTTTAAAGCCATTATATTCCGGCGGGTTGTGACTTGCTGTCACCACAACCGCTGCGGCAGCGTTCAGTGTACGTACACCAAAGGCAACGATTGGCGTAGCTGCCACTTTATGAGTCAGATAAACCTTAATACCCAGTGCCGTCAGCACAGATGCGGTGTCATGCGCGAACCGTTTGGAGTCTGGACGACCATCGTAACCAATAACAACGCCACGCGACGTTGCATCTTGAACCTGTTCAATCAAGTAGTGGCCAAGTCCGGTTGCGGTTTCCTGAATGACCAGGTGGTTCATACGGTTTGGGCCAGCGCCGACTTTTCCTCGCAGTCCTGCGGTACCAAAAGCAAGGCGTGAACCAAATCGGTCGTTGAGCTCTTGCTGTGCATTTGTGTCGACGAGGTGTTGCAGCTCTTCACGAGTCTTTGGGTCGGGGTCTCGTGCTAGCCATTGATCAATTATTGCGGTCATGTCTGTCTTTCCTTAGGTGGGGAGCCTACCTGTTTTGACTTTTCGTCATAGATTGCAATTAATGTAAATGGTTCTCAATTCCAATTCAAAGAGGGCAATCGATAAACCGAATTTATTTTTTAATTATCGAACAAAATTTATTCGCATTTTATTTCTTGAAGAACTTTAGAACTATAACTAGCCTTTTAACATAAATATAACAAACCATGTTGAAATCGCAGTTTTTGCGATTTTTCGTAAATTTGTTCGATATTTGCATCGGGACGCAAGGAAGCTCGCGTAAGCGTAGCGGCTGAGCAGAGGAGAGATCTTTTGAAAAGATTAGCGACTACTCTAGCCTTAACACTGAATGTGATTTTAATCATATTTTCCTCCTATGGATGGTCAAAAGACAATGATTACAACATGACCAAAGGGGTCACAGCGATCAGTGAGCAAGTATATGAATTGCATATGCTGATCTTCTATATTTGCTGTGCGATTGCCCTGGTGGTCTTTGGTGTCATGTTCTATTCCATCATTCGTCATCGCAAGTCAAAAGGAGCCGTTGCCGCTCATTTCCATGAGAGCACCAAAGTGGAAATTATTTGGACGGTTATCCCTATCATCATTCTTGTGGCAATGGCGATTCCCGCAACCAAAACCTTAGTTGCAATGGAAGATACCAGCCAATCTGATCTCACCATCAAAATCACTGGCTCGCAGTGGAAGTGGCATTACAACTATTTTGGTCAAGACGTCGAGTTTTTTAGTCTTCTCGCAACCAGTCAGAAGCAGATCGACGGTGTTGAAGCCAAAGGCGCTCATTACTTACTTGAAGTGGATCAACCGCTGGTACTTCCGGTTAATCGAAAAGTCCGTTTCCTTCTCACGTCAGACGATGTGATTCACTCGTGGTGGGTACCTGATTTTGCAGTGAAGAAAGACACCGTACCTGGATTCATCAATGAAGCGTGGACACGAATTGACGAGCCAGGTGTGTATCGGGGCCAATGCGCCGAGCTCTGCGGACGCGCACACGGTTTTATGCCGATTGTGGTGCATGCGATGGAAGAGCAAGAGTTTGACCAATGGCTATCTGGCAAAAAAGAAGAAATAGCCCTTCAGAAAGCCGCTGCTCAAGAGGCATTAACCCAAGACTTATCCATGGATGAGCTGATGGTAGAAGGCGAAGCGATTTATACATCACGCTGTGCAGTGTGCCATCAGGCTAATGGTGAAGGGATTCCAGGCGCATTTCCTGCCATTAAAGGCAGCCCAGTGGCTACAGGTAATGTGACTGAACACATTGGAGTGGTTGTGAATGGTCGCGCGGGAACCGCGATGCAATCTTTTGCTAACCAGCTAAGTGATAAAGAGATCGCCGCCGTCATAACCTATCAGAGAAATGCGTGGGGTAATGATACGGGCGATACCGTTCAAGCATCTGACGTCAATGCCTTTAAGGCACAAAAGAGTGCTAAGGAGGAAATATGAGTAAGCCAGCAGAAAAAGCGATAAAGTCTGCGCCGATTGAAGCGCAAACCTCGGCAAATTCAACGATTGCCCTCGATGATGATCACGATGCTCATCACGCGCCCAAAGGGCTTACTCGTTGGTTGTATTCGACCAACCATAAAGACATCGGCACACTATATCTCTGGTTTAGCTTCACAATGTTCCTTACTGGTGGAGCGATGGCGATGGTCATTCGCGCAGAGCTGTTTCAACCAGGCTTACAATTAGTCGAACCTGAGTTTTTCAACCAGATGACGACAGTTCACGGTTTAGTCATGGTCTTTGGTGCTGTGATGCCTGCATTTACTGGTTTGGCTAACTGGATGATACCGATGATGATTGGTGCGCCAGATATGGCTTTACCGCGGATGAATAACCTGAGCTTTTGGATTCTACCTTTTGCGTTTCTCATTTTATTAAGCTCTCTGTTCTTGCCAGGAGGCGCGCCTAACTTTGGCTGGACATTCTACGCACCGCTGTCGACCACCTACGGCCCGGACAGTACGGCTTTGTTTGTGTTCTCTGTGCATATCATGGGTATTAGCTCGATCATGGGGGCGATCAATGTCATCGTAACGATCGTGAATATGCGTGCACCGGGCATGACCTGGTTCAAAATGCCGATGTTTGTCTGGACTTGGCTAATCACTGCATTTCTACTGATAGCGGTCATGCCGGTACTGGCTGGTGCGGTAACCATGGTACTGACAGATAAGTATTTTGGTACCAGTTTCTTTGATGCGGCTGGTGGTGGGGATCCGGTGATGTTCCAACACATTTTCTGGTTCTTTGGTCACCCAGAAGTGTACATCATGATCCTTCCTTCCTTTGGCATCATCTCGGCAATTGTTCCTGCGTTTAGTGGTAAGAAGTTGTTTGGCTACCATTCTATGGTGTATGCAACCTCCAGCATCGCACTACTTTCGTTCTTAGTGTGGGCTCACCATATGTTTACTACCGGTATGCCTGTGTTTGCCGAAATATTCTTTATGTACTGCACCATGCTGATTGCAGTACCCACTGGGGTGAAAGTGTTTAACTGGGTCGCGACCATGTGGCGTGGTGCTCTCACGTTCGAAACGCCAATGCTATTTGCGATTGCGTTTATCGTACTATTCACTATTGGTGGATTCTCAGGGTTAATGCTCGCTATCGTTCCAGCTGATTTTCAATATCACGATACCTATTTTGTGGTTGCTCACTTCCACTATGTACTGGTGTCTGGGGCGGTGTTCTCCATTATGGCAGCGGCTTATTATTGGCTTCCGAAATGGACAGGCAACATGTATGACCACAAGTTGAGTCTGTGGCATTTTTGGTGCTCGCTAATTTCCGTCAACGTGTTGTTCTTCCCCATGCACTTTCTGGGACTAGCGGGCATGCCACGACGAATCCCTGATTACTCCATTCAGTTTGCTGATGTTAACCAAATCGTCTCTATTGGTGGTTTTGCCTTCGGTCTTTCTCAGCTGATTTTCTTATGGGTGGTCATCAAGTGTATTCGTGGCGGTGAGAAAGCAACGGCGAAACCTTGGGAGCGAGCAGAAGGGTTGGAATGGACAGTGCCAAGTCCCGCTCCGCACCATACTTTCACTACACCTCCTAAAATTGATTAGTTGTAGGAGGCGAGCGTGACTCAATCTAATCCATCGAACAAGAAACTGATCACCAAGCTAGTGATGGCAACAGTGCTGATGTTTGGCTTTGGGTTTGCTTTGGTCCCCTTGTACGACGTGATGTGCGACGCGTTGGGTATTAACGGTAAAACCAGTGAAGTGGCGGCGATTCAGCCAACCGGTATGCAGCCTGACATGAGCCGTATCATTCGAGTTGAGTTTATGGCGCACGTTCATCCGGATATGTCTTGGGAATTTAAACCCAAAGTCATTTCTATGGATGTTCATCCCGGACAGGTCGTCCAAACCGAGTACCTTGCGTTTAACGAGAGCGGGCACAAATTGGTTGGACAGGCGGTACCGTCTGTGTCACCGGGTAACGGCGCGGCGTACTTTAATAAGATCGAGTGTTTCTGCTTCAACCAGCAGCCGTTGGAAGGCAATCAACACGCGCAAATGCCACTGATTTTTTACATTGAGCCTGATATTCCAGATTCAATCAATACGTTAACGCTGTCTTACACACTCTACAAGCTGCCTCCAGCGGAAGGGAGTTAGCCTCTCATAGAGAGCACAGACCAATTAACGTCTGTAAGGAGAGAACTCATGAGTAATAAACCTGGGACTTATTATGTTCCTGCTCAAAGCAGCTGGCCAATTCTTGGCGCGTTTGCTCTGTTCTTAGTCGCTGTCGGCGCAGGTATGACCGTACAGGGGACCCAAAGTGAAGGTCCGGTCGGCTCGATTGGTCGTGTTGTTTTGACCGTGGGGTTTCTGTTTCTGTTGTACATGTTAGCTGGCTGGTTTAGCAACGTGATTACCGAGTCGCTGACAGGTAAATACAGTTCCCAAATTACCCGATCTTTTCGTCAGGGGATGAGTTGGTTCATATTCTCTGAGGTAATGTTCTTTGGTGCGTTCTTTGGCGCTCTGTTCTACGCACGAATGGTTGCCGTTCCATGGTTGGGTGGGGCGGATAATAACTTTATGACCAATGAAGTTCTCTGGCCCAATTTTGAAGCGATGTGGCCACTGACGACCACGCCTGGTGGTGAAACCACCCAAGCGATGCCGTGGCAAGGGATTCCTCTGACCAACACCATTATTCTCTTGCTCTCTTCCGTTACCTTGCATATGGCCCACATCAGTTTGGAGCAAAACAAGCGGACGGCGTTGGTAGTTTGGTTAGAAATCACCATTATTCTTGCGGGCTTTTTCCTATTTTATCAGGCGGAGGAGTACATCCATGCCTATCAGGAAATGGGGCTGACTCTGCAATCCGGGGTTTACGGTAATACTTTCTTTATGCTGACGGGTTTCCACGGCATGCACGTTTGTCTGGGAACGATCTTCTTAATCGTATTGCTGTTTAGAATCGCGAAGGACCACTTTTCTCCGAAAAACCATTTTGCTTTTCAGGCAGGCAGTTGGTATTGGCACTTTGTTGATGTGGTTTGGTTGTGCCTATTTGTCTTTGTTTATGTGCTCTAGTTCAATCTCAAACATTAGTAGGGACGTGGGTTCGGGTCTATCCATCCAGATGTAAGAGCGATGAGGAGCAGGATAACAACTAAAGCAGAAAACATGACTCGTCGCCCTAAATAGTGACTCATGGGTTTATGGTCACGGTCGGGATTGTCAGGGTCTTCACGGACCATTTCGATAAGCGCTTTTGCGAGGTTGAATATAATGAAAAGTAGCAAAAGGATGAGCGTCAATTTGAACAAGAATACGGTGGACATGGAACCTCCGGTTTTAACGCTACTTTTATCGAAGCGGTTTTGGGCTGCAGTTTGTTTAACTGTGGCTGTGTTTTCTCTGTTGGTCAAACTGGGCTTTTGGCAATTAGAGAGAGGTGAGGAGAAACAAGCACTTGAGCAGACTCTCCGCGCTAGAGCTGACTTACCCTATCAGGAAATGCATGTCGTACTCGATACCAATGACTGGCGCCAAGAAAGCGTCATTGGCGTAAAGGTTGAAGCACAAGTCGCCCCAGAGCCTTTACCCATCATTTTGCTGGATAACCAAACCTACAACGGCGCTGTGGGTTACCTCGCTTATCAGGTGGTGTCGGTGAGTCAGGATCAGAACATATTGGCACTGATGGAACTTGGCTTTGTAGTCGGGGAAAGCGCCCGTTCTGAATTGCCTATCGTCAAAGAGTTAGACACGCCTATTTGGGTCACTGGACGTTTGTACCGCAAATCAATGAACCCACTGAGTTCCGAATTGATGCCTGAGCTGGGCGAGTCCATTCGAGTGCAAAATCTCAATATTTCTCAACTGAATGAAATGTTAAATATCGAATTAATGCCCGCGGTTTTACAGCCTGACAATTTAGTTAACTGGCCTTACGAATTCCCATGGAACCCATTACCACTGACAAGTGCTAAACATTTTGGTTATTCCGTTCAATGGTTTGTTATGGCTGGCGTGTTTCTCTTCCTTACTGTTGTGGTTTTAATTCGTTGGTTAAGGGCGGTCTCATCACATGGAGGTGAAAAATGACGTCGAAAGTAACAAGAGGGCGTTTTGTCCTGATCTCGTTAGTGTGCTTGTTTGCCCTTCCAGCCCTTGTTGCCAAGTTAATTTTGAACCAGGGCTGGTACCAGAGTGGTGTGACGAATCGCGGCCAACTCATCGAACCTTACACCACGCTAGAACAATTAGGTCAAGCGGCCCCACAAACGGTACACGGTTGGCAATTGGCTTATGTGGTTCCCAACCAGTGCGAACAGCAGTGCCGACAACAACTGTACCTTCTTAAGCAAAGTCATGTCGCCCTTGGTAAATACCAAGATCGCGTGGTGCCCGTGCTATGGACATCGGAGTCGTCAGATTCGGTAGAGGTACCAATGGAGAAGATGGCGATAAATGCGTCTGTCGCAGAGAAAGTTGAACAAGGGCAAGTGGTCATTGTTGACCCTTTGGGGCAGTTAGTTATGTCCTACACACCACAGCCAAACGAAGATTTGGTCAAGCTTAGCAAGGATATGCTGGCTGACTTACGCAAACTGCTTAAGTTATCCCGAGTGGGATAGGGGGAAACGATGACGTTAATTCGACTGGTAAGAGTTAGTTTATGTCTTACATTGGTGGTGATCATGCTTGGAGCATATACGCGTTTGTCCGACGCTGGATTAGGTTGCCCTGACTGGCCAGGTTGCTATGGCCATTTGTCGGTTCCCCACCATGAAGATGATGTCGCAAGAGCCAACCTGAACTTTCCTGATCGAACGGTCGAGCATGAGAAAGCTTGGCTGGAGATGATCCATCGTTATTTTGCCGGGACGCTTGGAATCATCATCTTAGCTATAGCCGTTATTGCATCACGCTCAGAGCGGGTTAACGTTTCGATACCTTTCATGCTATGTCTACTGGTTGTTGGGCAAGCGATGTTGGGGATGTGGACCGTCACACTCAAACTGATGCCTGTTGTCGTCATGCTTCATTTGCTTGGCGGTTTTACTTTGCTGGCATTACAAGCGGTATTTTATTGCCAACTTAAAGCGCGAGGTAATCTCTATTTTTCACCTTCTACCAATACCGTGCGTTTATTCTCGATGGTTGCCTTTGTGGTAGTGCTTTTACAGGTGCTGCTTGGCGGTTGGACGTCTTCAAACTATGCCGCTTTGATGTGTACTACATTACCCATCTGTGAGGGTGATTGGGTCAGTTATTTGTCCTGGAAAGAAGCGTTTTCGTTCTGGCAAACCGGGTTCGAAAATTACGAATTTGGCGTTTTAGAGTATCCGGCAAGAATGACCATACACGTTACTCATCGCATTGGAGCCATAATTGTGGCGTTGGTGGTCGCTACTTATTGTATGCTGCTGTTCAAACAAGAGTCCCATCATTCACGAAACCTTGGGGTGTGGATTGGCATTACGCTCATCTGCCAAATCATGCTCGGCGTGAGTAATGTGGTGTTTCAGTTACCTATCTATGTCGCTGTGGCTCATACATTAGGTGCTGCGATTATGTTGAGCCTGATTTGTGTGAGTCAGTTCTATTTGTGGCAGGGAAAAACACACTGGAGTCATCAAGTGAAAGGAGTTCGCTATGAATAAAGAAATTGTATTGTCTTTAGAGGGACGAAAGCGAATCGGTTCCACTTACTTAAAGCTCACCAAGCCGAAAGTCGTCGCACTTATGCTGGTGACTGCCGTAGTTGGTATGAGTCTAGCTCCTGTGGCTGTGTTTCCTTGGTTAAAAGCGGCAATAGGGCTAGCCGGGATCGGTTTGATGGCAGGCTCTGCTGCGGCATTTAATCACCTGATCGATCGTCATATAGACGCGCGAATGGCTCGTACCCATAAGCGTCCGTTGCCTTCTGGGGACACAAGTCCGAAGTCCGTGGTGACATTTGCCGTTTGTTTAGGCGGAGTAGGGTTTGTTCTGCTGTACGCTTGGGTAAACCCGTTGACCGCATGGATGACATTATTGAGCTTGCTTGGTTATGCGGTTGTCTACACCATGTATCTCAAGCGGGCTACGCCACAAAATATTGTGATAGCCGGCATAGCTGGTGCGATGCCACCACTATTAGGGTGGACAGCGGTAACTGGCGAATTGCACGGTAATGCATGGCTTTTGGTGATGATCATATTCATCTGGACGCCGCCCCACTTTTGGGCACTCGCGATTCACCGAGTGGAAGAATATCGTAAAGTGGATATCCCTATGCTTCCTGTCACGCATGGTATCGAATACACCAAAACCTCAATTCTGTTGTATTCCGTACTTCTGACTTTGGTATGTGTGATGCCAGTGCTGGTTGGTATGGTCGGCTTAATTTATCTATTTACCTCACTTCTGCTTAACGCCGGGTTTATTTACCATGCGTGGAAGCTGAAGTTTGCACCGGAAGAAAGGAGCGCGATAGAAACCTTTAAGTTTTCTATCTACCATCTTTTTGTGTTGTTTATCGCTTTACTTGCAGACCACAACCTCAATTTATCAATGATGTGAACCTTTGTGACTTTCTGAATAGAAAAACGCCGGATTGTAGTCATCCGGCGTTTTTAATTTTTATTATTGAATTTCTAGCAACTCAATATCAAAGATCAGCACACTGGCTGGTGGAATTGGACCCGTACCACCTTTACCGTAGCCGAGAGTGCTTGGTACGAACAGGCGAATCTTCTCACCTTCTACCATGTACTGAACACCCTCTTGCCAGCCTTTAATCACTTGGTTTAGACCGAATGAGATAGGCTCGCCGCGGTTTACTGAACTATCGAAAACCGTACCATCGATGAGTGTGCCATGATAATGCACTTTTACTTTGCTTGTCGCTGTAGGGTGAATGTCACCCGTGCCTTTCTCTAGCACCATATATTGCAGGCCACTTTCTGTTGTGATGACCCCGTCTTTCTTGGCGTTCTCTAGTAGGAATGCTTGTCCCTTGGCAAAGTTTTCATCGGCCACTTTGTGGTTTGTCCAAGTGCGATAAATGAAAAATGCCGCCAGAACAAAAATGATGAGAGGAAACAAAAATTTAGACACGTTGGCTCCTTGTCTATTTAGGTTGTTTTAGTAAGTAGTTAATTGTTTCAGCCATAGCTTCAATACTGTCATGGCCGCCGCTAATCACCTGATATTTACCATTGACGATAAAGGTTGGCACTGAGTTGATTTGCCCTTTAGTCGTAATTGCATCAGCATTGTTTATGTACTCGAACAATTGCTTTTGCTGTGCTTCGTCAAGGTGATAAGGGCTGATAAGGTTACGAGATTCAAACGCTTTTTCTACCGCTGCTTGGCGTTCATCAGCGGTGGCTTCAGGTGCCATTTGAACCGCAGCGAAAAGGTCAGCCATAAATGCCTTATCTGGAGTCGCTTCGAGCTGCATTACCGCCGTATAGAAAATGATAGCGCTGATTTGAGCACTGTCGTTAAACGTAACATGCACTTTTTCAACGTCTTGCTCAGTCAGAGATTCCAGTTGAGGGACAAACTCTTCCATCGAGCGACAGTGACCGCAGGTCAAAGAGAAAGCTTCGGTAACGGGAGCGAGTTGGTACTCCTGAAGTGAGGCTGGCAGCACTTCATACTGTTTGCCTTGTAGCGGCTGTGAATTGCCGTTGTCACATGCTGAGAGTGTTGTCACTGCGGCAAAAAAAGCAAATCCTTTCAAAATGTTTTTGAACATATTAACGCTCGATTGAGAAATTTTCGCTAGTTTATCGGTTAACGATGACGACTAAAACCATTAAAACCGATTGTTACACTAAAGTGAGATGATAATGCCCAAATAGAAATCAAACTCGCTGCTAACGCATCACATGGCTGGCACGAACAGTGCATTTGTTTCGACGTTTTAATGTCATTTGACGTTATGCCTGATATTGAACTGACGAAAGCGCTAAAGACAATGCGTATTGAGTCGACATAGTGAATAAGAGTTTTTCTACGTTGGGAGCGGTATGAAGCATTGGTTTTTAATTGTTTGCGGCATTCTTGGAGGGTGCGGCAGTATCAGTCAAGACATAGTGCCTGGTGGGAACATGTTAGATACAGCCCCCAAGACGAACACAGAGCTAAGACACCCTGAGTGGGGGTATGGTAATTCATCGAGTGTCATGAACATTGCTGCTCAGCCGACTACGAACGCTGCTGTAGACGAATCCTATTCCATAACTTCACTGGAGATGTTTTTAGATCGGCACAATATTGCCCATGAAACCATCAGTGGGGGACACTTGATGGTACGCTTGAAAGATCAAGTTCACTTCCAGACTGGTTCTGCGAAATTATCTGCTCAATCTCAAGGCTGGCTGAGCAGTCTGGGACACTACCTGGCAGGACGTACTGATGTTGACGTGGTGATCGATGGACATGCGGACAGCACCGGGGCGGCAAGTTTTAATGACACATTGTCCGAACGACGAGCTCGCGAAGTTGAAAAGCAGTTACTGGCAACCAGTATTCCTCGTCAAAGAGTTTTCTCGCGCGGGTTTGGTGAGCACGCTCCCCAATGCAGTAATGCGACCGCCAGTGGAAAAGCATGTAATCGCCGTGTGGAACTGATGTTGATCGTCAGCGACTAATCGTCGTCATTTGTTCTGATAAATAGAAAAGAGGCACCAATTGATTGGTGCCTCTTTTACATCCGCCAATGTTCTTAGGGGGAACTAGGCAAATTCTTTTTCAATATGTGCGACGATGTCTGAAGACTCGTAAAGCCACTGTGTCTCACCATCTTTTTCGATTCGAAGACAAGGAACTTTAATTCTACCGCCACCTTGCTCGAGATCTTGACGATGAGCAGGGTCGTTCTTCGCGTCACGTAGTTCGATTTTTACCGACTGTCGTTTCATTGCACGGCGAACTTTCACGCAGAAAGGACAAGCTTCAAACTGATAAAGCGCATATTGTTTCGCTTTGTCGTCAACGCTCATTTGTTCATTAGCATCGCGCTTGATTCCACGAGGTGAAAAAACAGCGTTAAGCAATAATATGATTTTTCCCAAAAACCAACGAATAAACTTCATAATGAGTCCCTGATGTTCAAAGGATGATGTCCTTTACGAATACAATTACGACAAGTGTCGTGCCGGAGACGCAGTCTATCAGTTGTTTACTGTAGATAAAACCATGCTTTTTATATGGAAAATAGTCGTTTGAACCAACCTAAAAAGCCGCCACTTTTGGCTGGATTTGCTTCTCGTCCCAAATAAAAGCTACGCATCAACTCGGTTCTAAACGCGTCGACATCAATACGTTGAATCACCAGTTCATGATGGAGCGTGTTCTGAGTTTGCTCTGCATGATCGTGAGCCAGACTGAAATCCATATTCAGATACCCTTGCGTAAAGAGCCACAGGTGGGTAATCAGAATAAGGTCTTCAGCAGATTGATTGGTGAACTTGCTCGCGTGTTCGTCACCCACTGACTCACTGATCGCTATCTGCATTTGTTGGCTAGCGTGCACGTTTTGCTCGTAGATAGCACTGGCTTCAATGTGAGATTTAGTCAGCAATCCCAGCAGATGAAGTGCCGGGGCTGTTGATGGCTTATTCTCACATACTCTAGCGAATAGTGCGTTTTGTTCGTCCAGCCAACGTTTCTTTGCCGTCTTATGCTCGGTTACAAAGGGAATCGTTTTGAATCCCATTTCTTGAAACAGTGTATTAAGTGGCGTCATGACTTTGCAGTTCCCTCACCGTTACTTCGATATGTTGATCGTTAATATCAACAAATATAGACGTACCAGTGATCATAACAGAAAGGCTTGCGCCACGGTCAAGGTGCTGACAAATTGTGTCAATGGAGTCGTAGTCAAAACTTTCTACGCTTACCGGAAGCATGGAAAACTTGCCTGATACTTTCTCCCACCATACCGAAGCCTTAGTGTTATAGCTGTAGACTTTGACTTGCTTTGAAAGGCGAGTGGCTTTTTTGATTCGATCTACGTCTGGTTCACCGATCTCAATCCAGTGAGTGATGCTTTGATCGTCTTCGATGTGCCACAGGTCAGGCTCTTCAGTGGTTGATAGCCCTTTTGTGAACTCTAAATCGCTTGTCGCATTGAGGCAATAAGCTAATACGCGGGCGATCATGCGTTGTGGTTTTTCCGAGGGATGAAGAGCGATGGTCAGTTTGTGCGAATTATAATAATCGTTGTTCATATCGGAAATATCGATACGAAATTTGTAAATGGTAGGTTTTAGCGCCATATGGTTGTCAGTGTTCGGAGAGAAAAGTGAATTATAGATAAAAAAATAGCCAGCTTAAAAGCTGGCTACCGTATCAAATTCTTTAAGAATTAAAGTACTTTGATTTGCTCTGCTTGAGGGCCTTTTTGACCTTGAGAGATAACAAACTCTACTTTCTGGCCTTCAACTAGAGTACGGAAGCCGTCACCAGTGATTGCAGAGAAGTGAGCAAATACGTCAGGACCGTTTTCTTGTTGGATGAAACCGAAGCCTTTAGTTTCGTTGAACCACTTAACTGTACCAGTAGCTGTGTTAGACATGTCTCTTTTCCTAAATATCTAAATTTGTGTAATCTTTCGCCTCAACGGCGCTTATAGCGTGGAAAAATAAATTGCTATTGCGTACCACAGGACGACGGAGTTACAAGTAATCCAACGAAATGTGAAAACAAAGAACTTTCTTTCTAGCCGTGATTGAGTCTAGGTTAAATACGGTAAGAGTCAACAGATATTAGTACTTTAAGGGCAAATATTTGTATGTAGTCACTATTTTATCGACGTGTTTTAGAGTAATTTTCAATTTAATGACGTCGCTGTGAAGTTTTTAGGCATAAAATTATTTTACTCAATTAAATTGACTTATTTTTTTAATTATTGTCCAATCTGGCCCGACCATTAAGGAGGATTTATGGCAAAATTAAAAGCGAATCCTCAGCCGAATGAGTTTCACCGTGATACTGAATTCGGCAGAGGTAAAATAAAAGATAACGCGCTAAAAGCGGTTGTGACGAGTCAGTTGTTTAAAACGAGAATCGTTAGTGCGAAAAAAGGTAAAGGCAGCTTCAGCCGGAAAATGAAGCATAGAGGCAAAGAGCCCTATTCAAAGTTCTCACATTGTGGATTTTGAATAGGGCTTTTTCTTTACATAAACAACCCAGACTTGAGGTACAGACTTTGACTTTCCATGATTGTTGATGCTTGTGGGCTCTCGTTTTGGTTGTTAATTTTCCCGTCAGTTTGATTACACATCACACACCTGGTTTTTTCTACCTCACATCACCTAAGCACAATGGGTTCCTTGCTATACTCAATTGAATTTCATGTTTTTACTGTTATTTCTGTTCTGACATAAAGTCAGCCAAGGCGAGAGGAGCATTATGTTTAGAGTGTTTGTGATCCTGCTATCTATCATATCTTCGCCGCAGACTTTGGCGGCAACCGCCTTTGAGATAGTCCAGAAGTCGGATCAAACCATGCGAGGCGAATCCAGCTATAGTGAAGCGACAATGGAAATTATTCGCCCGGATTGGCGTCGGTCAATGACCATGAAGAGTTGGACTAAAGGAACTGAACTCTCATTAGTGCTGGTGACGGCTCCGGCGAAAGATAAAGGCAGTGCGTCACTCAAGCGCTATAGAGAAATGTGGAACTGGGTACCTAGCATCGAGCGCATCATCAAGATTGCACCATCGATGTTGAGTCAGTCGTGGATGGGATCTGATTTCACTAATGATGATCTTATTAACCAGTCTTCGATCGTTGTGGATTACCAACACACCTTGCTCGGTGAGGAGACCTTTGATGGAGATAAGGTCTGGCGAATTGATGCTTTGGCGAAACCTGACGCGCCAGTTGTGTGGAATAAAGTCACCTTGTGGATTTCTCAGTCGACTTACTTACAGCGCAAGATCGAGTTCTATGATGAGTTTGATGAATTGGTCAATGTCATGACCACTTTCGAAATCAAAATGCTCGGTGGAAGAAAGGTTGCAACTCGCCTGGAAATGCGGCCGATAGATAAGCCGGGTAACAAAACAGTTCTGACGACACACCAGGCTCAGTTCGACTTTAAGATTGATGATGATTTTTTCTCTCAGCAACAGATGAAGTTACTGAGAGACTAGGTCGTTAGCCAGTAGTGGAGAGGCAATAGCATATGCTGATTAAACTTGCTTGGCGGAATTTATGGCGGCAAAAACGGCGGACGTTGCTAACGGCGACAGCGCTGGCTCTGGTTCTTTTCCTCTCTCTGATAACCCGCTCTTTTCAAGAGGGGAGTTACACTTCTAATATAAAAAATGCGGCTAAATTCTATACTGGACTGATTCAGTTACAAAATCCGGAGTTCAGCGACACTTCGAGTATTGATGATGTTTTGCCACAAACCGAGTCGTTTATTTCCTCCGCGATGGATAACCCCAACATTGATGTCATACTGCCAAGAGTCGAGTCGTTTGCTCTGGCGGCGAAAGATGAATTCTCAAAGGGCGCCCTAGTATTGGGGGTTGAGCCAGAAGCCGAAGACAACTACTCCAGCATCAGTGGCAAAATAGTCAAAGGGGCTTACATCGCACCAGGAGAAAATGCAGTACTTGTGGGTGGAAGACTGGCCCAGTACCTCCATTTAGACGTTGGGGATGAATTGGTCTTATATGGCATGGGCTATCACGGGCAAACGGCGGCAGGATTGTATCGTGTCGCGGGTATTTTGCATTTCCCACTGCAGCAACTCGATTCTCAATTGGTCTACATGCCTCTCGATACGGCCCAGGCTCTGTTCTCGTTGGATAAACAAGTGACAGCTTGGGTCCTTAATACCGAGAGCTTACGTAATTTGCCAAGTGTCGTAGACCAGTTGCGCCGAGATTATGGTAAAGACGTGGCGGTGAAAGATTGGCAAGCGCTGTCACCTGAGTTATCGCAACAGATTGCCCTCGATAAAGCGGGAGGCATATTTTTAATTTATATCCTATACGGCATTGTTGGCTTTGGTCTGTTTGCCACCATTCTAATGACAACGTTAGAAAGACAGCGCGAATTTGCGGTCATGTTGGCGACTGGGATGCTGAGAGGTAAGCTGATTTCGTTGCTGGCGATTGAGTCGCTGCTTATCTCATTCATTGGCGTACTGCTCGGCTTGATGATCAGTGCCCCGGTACTGGCTTATTTTTACTTCTATCCGATTGAAATTACCGGAGAGGCTGCGGAAATGATGTTGGAAACCGGGTTCGAGCCAATTGTACCTGTTTCTCTTGACCCTCATTTAGCATTGACTCAAATCTCAGTTGTGATCGTTATTCTCTTTTTATGTCTTCTCTATCCTATGGTGCGCTTGTTACGCCTCCCTATTGCAAGTGGTCTCAAAGGAGGTTCACATGTTGATTAAATTAGCGTGGCGCAACCTCTGGAGGAACAAGCTAAGAACGTCAATCATGATAGGCGCTATGGTGTTTGGTCTGATGGGGGTGGTTGCGATGATAGGATTTATGAACGGCTTGGTAGATAGCATGATAAAAAATGCAATTGCTTGGCAAACTAGCCATTTACAGATCCACCAAGACCAGTATCTGATTAATCCTGAACTGGAAGAGACTATTCCGAACGCGGATGTCATAGCGGCGACATTAGCGAATCAACAACAAGTGAAAGCCGTGTCCGAACGTTTTCTCGCTGATGGAATGATAGCCTCTGCTCGAAGTACGCGCGGTATTCGCATCAATGGCATTGATATTGTCCAAGAGCAGCAGATCACACCGTTGTCTGAGCAGATATTGTTAGGGAAATGGCTGGATGAAGAGGGTAGAAATCCTATTTTAGTGTCGCAGAAAACCGCGAAGCGCTTAAATCTGCGTGTTGGCTCCAAAGTAATTTTGACGCTTTCAGATATCAATGGCGATGTCTCTGGTGCAGCTTTTCGGGTTAAGGGAATATTCAAAACACCATCCACGACGTTTGATGATGGTAATGCCTATGTACGCAAAGCGGATCTGGAAAACATCGCGGGTTTAAAGGGCGCGCACGAGATTTCCATTCTACTTAAATCCAATGACAATAACGCGTTGGAGCAAACAAAAAGGTTTACTCAGACGCTACTTTCTAACAGGACGAAAGACCATTTAGTGGTCAGGAAATGGGAAGAAATACAACCATTACTTTCGACGATGATGAGCTCAATGGACATTTCGAATCAGATCATGCTGGTGGTGTTTGTCTTGGCGATGACGCTGGGTATTATCAATATTATGCTGATGTCGGTATTCGAACGTACCAGAGAATTCGGCGTACTGATGGCGGTGGGTATGCAGCACCACAAAATCCGCATACTGATCATTTTAGAGACGCTGTTTCTCGGCCTGTCAGGTTGTACGCTTGGATTAACTGGGAGTGCAATCATGCTGAAGGTTCTGAGTATTACCGGGCTGTCGCTTAGTGGTCTTGCTGATGGGTTAGGTGCTTACGGTGTGGATACTTTGCTGTTTCCAAGAGTGTCTTTTTATGAGTACCAGATGATCATTGTGGCGATATTTGTTGCGAGTCTGCTTGCGGCTTGGTACCCAGCTCGACAAATACTCAAGCATAGACCTGTGGATGCCATGGCGGAGAAAACTTGATGACGATTAAACTCGAACAATTAACCAAAACTTACAATCCCAAAAGTGACTTTCCAGTGCATGCCGTTAAGAGCGTGGATTTGGAAATCAAACAGGGGGAGTTTGTCGCCATCATGGGGCCATCAGGATCGGGGAAAACAACCCTGTTGAATATGCTTGGTGGCATTGACGCGCCAACGTCAGGCCGGGTGGAAATTGATGGTTGTGTCATTTCGGAAATGTCGGAGAAAGAGTTGATCGCGTATCGAAGAGACAATATCGGTTTTATCTTTCAGGATTACAGTCTGCTACCAGTGTTAACCGCGCTGGAGAACGTCGAATTTGTCATGCAATTGCAGGGGAAGAGCGAAAGAGAGTGCCGGGAACGAGCATCCTCGCTGCTCGAGCAGGTTGGGCTATCTGAACAAATGCACAAACGTCCGAGCAAAATGTCTGGCGGGCAACAGCAACGTGTGGCAGTTGCACGTGCACTGGCACCTAAGCCCCGTTTCGTTATGGCGGATGAACCTACTGCTAATTTAGATGCGAAAAGCACCGCAGAGCTGCTCGATATCATGGAGCAGTTGAGTGAGCAAGAAGGCACAACCTTCATCTTCTCGACGCATGATCCCAGAGTGATCAAACGTGCACATCGAATTATTGTTTTCGAAGACGGCCGTTTAACCAGAGATTTTAGCAACATCGGTAACCATGCGGAGCGAACCCATGCCTAGGCGGACATTAACTTTCTCATATCTGGTAGCCAAAGTTGGCGTTTACCGGGTGTTAAGCGCCATCTTTCTGACTGCCGCAAGCTTACAGACAACGGCCAGCATTCCGGGCATCGAACCTGAAAAATCCTGGGACCTCGATGGTTACATCAAGTACATGGCAACCTATAATATTATTGAGAATCAGAGTAATACGGTCGATCACCTTGTTCATAATCGCTTTAATCTGGAATATCGATTTTCGTCCAACTGGCGGATTAATGTCGGGATGAGGAACCGTGCTTTGTGGGGCGATGCGCTCGATATTGCCCAATATCCACAGCTAGTTGCCTTGGATAATGGATACTTTGATCTGAGCAAAAACTGGCGTGAAGACTCCGTCATCCTTAATACTCAGTTCGATCGACTTTATATCACCTGGCGTGAAGATGACTGGAGCGCAATGGTTGGTCGGTTTCGTGTTAACTGGTCGATGAACACGATCTGGAACCCAAACGATATCTACAATGCTTATTCAATTTATGACTTTGACTATGAAGAGCGTGCGGGTACCGATGCACTAATGGTGAGCAAGAAGCTGGGATTTGCCGATGGCATCGATTTAATTTTCGCGCCAGTGGAGTCACCAGATAAGAATAGTTTCTCTATGCGCTATTTTGCCAATCAATCAGGCTGGGATTATCAGGTGATTGCAGGGAGAGCAAGCCGGGACTTTATTCTTGGCGCTGGGTTTGCAACGGACATCTACGAAGCAGGTGTGCGTGGTGAACTCTCATGGTTTGATCCGATAGAATCGGAATACCAAGGTGAACTCACTCAATCGTCGATGGTAGGCAGCCTTGAATCAGACTACAGCTTTGGAGGAAAACGCAGCTGGCTTGGACGAATGGCGTGGTTGTTTATTTCAGATCCTGTTGAAGCTTCCAGTGCACTGGCTTATCTGAATTTGCCTCTGAATGCGAAAACTCTGAGTTTTACCCAGAACACGCTTTATGCTGATGTAAGCTTTGACCTCACATCCCTTAATCGCCTGACGGCATCCGTTAGCTACTATGATGACGGTTCCTATTTTGCTGGACTTTCGAGCAATTACTCTCTTGCTAATGATTGGCAGCTACTTACGGTTGTGCAATGTTTTACCGGTGAAAGTGACAGCTTGTTTGGTGAAACGCCTGCCACACTATTGTATGTAAACATACGATACAGCTTCTAGTGCGATCGTTCATTTTCCCAGACCGATAAAACTATCGAATTCGGTTATCAGAGCTATAGCCAGAACCGAATTTCGTTACTCAGCGCTTAGATCTAATATAACTCCATCGGCAGAAAACACGGCACTATGTTTGAATTACATTTTAGGAGCAAGATATGAGCACACAAGTAAGCCTAATTGGTCTAGATCGTCAACACTCTGAGCAACTAGCACAACAGCTAAATCAGCTACTTGCCTACTACCAAGTGTTGTACATGAATACACGTGGTTACCACTGGAACATTAAAGGTCATCAGTTTTTTGAACTACACGTAAAATTTGAAGAAATCTATACTGACCTACAAGTGAAAATTGATGAGTTGGCAGAGCGTATTTTAACGTTAGGCTACACCCCAGCACATGCGTTCAGTCACTATCTGGAATCGAGCGAAATAAAAGAGCACCAAAATGCGACGTCCGGTGATGAGTGCGTCAAAGGACTGGTCGATGGTTTTGGCATCCTTTTGCTTAATCAGCGAGAAATTTTATCCAATGCTGGCGAGGCGGGTGATGAAGGTACCGCAGCATTAATGGGTGATTACATTCGCGAGCAAGAGAAACTGATGTGGATGCTTAACGCTTACCTTCAGTAAGTAAGAAAAAGAATCGGGAAATCAGAGCAAAAGAGCACACCCAGTGCTCTTTTTTGCTTTTATGGAACTGGATCATAGTTTTGTCGTAAGTGGACCGACTCGAAGTAAGTCAACAGATCAGTGAGTTCTGTCACCGCAAGGGAAGCGTAAGTGTGAAACTCAGTCAGATTACCATGATGGACAAGGCAAGAGGGCATTTGCGCGTTGTAGGCCGCCTGTAAGTCATATAGGTAGTCACCGACGTAGAGTACTTCATCTGGCATCAATCGCCACTCTTTCGCGAGCACCTGCAGGGATAAAGGATCTGGCTTTGGTGGAAAACACTCGCGAGTAATTACACGTTCAACTTCGATTTGGTTATGCTCAAGCTTACGTTGGGTCGCAATTAGGCAATTACGTGTCACGATGGCAGTTTTCATCGCTTGTTGATTCAGGTACGCCAGAAGTTCGTGACAGCCCTTCATTGGTGAAGATTGTTCAGCATCGGAGATTTCGTGATCAAAAATCACATTGTGTGCATGCTCTTTGTGGTGAGGATGTTCCAGTTTTTCTACAAAGTCTAATAAATCTTCTGACTTCGGGCACCCTAGCTGCTGGCGCAGCGTGTGGAAGTTCATATCTGAACTCACAAGGGTGTTATCTAAATCAAAAATAACGGCTTTAATTCTTTTGACGACTAATGGGAAAGGAACCATTTTGACCTCATGCGCATGGGTATAAAGTATCTTTAAAACAATAGCTTAATTATAGGATAAATGTGAATTACTTCTGCTCTAGTCGAAAAATTTTTCCTGTGTCGGTCGAAAAGTAGAGATAACCATCGGGACTGATCGTGATGTCTCTGATTCGCTCGCCAAGATCGTCCATCAGGCGTTGATATTCGGTCAGTTTTCCATTCTCGATAGAAACCACATTGAGGTGCGTAAGCTTAAGCGCTCCAGCGATAATTTTCCCGTCTAGGTCAGGGTACTTGTCACCTCGATAAACCACTAAGTTACTCGGTGCAATCGAAGGAATATAGACGAGTTTGGGATCTTCCATCCCAGGTAAAGATTTCGCTTCGCCGACATCAAGCGGACCCCAATATTCTTTTCCTTGAGAGACCCTAGCCCAGCCGTAGTTCGCGCCTTTTATAATCAGGTTGATCTCGTCGCCACCTCTTGGACCGTGCTCAATTGACCAAAGCTGATTTGTTGTTTGGTCGTAGAACAAACCTTGAGGGTTACGATGACCATAACTCCAAATTTCAGGTTTTACTTTAGATTCAGTGAAAGGATTATCAGTCGGAACCGTGCCGTCCAGATTTAAACGTAGAATTGACCCCGCATGAGTTTGCCTGTTTTGGCCATTATCACGATCACCACGATCGCCAATAGAGAAGTAAACTTTGTTATCGACAAACGTAATACGGCTACCAAAATGTCGTCCGGTATCAGTAATGGCATCTGCAACGAACAGATCCTTCCAATCTATCAGTTGATTGTTCTGTAATGTTGCGGTCGCGAGGGCGAGCGTATTTCCTTTGCTAGTGCGTTTGCTGTAAGTAAAGAAGAGCGTTGGACGAGTTTTATCCGTATTTGGGGCAAGGGCAACGTCAAGTAAGCCTGCCTGACCAGTGGTGCTGACACCTGAAACCGAAAAGAGTTTTTCGCGTTGTCCCGATTCGATATTCAGCAATGAAATGGTGCCGTTTTTCTCGTTTATCACGGCCTGTTTCTCATTCAGAAATTCTATTCCCCAAGGGATATTGAATCCGTTAGCTACCTCTTTCGCCTGATAATCGGCAGCGTGGCTGGAAAGGGAAAAACAAACGAGCAGGGTGGTGATAACAGTTTTCATGGCTGTGTCCATTTTAAAGCGTGTTTGTTTCTAAAAATTAACACTATAACAACAGTTTTGTCAGAAAATGTTTTGTATACAGATGTAAAAATCCCCGATATGGCATCGGGGATTGGATGACGTTACCTAGTGTGAACGCGAATTCGATTTACATCGCTGCTTCGAAAATTGCAGTGATCTCCTCGTGAGTCGCTTGTTTCGGGTTAGTGAAGCCACAAGCGTCTTTTAGCGCATTATCCGCCAAGGTTGGGATATCTTCTAACTTCGCACCAAGCTCTTTGATACCCGCCGGAATGCCAACGTCTTTTGCAAGTGTCACGATGGCGTCGATAGCCGCCGCAGCGCCTTGCTCTGCTGACATGCCTTCTACATTGACGCCCATTGCTTTCGCCACATCAGTCAAGCGCTCTGGGCAGACTTGTGCGTTGTAGCGTTGTACGTGAGGGAGCAGGATGGCATTACATACACCGTGTGGTAGATCGTAGAAACCACCTAACTGGTGCGCCATTGCGTGGACGTAGCCCAGCGAAGCGTTGTTAAATGCCATACCTGCCATAAATTGCGCGTACGCCATTTGCTCACGAGCTTCCAGGTTTTCACCGTTTTTCACTGCTGTGCGTAGGTGTGCTTGAATCAATTCAATCGCTTTAATTGCTACCGCATCAGTAATCGGAGTTGCTGCAATGGATACGTAAGCCTCAATTGCGTGAGTCAGTGCGTCCATACCTGTTGCTGCGGTCAGAGAAGCCGGTTTTGCGAGCATGAGCTCAGCGTCGTTTACTGAGATAAGTGGTGTCGTGTGCTTATCTACAATTGCCATCTTAATGTGACGCTCTTCATCGGTAATGATACAGAAGCGTGTCATTTCTGATGCCGTACCGGCGGTCGTGTTAATGGCGATAAGTGGCAGCATTGGTTTTGCAGACTGATCCACGCCCTCGTAGTCTGAAATGTGTCCACCGTTTGCAGCGACGAGTGCGATACCTTTCGCACAGTCGTGTGGTGAGCCACCGCCAAGTGAGATGACAAAGTCACACTCGTTTTGTTTTAAAAGTGCTAAGCCGTCATTAACGTTGTTAATCGTTGGGTTTGGCTGAGTGCCATCGAACACTACGGTGGCGACACTTCTTGCGTTAAGAAGGCCTTGAACCCGCTCAACCACACCGATTTGGTTAAGGATTTTATCGGTAACGATTAACCCTTTTTTAAAGCCTTGTGATTGAATACTGTCCGCGGCGTCTTTAAGACAGCCTGCGCCCATTAGGTTTACCGTAGGGATAAAAAATGCACTAGTCATATTGGATTGCTCCGTCGTTCTTATAGATTGTTATTAATTGAAAATTGCTGTCACACACCTTTTTCGGGCTCCAACTTAATCCAAAACAAACTAAGCCAGCTGGAACTCGTGTCAATTACAGTAATTGTGACAACGATCTTGTTGCACAGCATGTAGGTGCAACATAACTATAACGTAGCTTAAATATGAAACTTGTAACGTAAAAAATTGCTAATAATTAAGATCTATTGATGATTTATATCTAAATTAGACTAAAGTATAAGAAATCCCCATTGATATTAAATTTATCAATGGGGACTAAAGATGTGCTTTTAAGTTATGTATCAATAATTATGCGATTTCGACAAGTTTTGATACTAACTTTTCGATACCTGAAGCCGCTTGAGAGATATTCTCTGCTAACATATAAGCGGGTGTAGAAAGCACCTTGTGTTGCTCATCAAAAATAAATTCATCAACAGTACATTCGATATGTTCGCCGCCCATTTGGTTAAAGGCGGCAGAAGTCGTTTCATCATTGCCTATTGTTCCTTTTACACCCTGCTCATAAATCATCGGGATAATGATAGGCGCAATACAAAGATAAGCTGCAGGCTTGTTGGCATGGGCGAATGCGCGGCAGGCTTGAGCGACGTGTGTGTTGATTGAGCATTCAGCCCCAGACACCGCAAAGTCCGTTAGGTTTTTTGCTGCGCCAAAACCACCAGGTAGAAGTAACGCGTCGAAATCTTCGACATGTAATCGTGCCACATCCTCAATGTTTCCTCGTGCGATGCGTGCTGATTCCACCATTACATTCCTGGTTTCATCCATTTCTTCGCCAGTCAGATGATTAATGACATGCAACTGGTCAATATTAGGCGCGAAGCAATGCCAAGTAGCGCCTTCTTTCTCAATGGCGTGGAGTGCCAATACAGCTTCGTGCAACTCTGTTCCATCGTAAACACCAGAGCCACTGAAGATAACTGCAATTTTTTTCATTTGAGAGTCCCTTTAGTCTGAGAGTTCTGCCTGTTGTTCTTTATTTGTACAGACTGATTATTTTCGACAATTTCACTTTCGTCTTCCTTTTTATCATAGTCGCTGACTAAAGAGGGGTTAAGCAGAATGTGTAAAAAGTGTTTTGTATTTGTTCTAAACCTGTAACGGAATAATTTCATTACTGATTTTTACAGCATTGTTGGTTGAAGCGGCCCCGTTTGGCGTTAAGCTGAGGTCTACTTTGGCATTGATAAGCAGTAGGTCAAACGAAGTCTGCGCTATTTTCTTCCGTCATTCTAGGGGTGGCGTTGAGTCAGAGCTTTGGCATCGAGTCGTGATGGTGGCGATCAGCTCTCTGTTGTGTTAGCTGGTCACAAGAGAGAAGCGTGAAGTTGCGCTGGCGAGGAATCTCGCAACGGTAAATACAGAAAAGCTCCCGAGTTAGGGAGCTTTCTATATATGCTTTAAGCGACGTTTAGCTGGAGCTGGAGCTTGAATCTATGCTTCGACAAACGTGTTGTTAGTTGTTTACGGGTCTTTTCTAACGTATCCAGCTCTAGAGTGTCATCGTCAACATGCAGATCGATGTTCACTCGTAGCTCTTGTCCAACTTTAGTGATGCCCGCTACTTTCAGCTGGTGGTCTGACATTTTCTCTATTTCAAGTACATCGTTACCGACCACCTGACATAGCTCTTTGCTTGGTGTCATCATCATCAGCTCTCGCAATGCGCCACACAGCATATCAAACGGCACTTTTAAAAAGTAGAAGCCCATTAACAACATCATCAGTGGGTCAGCATAAGCGGCATATTGAGCGAATGGAGACAGCGACACTAGCCATGCGGCCACAAAGCCCACTGTGACTGCGACACTCAATAAGGTGTCCATTTGCCATTGTTTCTTCTCTGCTTCGATTAGACCTGATGAGTAGTTACGGCTTCTTTTCGCCATAAACCACCATGCGTAACCACAACCAAAAATGTTTACAACACCAAAGATTGTTGCAATAGAAGCGTCTACTTCTCGGCCGCCGGTCATCAGTGCTGAAATCGCGGAGTAAAGAGAAAATAGCACAACAATCAGAATCACTGATGCCTTGATCGCAATAACGATTGGCTCTAGTACGGCTTTACCAAATGGGAATACCGACTTCGATGGTTTACTAATGTAATAAGAGGCTGCCAGTGACAATAATGTTAACAGTAAGCTGACTAACGAATAGACACCATCAAAAACGATCACAATTGAACCAACAAGCAAGCCTAGTACCATACCACCAGCAGCAAAGCCTGAAGCTAAAAGGGCTGAAATAGTTAAAATATGGTTTTCATTTCTGCTTGTCCTGACACACATGAGATATACCTTGTAGTTTTTATACCGCTATATTCTTTGCCTACAAGGCTTATTAGGCAACCAGAATTTGACCAGTAATCAGTTGGGCAAGAAGCCTTATATTTATTTTATAGTAAAAACAATAAGATATGATGATTTTTTGCTGTCAATAAAATTGACTCTCAGTGCAAAATGTTTAGAAGTCAAATAAATAATCGCTGAGTTTATCCGCTAGCCATGTCATTGCAGGGTGCTCAATTTGACCATTCGTCGTAAACATACAGTAGTCCTCTTGGGTTAAACCGTAGGTGTGTTTAATGACCGCCAACTTCTGTTGACGTAGATAGTGACGAATCAAGGGCTCTGGTAACACACCCCATGCATCTTCTTCTAAAATGGTGTTTAACATGTAATCAAAGCTTGAGAACCCGATGTAGCGTGTTGAGAAAGGCTGTAACTCTGGGTTGTCTTTCTCATTTAAGTAAACCATGAGAGCTTGCATTTGACTGCGTAGCTCTTCATCAGAGACGCGCCGCATTTTGCTTAATCGGTGATCAGCGCTGCACACTGACATCATGCGTATCTTACCTAATGGGTTATAGACGATATGTGGGTCGTCGACTCGTTCGTAGTCCACACCAAAAGCAAAATCCACTTGATGAGTGCTCACTAGGTTGGCTAAGTCACCACTAGAAGCAAGGATGATGTTAAACGTTGTTGATGGGAAACGGTTATTAAGCTTATGCGAAAGGTCTTGCCACAGATCGTCGGGTAGGGAGTCATCGCGGGCAACCCATACCTCCGCATTGAAACCCTCTGAAATTTGGCCGCACGTTTTGCGAATGCGTTGTGCTATCACGAGTAGGTATTCACAGTCTTTGTAGATGGCTTTGCCGGCCTCAGACAACGTGAGTTGGTTACCAGTTCGGGTAAATAACTCGACATCGAGCTCCTTTTCCAACGCTTTTATCGACATACTAAGCTTGGTACGGTTACAGTCCAACTGCCGTGCAGCTTCGGATACAGACCCACAATCAGCGATGGTGCAGAAGGCTTCTACTTGCGTTAAGTTCATGATTTGACACAACCGAAAAGTAATTTGAAATCAATAGGGATAGGTTACAGACAGACTCCCAAAGCTGTGAAAGGTTAACGAAAAAAACAAGATTTCGCCAGATAAGTCTATGGTCTTTTTGTGGTTTTGGGGTACCCTATACCGAGTATGCGAAGATTAGGTCTTGACGCTCAAAAGAAGTTAATTAATGTGAGACTTCTTGTGTCACGCTGAAAGTGTTTTGCGCTTTGTAACAGAGAATAAAGTGTTCTCTTCTCAACTCAAGTACTTTCGGCGTCACACGGTGAGATGTGAGATATCAGAAGTGAACATGGAGGCCACGATGGCACAAGATTGGGACGGCTTAGCAAAGAGTTGGGAATCAAATCCCGCAACCAAGAAATTTGCGCAGTCAGTGTTTGAACAGCTACAACAGTTAACTCAGCTTGATGGCATTAAATTACTAGATTTTGGATGCGGAACCGGGCAATTGAGTCAGTTATTGTCCCCAATGGTCAAAGATATTGTGGCACTCGATACCTCTGAGGAGATGATCGAAGAGTTAGATAAAAAAGAGCTGGTAAATGTCGAGCCGGTTGTCGATACTTTATCTCGCGGTCTTGTTGCGCAGCACCCGGCGTTTCGAGGGCAATTTGATCTCGTCGTTGCATCATCAGTTTTAGCGTTTGTGGACGATGTAGCTTCAGCATTAAACATTTCGCACTCATTACTTAACCACGGTGGTTATTTCGTTCATTTTGATTTTGTCTCAGACTCAGGGCAAGACGGCTTTACGGTTGCGCAATCAGAATCTGCCCTCGTTAAAGCGGGTTTCACTGATGTAGAGACAAAATCAGTGTTTGAGATTACGTCAGATGGCAAAACAATGTCTGTGCTAATGGGCGTTGGCCGTCGCTAGACTATAATTAGGACATCAAAAAGCGAGCATCAGAGCTCGCTTTTTATTTGCTTGCAACCTCAACCTTCGCATCATGGCCCAATCAGGCTGATACGAGCTTTTTTATCTCGTCTAAAACTTGTGCGTTTGCTATAGCGCCGATGTTTTCCACATCTCTGCCATTGATCACTTGTTTAACTGCAAGTTCGACTAATTTTCCTGACCTGGTTTTCGGTATGTCACTAATGGCAAAAACTTTACTGGGTACGTGCCTTGCTGAGCAAGCAGACTTCAGCTGAGCTTTAATTTTCGCGATCATGTCATCGTTTAATGTGTCGCTACTTGCTAACTGAACAAACAGCCAAATCTGCTCGTTTCTATCCACTTCTTTTCCGACGGCGATTGAGTCGACAATACCTTCTATCGAATTAACCTGCTGGTAGATTTCTGCCGTGCCGATCCTTACTCCTCCGGGGTTTAACGTTGTATCACTACGCCCATAGAATACGTAACCGCCCGTTGAGGCATTTCTTTCCACATCGTCACCGTGATGCCAGACATTATCGAATTTATCCCAGTACGCATTATGGTAACGTTCCCCAGAGTCATCCCAGAATTGAGCCGGGAAATTCGGAATCGAATTAGTACACACTAACTCGCCACGTTTACCGACAATAGCGTGACCTTGAGGATTGAATACTCTTGCATCTACACCTAATCCCGCACACTGACATTCACCACGGTAAACCGGAGAGATAGGGTTACCTAACACAAAACAGCCACAGATATCGGTACCACCAGAAATGGAAGCCAAGTGAACATCCTTTTTCAGATGCTGATAAACGTAATCAAATTGTTCGGGGTAGAGCACAGAGCCCGTTGAACAGATGGTTTTCAGTGATGGAAGCGGGTCGCTGTCTTGGGTTGAATAACCTGCTTTCTCCATGGCTTCTAGGTATTTTGCCGAGGTACCAAAAAGTGAGACTTGCGCGTTTTTAGCCAGATTCCACAGCACCTTGTAATTGGGGTACATCGGGCTGCCATCAAAAATGACCAAACACGCGCCGCTTGCTAAGGTGGAAACATGCCAGTTCCACATCATCCATCCACAGGTGGTGTAATAAAACACGCGATCTTCAGGCTGAATATCGCAATGAAGTTGATGCTCTTTAACGTGATTAAGCAGGGTACCACCGACAGAATGCACGATACACTTCGGCTTTCCTGTTGTGCCTGAAGAGTAAAGTATGAATAGCGGATCATTAAAGTTGATACGGGTATAAGTAACAGGCTGTGGAGGATATTGATTTAAGATGTATTGCCAATCTTGGGTACAAACATCACATTCGCAGCTGCGCGGATTTAGATAGTTGATCTGGCAAACGTGCTTGAGTCCATTTAGATGTTCGGAGATATGACGGTTTTTATCCGTCATATCAAACACTTTTCCGTTAAATGTGTAGCCATCGCAAGTGAAGAGGACTTTAGGTTTTACTTGACCAAACCGTTCAAGAACACTGTCTATACCAAAGTCCGGAGACGTAGCGGTCCAAGTCGCGCCAAGGCTGGTTGTGGCAAGCATTGCGATGACGGTCTGAGGTAGATACGGTAGGTAACCAGCAACCACATCCCCTTTTGTTACACCACATTCTTTCAACCATCGCTGTATGCTAGATACTTCATCACAGAGCGCTTGCCATGTATAGGTTTGTCGCTCTTCACGCTCGTTTTCGAACCAAATCGCAATATCATTGGGGTTGTGATACGCAAAACTAAGAAGGTTTTCCGCATAATTTATTTGGGCGCTAGGGAACCAACGAGTGTCGCGGTTAGGAACCGGTTGTTGCCATTTACTTTCAGCTTGACATTTTACCGTGTCACCCTGGTTTCCAATCACATCACAAAACAGCCAGACTTCTTGCCAAAACTGTTCATTATGATCGAGTGACCATTGATGCAATTCGGCATAGCTTTTTAAGTCATTTCCTTGCCTGTTTATGTGTTCAATAAACTGGGTGATATTGGCTTCTTCGATGCGGCTCTCGCTCGGTTGCCATAATTTATTGTACTCGCGCATAGGTTCCTTCTATAACAAGCTGATAACAGATTAAGTCTGAAAGCAATCGCGAACAATGTCAAACTTGCGGTTAAGTATTTGATGTTAGCAATATCATAGTCTTACATGTAATTGTAAATAATTTGTTACACTCGGTTGAGGCGGCGAAAATGGTTTGGGGATTGGAAGCAGTAAGGAGTACGGATAGGCTTAATGTAAAGGACTTGTTAATGGAGAAAGGTCATGACTCAATATCATTCTAAGCCCGTTGACCAGGATGGAAGGGTGGAATGGAGCCTCGAAGAAGATGCGATTTGGCGCGACTTAGTTGCGAGACAGATGAGCGTGATTCAGAACCGTGCTTGTCAGGCTTATCTGCATGGTTTGACATTGCTCGATTTACCCGAGGATCATGTTCCACAGATTCCTGAGATCAATCGCGTACTGATGAATACGACAGGATGGCAAGTTGAGCCTGTTCCTGCGCTAATCGATTTCGATCGGTTTTTCAATCTATTGGGGAATAAACGCTTTCCTGTAGCGACGTTTTTGCGCAGTCGTGAAGAGTTTGACTATTTACAAGAGCCAGACTTCTTCCATGAAATATTTGGCCACTGCGCCATGTTGACCAACCCTGACTTCGCCGCATTTACCGAGCATTATGGGCAGTTAGGACAAGCTGCAACTCCGAAGCAGAGGGCTTATCTTGCACGGTTGTACTGGTTTACCGTCGAGTTCGGATTAGTAAAAGAAGGCGATCAGACCAAGATTTATGGCGGCGGCATTCTCTCTTCTCCAGGAGAAACTATTTATTCGTTAGAAAGTGATGATGCGATTCGTGAGGAGTTCGATTTACAAACCGTACTGAGAACACCTTATCGTATCGATATTATGCAACCGAAGTATTATGTTATAAACGATTTTTCACAGCTTTATCAAATCAGTCAATTAAACCTGTTAACGCAAGCCGATAAGGCGATTGGGGCTGGATTGTTGCCACCATTATTTAAACCAAAGGAACCTGCTCATGTTGAATGAACAAAAATGCGAAGCTTGTAGTCTTGATGCCATTGCACTGAGTAACGAGGAGCAACAGTCACTGCTGCTGCAACTTACTGATTGGCAGATCGTTGAAAGAGAGGGGATTCCTCAGTTAGAAAAAGTGTATAAGTTTAAAAACTTCAAGCAGGCTTGGGCATTCAGCAATAAAATTGCTGAGTTGGCTGAAGATGAATTTCATCATCCGTCGATCTTGCTGGAGTGGGGCAAAGTGACGGTGACTTGGTGGAGTCACTCGATAAAAGGGCTACATAAGAACGACTTTATCTGCGCATCGAAATGTGACGGTCTGGCTATCGCTGAGTAACCAAGGCCTTGTTTTATACATAATAACGCCCGAACTGATGTTCGGGCGTTATTGTTAGAGCAACTGAGTTAAAGCCATTTTACTAAAGCTATCTAGCGTTAAAGCTCGATACGGTAAACCGACGTCGTCCCCGACACTTCATTTCCTACCGCGATAAAGTGACCACCATTGCGAGTGAAGTAATTGATCGACTCTGGCGCGAGATCACCCGCTTTTGGGTTGTAAGTGTCATTTGCACACTCGCTATCTTCTACTTGTGTGCATACCGGCTGATCGTAATTACGATGGTTTACATAGTGCAGGAATACCGCTCGGCTAGGTTCGCTAATGTCGTAAACCATGATGCCACCTTGACGCTCAAGGCCAATAAACGCGTAGTGGCGTCCGTTTATCTCTGCGATTTCGATTGCTTCTGGTTCTATGCCTTTGTCGTCACTGCGATCATCACCACTGCTATTGCTGTCATTGGTGCTGTTGAAGTGTTTACCTTCACTAATTAAAGCAATTGTTGCAAAGTCATCACCGCTATCGAAAACCAGTTCACCATTTTCGTCCCAGATTGAGAAAGAACGAGCGCCAAACGCCTGGACATTTTCAGCAGCAGTTAATGCCTGCTCAGGTTTGATTACTTTAAGTCGTGCTAATAGTGAGTTGTCCTTTAGCGCCGGTGCCAGTGGGTGAGCGTCCGCTACCTTTAGCTTCTTGCCGCGTACTTCATCTACATGGCTGAGACACGTGCCTTCTTTGCTGGTGTAATCGCTTGTGCCTTTATAGTCATCTTCATCCCACTTAAAGTTCGCTTGGTCACAACGTTGCTGAGTGGTTTTGATGCCATACTCACGGCCGTCACCTTCGTTGGCAGAGACGATGTAACTTTTGCCATTAACCGAATAGCTGTCGAGAGTGTCTGGCATATATAAACCAACCAATTGAGGGTAGCTCTTGAAGTTGCCAACGATCTTGTCTTTGTTGGACGCATCCAATTTTGCATCCGACCACGATTTCTCGCCCAAACCGACGATTTTCTCAACCGATTTGCTTTCTGGGTTAATGATTGCCATGGCATTGTTTTCTTGTAACGCCACGTAAATCTTACCGTTATCAGCGAAGGTTAAATATTCAGGTTCTAAGTCTTGAGCCACGCTTGCGTTTGGGCCAGAGATTCGCACGTTGTCTGGTAATTCATTGGCACGTGGACCATCAAATTGACCGAAACCGATTTGAGTGACTGCTGCGCTGGTAATTCCATTGCTTAAATCAACCAATGTAATGCTGCCTTGCGGATCAATACGGTAATCGCCGCTTGGTTCACCTTCGTTGGCGGTAGCAATATAACGCCCATCTTTAGAGAACCCAACCATATCTGGTAATGCGCCAGCAGGATAAGTTGTCACAAGAGACAAGTCATCTGATCGGTAAAGGGCGATAATGCCGTTTTCTTGTTTGTTGTTATTTTCTATCGCGACGGCGACAAGGCCGTTTGAGACAGCAACACTGTTGGCTGCGCCAATATCAATCGATGCGGCTTCACCAGCACCATTCAAATCGATAAACGCGGTTTGAGAAGGCGCGCTATTTTCGTCCATAGACAAGACATCGATGCGTTTTGCCTGCGCATTGACGACATAAAGGTTGTCTGTACATGCGTCGTAGCTAACAATCTCTGCTGCTGAAGTATCAAACGGAGCATCGGCAACAGACGTTCCTACCAACGTCAATCCTTGAATAGAGGTTTCGCCAGCGACAGGTGTAATCGTCGCTTTACACTGTTCACCAAAGGAAGCCAATGTATTGTCAGGCTGTGAGGAACATGCGATGGCAAGTGACGAAAGTGCTAAAACACCTATTGCTTTAAATGGGGTGGACATGATATCTCCTTATCAATCCGATACAATGTCGTTCAATGCATAATTCTGCTATAAATATTCACTCTTAAATTAAATAGCTTTCGAGCATTAAATAACGTGTGTTTTGGTAAGGCTATGAATATATGTATGATTAATGACTTTTATATGGGCTTTTTATTAAACAAATATGTCACCGGCATGATGGCATAACAATTTGGAATGAAAATGGAACTACAACAATTTTTGCAAGCAGTGGCGTCAACTCCAGAAAGCATCGAATTTGAAACAACGATGGCAGTAATTGAAGCGAATTACGACTTCACGCCGACTGCTTTTACCAATGGCGCGACCGAAAACGGAGCTGATGAGAACAATGGTTCGTGCAAAATCTTTGCATTTGGTTTGCTTAATAACTTAGATAAGGAAGCAACGCTGGCTTGTTTTGGTCGTTTTTACCGTGAAGACGTTCTGCAACATCCAGAAAACGATGATCATCAGAACATTCGTAACTTTATGGTCAGCGGATGGGATGGTGTGAAGTTTAAGTCGCCAGCGCTTACAGCGAAATAACCAAACTTAGCCAGTCAATTAAGCGACTGGCTTTTTCTCCAGGCACTTGCGACATAAGCACAATTGCTGTTTATCAGACGTTGGTATGTCTCTTTCCTCGAGCTCAAAACACCAACAGGTCTCTTTCCCTGCTGTGATATCACAGTGTGCTTGAGTGCCGCACTCCGGGCATGAATGGGTAGAGTCGCTACCTGTAATTTGCTCTATCAAACTGTCTCGCTGTTCATCCGTTTTATCTTTCCATTGGATGATTTCTTCTATCGTTCTGTGACATCCAGAACAGATGCCGCCATTGTTTTTACAGGCAGCACGACAAGGTGACTTCATTGAATTCTCGTTCTCATTTTGAATGGCGCTTACTTTAGCATAAAGCACAGTGAAACTGGTCTGTAGATTGTACTGGTGGTACTCTTATCCGACTTACGATAACCACTATTCAACTTATGTTAGAAAAAGAGAACTTGATAAAACTGGCAAGAATGCAAATGCCTTTTGGTAAATACTCGGGAAGAGTTTTGATTGATCTACCAGAGGAGTACTTGCTGTGGTTCGATAAAAAAGGCTGGCCTAGTGGTGAGCTGGGGGATTTACTCAAGTTGTGTTTAGCGTTGAAAATCGAAGGATTAGATAGCGTGGTAAAACCACTCAAGCGAATGTAATTCTTTGATCTAGAGTCGGGATCATGCTGCTCGCCTTTATAAAACTACTTTTATAATAATGAAAAACATTCTCACTATGGCTGATGTGGCTTGGTCTATTTGGGATGCCACAACGGTCACTTCTTACGTTTTACAATTGCTGATTTCTTCTTCACGCCACAGAAAAATGAGCCGTGTTTGATCAGTGTTAAGTGGCACTTGAATCGTCGTACCCATCGATGCAACTTCATTCCACCATTGAATGCTTCTGGTTAAAAATCGATCGAGCTTAGTTTGTTTAGTCAACGTATTCAGTTCCACTCACACCTCTCAGAATTGTCACTTTCAGATAATACCGAGTGTTTATCCCTATATAATTTGTGACAGGGTACTTGAATTTTTGTTTAATGGTAATCCTTATGGGACGTATTATTATTTTTTAATGGTATCTATATTTTCAATATCAACGTCACTTGCAGTAGTAAGTGAAGGTCAGTGGCCAAGAACCTTGGTCAATATTCGACTAAAAAAGTACAACGATTTTAATAAGCGAGTAGTTTTTGTAATGGGATATCATCTTTCACGACCGGGGATTTAATCACCACGTAGCTGAAGTATTTTGATATCCCTATATTACTATCGACCAGTTTCTCAATAATTTCCTGATAATGAGTGATATTGCGAGTGACAAATCTTACCAAATAGTCATAACCACC
Source organism: uncultured Vibrio sp. (assembly GCF_963675395.1). NCBI lineage: Bacteria > Pseudomonadati > Pseudomonadota > Gammaproteobacteria > Vibrionales > Vibrionaceae > Vibrio > uncultured Vibrio sp. The sequence continues at coordinate 1,401,336 of NZ_OY776222.1, read as the reverse complement.
ACTAATAAGGTGACATTCCATAACTTCATCGACATTTTTCATACTACTTTCAAACTTAATGAAATCTTCTCGTTTATGTCCGTTCAAATACACTTCTGTGTAAACGGTTACGTACTCTGTTATTTTTGTAATGTTCAGGAAGGCTTTATAGTTCTTAATAAAGCCACATTGCTCGAGTCGTTTCACTCTTTGTAAACATGGGCTGGCTGATAGACCAACAGCATCGGCGAGCTTAACGTTGGTCATCCGTCCATTTTTTTGTAGCTGAGTCAGTATATTAATATCGATTCTGTCGAGTCTCATTTCCGAGTTCATAGCTATACCTTTTAGTATTTGACATCTGACGTTATCAAACTTAGTACTTGAATCCAAGAAACATAATGCACATTTAATGCCATTAACTACGGAGGTGATCTTGGTGGTCAAATACTAATCGTGCGAGAGAACGTTGGCCTGGGTCGTTATGACTGAAAATGGTTGAACGGCGAATGACCTGAACATTAGGAAATTCTGTTAGTTCAGCCAGTCGCGGTGTTGTTATCAACAGGCAAGATTCGATATTCTCTCCTTTACGCAGCAATTCATTTTTAAGTCCTTGATTATTATAGTCTCTTATGATTATTTCAGAGTGGTCAATACCAAGGCTTTTAATCAGGTCTGCTACATCTTCTGGCTCGCGGTCGCAACGGACGAAAACTCGGAAAAACTTTTTAAAATATTGTAAGGCACCATAAGAGTCTTCATAGATGGGCCAGTATCGCATGTTGCGACCAAACTGAAAGGTTTTTTTCCATGACGTTTTAACGCCTATACCTGACATAATGTTTTGAAATGTAAAACAATGTGAGGCACAGAACCCATTCGCATCTAGTGAACTAGAAAGTGAATAATAGTGATTTAAATACTGATGGATGAGTGATTGCTGAAACGGTATGTCTTGCGATAGATTCTGCTGGAGTTCATTAATTTTCCCCAAAATCCCCTGACAGTGATTGACTAAAACACCGTCACAATCAATAACAATAGTGCTGAATTGTGTGGTAACCATGGTTATCTTCCTTGCTGGATGTGCACTATAACGCACAGAGTGCACCGACATGGAGCGCAAATCATAAGCTCAACTTCGGCGGAATCATCTCTGTGCATTATTGTTGCCTTTTTATTTGCTAAAAACGTTTTCACAAGCTTTAGTTAGCATACCTAGAGCTTCTGTTAGTATTTGTTCGGACGTGTTGATTGGTGGTAAGAAACGAATTACGTTGCGATATGTACCGCACTTAATGACCACTAAACCTTGCTCACGACATTCATCGATAACTGCCTGCGTGAGGTTTGCATTGTCATCGATGGTATTTGTATCCGAGACGATTTCGATAGCCAGCATGAAGCCAAGGCCACGTACGTTAGCGACGTTAGAGAATTTCGATTCAATCGCATTCAGACCTTCACGGAAGAAATGACCACGTTGTCTAGCCATTGAAAGTAAAGAATCGTCTTTAGTGTAAAGATCGATTACAGCAGATGCTGCTGCACAGGCAATCGCATTACCGCCATAAGTACCACCTAAGCCACCTGGTTTCGGGCCATCCATAATTTCAGCTTTACCAACAACCGCTGAAAGAGGGAAACCGCCAGCTAAGCTTTTAGCTGTAGTCACGATATCAGGTTGGATTTCTGAGTGTTCAAAGCCAAACATTTTACCTGTGCGACCAAAGCCAGCCTGAATTTCATCCATGATAAGGACGATGCCATGTTGAGTGGTTATTTCACGTAGTTTTTGGAAGAACTCTTTTTCCGGAGCGAGGAAGCCACCATCACCTTGTACTGATTCTACGATGATCGCTGCAACGCGATCGGGAGTGACGTCACATGTGAAGATGTCTTCAATTGAAGTCAGTGAATCTTCTATAGAAATATCGTAAAAAGGGTTAGGGTAGGTCGCATGGTAAACTTCACCAGCCATTGGACCAAAGTTCTGCTTATAGGGCGCACTCATACCTGTAAGAGTGCTACCTAACAGAGTACGACCGTGGAAGCCGCCTTTGAAGGAGATAACTGCCGGACGGTTTGTGTATCCACGAGCAATCTTGACCGCATTTTCTACCGCTTCCGCGCCAGAGGAAAGAAGCACGGTTTTGTAGTCTTCACCCTTACCAACCAGTTGATTCAATTTTTTAGCGACTTCAAGATACGGTTCGTACACGGTTACTTGAGCGCATGGGTGAGACACTTTAGCGAGCTGTTCTACAACGGCATTTGTGACATTTGGATGATTATGCCCAATGTTCAGTACACCAATTCCACCGACAAAATCAAGATAACGATTGCCATCGACATCCCATAATTCTGCACCATTTGCTGTATCTAAAGCGATAGGGTGTGCGTTAACAAGCCCCCTTGGTACATGAAGTTCTTTTTCTGAAAGCAATTTTTGAGAGCGAGGATTACTAGTGTCCATATTGATACCTTTCCATAGTTTAAACATTTTCAACGCTCACCATATGGATGCTAATTAGTACACAGTGAGCATATTAAAAAAGTTAACATTTTTGTGCGGCGTAGGACGCTTAATTCGAGACCGTATTACCCATATTTAACTGTTTTGAGCATTCAAAACGGCAGGTTTTATTGTGTGGGTACAGTATGCTGTTAAACATAGTCGTAGGGATAAAATATTCTGTTTAACAACTGCCAATTATTATCGGATTTCGATAGTGTTGCTATTGTTGTTATTGTGTTTTTTGATAAAAATATGGAAATAATTAGATAAGGAATTGTGATGAAATCGCTTGAAGTTTTATATTACTCGGAAGAGAAAAGAGGGCGAATATGGCAGGAGAGTATGTCTAAGCATCATAAGACTATAAATTTCCATGTTTGGCCAGATGAGGTTGAGCTTGCCAGTATTGATGTTCTAGTTGTCTGGAAACTTACTTCGGATCTCATTAGCAAAATGCCGAACCTCAAAGCGATATTTACAGTTTCTGCAGGTATTGATCAAATTGATTTTACGATCATCCCTTCTCATGTTGATGTAGTACGTATGATTGATGAAGATCTTTCTAATCAGTTAGCAGAATATGCTGCGATGTCTGTGCTCATGTTATACCGTCGGGCTTTGGATTATTTACAATGCAAAAGCGCTAAACAGTGGAAACCCTTGAGCATCAAACTAACTAGAAATACACATATAGGTATTATGGGATTAGGTAAACAAGGGCTTAAAATTATTGAGAAATTAAAACCTTTCGATTTTCACCTTAAGGGATGGTCCAGATCACTGCACTCTATTGATGGAGTGAGTTGTTATGATCAAAATAACTTGAATAGGTTCCTGTCAGATCTTGATATTTTATTGTGTGTACTTCCTCTAACTGAAAATACTAAAAATATATTGAGAAAAAAGTTATTTTCTCAATTACCTGCTGGATGCAGCCTGATTAACATTGGGCGAGGAGAACATCTTATTGAAGAGGAGCTTATTCAGGCGTTAAATAGTGGTCAGATCGGCAACGCAATTCTGGATGTTGCGATAGTGGAGCCATTACCAGAAGAGAGTGAATTGTGGACGCATCCCAAGGTGATGGTTACACCACATATAGCGGGTGTGACTCGTCCTGAGTCAGGTTTTGAATCATTAGAGAAAAGCTTGCTTGAATGGCGAGAGGGGCAAAAGCCGGAAGGTTTGATAGACCGCAGAAAGGGATACTAATTAATTAAGGGCATCAAATGATGCCCTTAATAGTTTGGATTTATAAGCCTCCCATATGCCAGGCTTTTACTTCCAAATATTCGTCAATACCAAGATTTGAACCTTCGCGGCCCAGACCTGATTGCTTGATACCGCCGAACGGTGCTGAATCCATTGAGATCACACCAGAGTTCAGACCGATCATACCGAACTCCAGCGCTTCGCCTACATGCCACGCACGTTTAAGGTTTTGTGTATAGTAGTAAGCACCTAACCCATATGGTGTGTTATTCGCTATCTGAATCGCTTCTTCATCAGTAGTAAAACGGAACAGTGGAGCGAGTGGACCAAATGTTTCCTCCTGAGAAACAATCATATCGATTGTTACATCAGTAATAATCGTTGGAATAACAAACTGGCTGTCGACTGACGGGATTTCACCATGTACCAGGTTTGCACCTTTTGCCAAAGCATCGTCAATGTGATGTTTTACTTTTTCAACGGCAGCTTTGTTAATCAGCGGACCGATTGTGACACCGTCTTCAAGGCCATCACCGACTTTAAGTTCTGATACTGCACTGATAAGAGCCTCAGTAAATTTTTCATAAATAGAGTCGTGGACAAGAATACGGTTTGCACACACACAGGTTTGGCCGGCATTACGGAATTTGCTCGCCATGACACCAGTGATAGCTTGTGGAATATCTGCATCATCAAACACAATAAATGGAGCATTACCACCCAACTCTAAACTAAGTCGCTTTATGGTCGGCGCACTTTGCTCCATTAGTAAGCTGCCGACACGCGTTGAACCGGTAAAGGTGATTTTGCGTACGGTTGGGCTTGCTGTGAGTTGATTACCGATTCTCGCAGCATCACCCGTAATCACATTGAAAATACCGGCTGGAATGCCCGCTTTTTCAGCCAACACACCTAATGCCAACGCAGTTAGCGGGGTAAGATCTGCTGGTTTCACAATGATAGGGCAGCCTGCTGCAATCGCAGGTGCGCATTTACGCGTGATCATTGCTGCCGGGAAGTTCCAAGGAGTAATCGCTGCACACACACCAACCGGTTGCTTAATGGTCATCACCCGTTGAGTCGGTGAAGGGTTCTGGTGTGTTTCGCCGTGAACTCGTCTTGCTTCTTCAGCAAACCATTTGATGAAGCTGGCTGCGTAAGTGATTTCACCTTTTGCTTCGGGTAGTGGTTTCCCTTGTTCCAGTGTCATGATTAAGCCCAGATCGTCGGCATTATCCATCATGAGCTGATACCATCTCATCAGCATGCTTGAGCGTTCAGATGCGCTGGTTTTTTTGAACGATTTCCATGCCTCGTCTGCCAATTCGATAGAAGAAATGACTTGTTCATCGGTAAGGTCTGGAACTGTTGCTACCACTTCCTGTGTTGAAGGGTTGATGATATCAATAGATTTTTCATCATCTGAATAACACCATGTTCCATTAATGTAAGCTTTATCTGTTAGCAGTTCTTTGCAAGACAACTGCTGTTTTACTGATTCATTAATCATGTTCACTCCGTTGAATGCATGTTTCTAATACGAATTTGTTTAATAGTTGGTCACATTGCTCTAGCTGAGATAACGTAACGAACTCATCAGGTTTATGTGCTTGTTCTATGGAACCCGGACCACAAATCACAACTGGTGATGAAAGGTACTGAGAAAATAAACCCCCTTCCGTTCCAAATGCGACTTTTAAAACTTGTGTATCCCTCGGCGCTAGAGAGGCTAAAGCTTTTATTGAAGAATGATTTCTATCAGCATCCAATCCCGGGTAATTGGTCAGACAGTCGAATTGGATGCTGGCGTTTGAATGTGGCTTATCCTGTTTTGTTGTATTTACAAGGTTTTCAGCTTGTCTAAACAGAGTATTTAAATGACCTTCGATGTCGTCTTCAGGTAGATGACGGATTTCGAATTCAAATTCACATTGGCCCGGAACAATATTTAGCGAACGACCGCCATTGATGGTACCGATATGAACCGTCGAATAAGGAACATCGAATTCATCGTCATGGGCACCGTTGGCAATTAGATCTGCTTGTATAGAACGCAAATGAGAAATCACATCACAGGCCAGATAAATGGCATTGGTATGTAAGGGTGCGAGTGATGAATGACCTTCATCACCACAGCAATGCGCCCGATATGCGGTCTTTCCTTTATGACCGGTGGCAATATTCATGTTGGTAGGTTCACCCACGATACATAAATAAGGCTCGATATTGAGTTGTTGTAACTGCATTAATAAGTCTTTTACGCCAAGGCACCCAAGCTCTTCATCGAAACTGATAGCCAGATGAATAGGGCGTGAAAGTTCTTTGTTAGAAAACTCCAGTAGGACATTGATTGCGGATGAGATAAAACCTTTCATATCGCAGGCACCACGACCAAATATCTTTCCTTCTTTTTCCACTGCGTTAAATGGATCTGAATTCCAGTTTTGGCCTTTTACTGGCACAACATCGGAATGACCGGAAAACAAAATCCCAGCTTTGTCTTTAGGGCCTATCGTCGCAAACATCGCTGCTTTGGTTTGGTCTTGATTGTAAACCAACTGAGATTCTATGTTTTTCGACGACAGAATACCCTGAATAAAACAGATTAATTCCAGATTCGATTCGGATGATATGGTTGCATAGGAAATCAGTCGTTTAAGCAGTTCTTTTGTATCCATCAGGCACTTCTCTTTAAGCTTTCGGTGTAGCGTTTAATACTAAAGGATTCTATATGTGTGCTGGTAGAACCGGTTGTGATTAGCTCTGCCATGACATCGCCAACAGCAGGACCTAACTGGAAACCATGTCCGCAAAAGCCAAACGCATAGTACAGGCCATCCGTTGTGGAGCTTGGCCCCATAATTGGAAGTGAATCCGGGAGATAGCTTTCGATACCGCTCCAGGTCCGGATGATATTCACGTTGCCAATTTCTGGTGCGATACGAGCCATCTGTTGCATCTGAAGAATCAGAGATTTAGGTTCGAATTGTACAGTGCGCGTTTCCATATCAGGAATCGAACGGTTGCATCCACCGATGATGATGTTGCCTCTTGGTATCTGCCGGAAGTAGAGCTCTTCTTCGGTAACATTAGTTGAAACGCCAATAACGGTTTTAAATCGGTAAGGAAGAGGCTCTGTTACACTCATTTGCGGCCCGCGTGCAAAAAGCGGAACCGATTCGTTCATCTGATTGGATAACTTTTCTCCCCAGGCACCAGCTGTTACCAGTAATTGCTCCGAATGGAAGTTCTCACCTGTTTTGCATAACACTGAAAATCCAGCGTTTGATTTTTCAATAGTAGTGACTTCTACTCCTTCTAAAACGGTTGCTCCTAACTTTTTAGCAGCGCGAGCAAATGCCGGAGCTGCCAAACGGGGGTTGGCATGACCATCAAAAGGAGCAAGTGAACCTGCTACAACCTCGTGCCCAAGATAAGGAAATTTTTCTCGTAGCTGTTTTCCCGTAAGTATCTGTATTCCTAATTCTTTGGCTTCTGGAGCGTTGGCGTATGCTTCCAGCTGAGCAATACTAGATTCCTGATAGCAGACTCGCATGTGACCACTGGGGATAAATTCGAGGTCTTCACCGATTAATTCAGGCAACTGTTTCCATAGAGAAAGTGAACGGTTTGCAAGATCAAGTTGCTTTAAATGGCGGCCCTGACGGCGCACGTTGCCAAAATTCACACCACTGGCATATTGGCCAATTTTGTCCCGTTCAAGCAGCAGAACTTTCAAACCACGTTTTGCCATAAAAAACGCGCTTGATGCTCCCATGAACCCACCACCGATAATGATTACATCGTACTTACTCTTTATTGTATTCATTGTTTATACATCCTGTTGTTGTGGTGAGACATACACGTTAATAGGAATCGGTTTGGCTGGCGCTTGAGATCGTTGTCTGCCGCTGGTTTGTAACGGTTGTTGCTTCTCATCTGCAATAATCTGTGCGTTAACATGCGCACAATAGCGCCCCTGACAGCGTCCCATGCCTACACGACTGAAAGACTTAGAGCGGTTTACTTCGCTCGCTTCTTTGCTGTTTACACTGAGTTTTATTTCAGCTTTCGTGATCATTTCACAACGACATACAACCGTGTCATCAATTAACTTGCTGATAAGGTGAGATGGCCAGGGGAACGCTTGTGCTAAACCGTCACCAAATCGTTTAAGACGTTTAAAACGAGACTGGAGCTTAGAGTGAAGCTCTTGCTGTTGACTATTAAGGTTGCTTATCTTATTTAAAACTGACCATGCAGCGACTTGACCTGAAAGTTCAGCGGCATCTGCACCGAGAATACGGCAGCCATCGCCGGCACTGAATACGTAATCTACGGAAGTTTCGCCCTGATCATTAACTTCTGGTAACCATAACTGGCTGGTCTCCTCGAACTTAAATTGGCAACCTGCCAAGTCTGCCAGTTGTGTTTCAGGTTTGATATGAAAGCCAAGTGCCACAGCGTCACAATCTATCTCTACGGTTTGATTGTGGTTATCCTCAAAGGTTAGGCCGTTTACTGAATTATCACCGCGGATAGCTTTAGGGGTAATGCCTGTCATTACTGGAACTTTAGCTTTCTTTAAAGCCGCGATCATTTTTAAGCCCGTCAGTAAAGCGAATGGTTTGGCCAGCAGTTTATCCATCGCTTTAACGCGAGATGAAAAATCCGAGGTATCAAATACGCCCGCAACATTAGCTCCGGCTTTAAGGTATTGGTAAGCGACCAAATACAGTAGTGGGCCAGTGCCTATAAACGCGACTTTTTCACCAATTGAGCAGGCTTGATGTTTTAGTGCAATTTGAGCACCACCGAGAGAATACGTCCCTGGTAATTCCCAACCATTAATTGGTAAAACTCGGTCAGTTGCGCCCGTACATAAGATGAGATAATCAAACTTGATTTCTAGGGGTTTATCATTTTGATGCACATAAAGCGTTTTGTGTTCAATCGCCCATACAGTGGTATTGGCATAATAAGTGATTTTATTAATAATTGCGTCAAACGCCTGATGAACGTCTTGTGCCTTTTTATATTCAGTCCCGTAGAGCTCTTGCGCTGAGCGTTTAAACGTCTTTGGCTGGCGTTTGTATATTTGTCCGCCGGATTGTTGCTGTTCGTCAACAACTATGGGTTTCATACCTTGTTTTACTAATGTTTCTGCGCATCGAATACCAGCTGGACCTGCACCAATTATTACCACTCTTGGATTTTCCATAAGGCCTCCGGTTCACGGGTTACAATCTTCAATCCCTGTTCAACATACGTTGTACACGAACGTATACGTTCGCCATTTTCTGTCCATACCCAACAATCCTGACAAGCCCCCATAAGACAAAAACCGGAACGAGGTTTATCGTCAAAATCATTACTGCGTAATGTCTGCTGATAAGACAAAACTGCCATCATTAGCGTATCGCCTTCTAATGCCTCCACAGATTGACCATCAACAATTAGTGTTACGGGCTTCCTGTCCGTTTCATTTAATCGAATAAATCTTGCACTCATGCGTATTGTTCCTTTTCTTTGTTCGGCATCAGAACGTGAATATTGTTGTTTTCAGGAGGCTTCGTCATTGAAGCTAACTTAGGTAAATGTTCGTCAGGCAGATGACATAACACGTGACCGCTTTCCCCGGATGCTCGACGGCTTGGTGCTGTGAGAGCACATAAATGTGTCATGCGTTTTGTACAACGATCGATGAATGAACAAACTTCAGCATGTTGACGATGAGGGATCAACTCGACAACCTGAGTGGCCACCCTAGGTTCATTAATCCAATTAGGACGTATTTGCGGGATGGAATCCATCAGTAATGCGGTGTACGGGTGGAGAGCTCCGTCATACAGACGTTGTACTGGTGCGGTCTGAACCTGATTCCCTTTATACAAAACAATGACATCATCACATAGTTTTTCAACGCTATGCATATCGTGACTGATAAACAGATAGGAGAACCCAAGGCGTTGTTTTAAGTCGTTAAGTAGTTCTAAAATTGCGGCGGCGACAACGGTGTCTAATGCAGAAGTGACTTCATCACAAATGATGATATCGGGTTCTGCTGCTAATGCGCGAGCTAAGTTGACGCGTTGTTTTTGCCCGCCGGATAATGCGGATGGTTTACGCTCAATAACATCGGAAGGCAGTTGAACAAGCGAAATCAGCTCTTGAATCCTTGCCAGACGCTCTTTACTTGTCATTTTAAAATACGCTTTAAGAGGGCGTTCAAGAAGTTGCTTTACAGTGTGTTTCGGATTGAGCGCCGTATCAGCACTTTGAAACACCAACTGTATCTTCTGGCAGTGAACTTTACTACGGTCACTGAGTGTAGGTGATAGTTCTTCACCATTAAATTTTGCCGCGCCTAAAGCCATAGGCAACATACCGACCAGTGTTTTTGCCAGAGTTGATTTACCTGAACCTGATTCCCCAATAATTCCGATTGCCTGCCCTGGATAAAGATTAAAGTTGATGTCGTCTAATACCGGAAAATCAGGCATGCCACGGGAATCTCTTTTACCATAGCCTGCGACTAATTTGCGTACGGTTAATAATGGTTCTTTAGCCGGGTTATTTATTTCACCAATGCAGTCCGTTTGTTTGATCGATGATTTCGGGGTTGCCGCCTCCATGAGTTGTTTGGTGTACGGGTGATTTGGTTGAGTAATGACACTTTCCAGTGTGTTTATCTCTTTTGTCTCACCGTCATTGAGAACAACCACTTTATCAGCGACTTGTGCAACAACGGCGAGATCATGAGAAACATAAACTGCAGTAACACTACGCTGTTGTACAACTTTGCGGAACGCCTGTAATACTTCAACCTGAGTTGTTACGTCTAACGCTGTAGTTGGTTCATCGAGAATCACTAATTCTGGGTCAACGATTAATGCCATCGCCGCCATGATTCTTTGTAGCTGGCCGCCGGATACTTCATGTGGATAACGTTGACCAATTTCGTCAGGATTAGGTAAAGCTAATTCGCGGAATAGGGCGACAGCCTTTACCATCAGTTGGTTTCTCGTGCCTAACCCTTTTAGTAGTGCAGACTCAATAACCTGATCAATCAACTTTTTACTTGGGTTAAAGGCTGCTGCTGCACTTTGAGCTATATAGGTGATGCGCTTGCCACGCCATTCACGCAGTTGCGCTGGTGTAGAATTTAGCAGGTTGTCATTATCCAGCCACACTTCGCCGCCGGAAAAATAGCATCCAGGTTTGGTGTACCCCAAAAGTGATAAAGCGATAGTGGTTTTACCTGAGCCCGATTCACCGATCAATGCGAGAACCTTACCTTTTTCAAGAGAAAAGCTCACGTTGTTCACTATTTTTATCGACTGCTCGTTTTGTGTTGCACTGATACACAATCCTTTGATATCAATAAACTTGCTCATTGTGCTTTCCTTAGCGTTGTGCGTTGCGTTGTTCGGCAATACGGTCAATAACAATATTGACAGCGACAGTCATGATGCCAATAGCAGAAGCTGGTGCAATTAACGCTGCCGCTCCCTGGCTAAGGCCACCAATGTTTTCACGAACCAAAGAGCCTAAATCTGCATTTGGTGGCTGGATACCTAATCCAAGGAAACTCAAACCGCTAAGTAAAAGAACGATGAAAACAAAACGTAAGCCAAAATCGGCGAGAACCGGATTGAGAATGTTAGGTAAAATTTCTCTTATCGCGATATAGAATGGATTTTCCCCCCGAATTTTAGCCACTTGTACATATTCCAGTTCTGATTGGTTCACCGCTAGACTATAAGCAATTCGAAACGCGCCTGGCGCATAGCCAAATACGGCTGTGATGATAAGAAGATGAACCGAGGAACCAAAACCAGCGACGATAACCAGCGCCAGCATTTTACTTGGAATAGAAATCAAGGCATCTACAAGGCGGATAATGACCTCTTCCAGCCAGCGTGGTGAAATTACGGAGATGAGAGCCACTAGTGTCCCTATGCTTGATGCAAGCACGGAAGCAACAAGTGCGAGTCCAACAGTATAGCGCATAGCGTTTAAAATACGGCTCAGATTATCTCGGCCCAGATAATCAGTACCAAGAGGAAAGTCAATGCTCATTGGTGCGAAAATGGTTTTAGAAACAACCTGACCTACGCTGTGTGGCGCAAGCCACGGACCAAATACCGCCACAAGAAGTGCAATGACACAAATAATAGAACTGATTCCTTTGAGTGACCCAAGAATCTTCGATTGATGTTTAGAACTCATCATACTTTATTCCTTAATCTTGGGTTGAATACGATGGCACTGATGTCAGCTAGTAAAATAAGAACTAAATAGCCAGTGCAGAACAACATGGTACAAGCCTGAATTAATGCGATGTCTCGGTTGGTAACAGCATCAACCATTAGTCCGGCAATACCAGGGAAATTGAATATGGCTTCGACAATTACCACGCCTCCAAACAGATAAGACAGACTTAATGCTACTGCGTTGGCGATGGGTCCAATGGCATTAGGCAGAGCGTGAATGAAAGCTATTCTTATGGTGGATAGGCCTTTCAGGTGAGCCATTTCTATATAACTTGTGCTTAACTCGTCAACCATGGCAGCTCGTGTCATACGCGCCATCTGTGCGGTAATGACGAAACACAATGTCATTACGGGTAGAGTATAGGAGCGTAAAAAATCGAGAATACCTTCACCATAACCGCCGTAAGAGATAGCTGAGAACCAGTGTAGTTTTACTGCGAAGATAAGCACGGCAATGGTTGCCACTAAAAATTCAGGAACAGCCACCAAAGATAGTGTGATGAGGTTGAGCACTCGATCCAGGCGCCCATTTCGGTAAATCGCTGACCAAATGCCAAGCATCAGAGCGATAGGTACTGATACTATCGATGTGGCTGCTGCTAACATCAGAGTGTTTTGTAAACGGTCATCCATAAGTTCGCTTACTGGCATATTATTGGCAAATGATTGCCCCAGATCACCGCTAAGCAAATTGAATAACCAGTGAAAGTAGCGTGTTGTAGCTGGTTGGTCGAGCCCTAATTGACTTCGTAAAGCTGCAACTTGTTCAGGCATCGCAAATTGTCCCAGAATCTGTTGCGCAGCATCACCCGGTAGTATGTTGGTAATAGCAAAAACAACAATCGAGACGAGAAACAGTGTAAGTAAGGCACTGAGAAGCCTACGTACGACGAGAACTAACAAAATATTATTCATCAGGCAACCTCGGTTTTTATTGGGGACCCTTTAATATTGAAAGTTGCAACGTGGCTGGTAGAGCGTCATAGTTGTTGCTCACGTTACAACTTTTTCATCAGGGTATGGGAAATAACAATTCAGCTAGGCCTTAAGCATCAAGCCATACTTTTTCCGCGAACATATATCCCATGAAGCCACCGAGTGGGTTTGTACCATAGCCTTTCAATCGTGAATCTACACCGTCGATATTACTAATAAAGACAGGAATACCAATACCGCTGGTTTGATTAACCAAGGTTTGCATTTCCGCATACATCTGGCCACGTTTGCTGTCATCTGTCTCTTTACGTGCATCCAGAAGAAGTTGATCAAACCGGCTGTTTTTCCACTTAGATTCGTTCCACGACGCACTGGATAAGAAAAATTGTGAGAATATAATGTCAGCGTTAGGGCGTGGGTTTATATTACCGAAGCTAAGTGGGTGCTTAGCCCAGTGATTTGACCAATATCCATCTGCGGGTTTGGTCTGCACATCAATATTGATACCGACTTTAGCCGCAGATTGTTGCATTAGTACTGCTATTTCAACCGAGCTGGTTGCTGCTGTTGATGCCACTAATGGTATTTTGGCGTCGGCCAGTCCCGCTTTTTTAACTAGATATTTAGCTTTATCCGGGTCATATTGTGTCTGTGGTAGTTCGCTATTGAAGTAACGCGCTCCCGGAGCAATAGGGGTGTCGTTACCGACAACTGCAAAATCCTGGAATATTGCTGATTTAATTTGTTCCCTGTCCATCAACAGTTTCATGGCTTCAGTAAATTCAGCACTCTTACCTGGCATCATATCCTGACGAACGATAAGATCGGTATAGTTACCCGATGGCGCGTTAACGAATTGGTGGCCTTGACTTGCTGCTATTCGCTGTGTTGAACGAGGGTCAACGTTGTTGATGACATGAACTTCTCCTGATAACAGTGCGTTTACGCGCGACGGCTCATCCGGGATAGCGAAAAGGGTGATTTCATCAAGGTATGGCAGGCCTGGTTTCCAGTAGTTTTCGTTTTTAACTACTACGGTTTGCATCCCTGGTTTGAAGTTTTTAACTTTGAATGGACCTGTACCAATACCTTTACTCAAGTCGCTGACATGAGCTGGAACGATAAGCATGTGAGAAACGGCTAGAATAGAAGGTAATTCAGCATTTGGCGATTGAAGTTCAATCGTTACTTCGTATTTTCCGGCCGCTTTAATCGTCTTAAATTGCTCTGCTAACCCCATTACCTTTGATCCAATGGCAGGATCTTTATGGCGGTTAAGCGAATATACGACGTCTTCAGAAGTTAGTTCTTTGCCATCGTGGAAAAGGACGCCTTGACGTAATTTAATGTGCCAGATAGTCGCGTTTTCATTATCGATGCTTTCAGCAAGTTCCATATGTGGAACCAGATGTTCGTCAAACTTGGTCAGACCGTTATAGACCATGTAATGACGAGTGTAATCTGTGGATAGAGCGCCTTTGGCTGGGTCTAAAGTATCGGAAGTGGATGATGATAAACTTGCGACCCGGATTTTGCCGCCGGGCTCTCCAACCGCTGGTTTTGAGTCTTCAGCTTGAGCTAACACATTAAAGGGAACTGACGTTGCACTGGCTGCAGCGAATGCTAAACCCGCTACACCGAAAGATTTCAATAAATTGCGTCTTGAACGGCCTTCTTGAGTTAGCCTTTCAAAATCATTTATACACTCTTGTCCAGTAATAATTTTCTTATCTTTCATAATATTGCGTCCTTTCTATATTACGAGTTATACATACGACCCTTAAATTAATGGAGATAATCCTGGAGCCGGTAATAAGCACCGACCATTGGAAGGAACCATGGTTTTCCGTTGTACGCAGGTATTGGGTACCAGGACTCCTCATTCCAGGGGTTAGCATTGCTGTCACCAGAAATCATTTTTGCCATTTGCTGACCCATAAATGCAGACATTTGTACGCCATGGCCGCTGTAGCCCATGGCATAGAACATCCCATCATGTTGACCAGCTTTCGGTAAACGATTAGGTGTGATATCGACCAGTCCACCCCAGCAATGGGTAGCTTTGACATCTTTCAAATCAGGGAACATATCACCCATAGCTTTGAGTAGAATTTGCCCACTGATAGCATCAGATTTCGAATCGGACATCGCGAAGCGAGCGCGGCCTCCGAACAGGAGTCGGTCATCACCCATAACACGGAAGTAATTACCGATGATTCGACTGGTTACATATGAACGTTTGTTTGGCATCAGACGTTCAATGATTTTGGGGTCTATTTTCTCCGTTACGAGAATGAAGCTTCCAACTGGCACAATACGGCGTCGGAACCATCCCAAAGGCCCATCTTTACTTATTCCACTAGCAACAATGACGTCTTTAGCGGTAATTTTTCCTTTGGGAGATTCAATGGAGTATTGCTGACCCTGGTTTTTAATGCCAGTGACTGGATTGTTCTCAAATATGTGCGCGCCATAGTTGGCAGCACTGTTTGCAATGCCTATACCCAGTTTACCAACGTGGATCTGGAAAGCATTTTTCTGAACCATTCCAGCGTAAAACTCATCAGAAGCAATTTCACTTTTCACGGCATTCGCATCAAGAAACTCAACATTAGAGTCCACTTCTTGCTTGATTAGCTCATAAGTCTTATGAATTTTTTCAGCATGTTGTGGTTTTGCTGCCAGTTTTAATTTGCCACTTTCCCGATACTCACACTCAATGTTTTCTTCGATAATAATGTTGCGCAAATAATCTACGGCGTCCGAATACGCATTGTAGTAGCGCTTGGCTTTTTCAAGGCCGATGGTAGAAGCAAGTGAAGCAAAATCCTGAGCGACACCAGTGCTACACTGGCCGCCATTTTGCCCCGATGCCTGCTCCATGATTTGACCGCTTTCAAATAACGCAACAGAGGCACCTTGTTTTGCTAAGGTATGGGCTGCTGCCAGCCCAGTAAGCCCACCGCCAATAATAGCCACGTCGTAGTGACTACTACCAAATTGATCAGTACCTAACTTAAACGCTGGTTTAGTGTCGATCCAAAATGATTGATTGATCATAGCCGACTCCTGATCCGTATGGGTTAGTCAAGACCTAATAAGTCAGCAAGTCCGTTGATGTCAGGCACCTGGTGGTAAGAGTAAATGCTGTTTGCTGGCTGCTCATGACCACGAGCAATAAACGCCTTGTTCTTGATACCCATATCATCAGCAGAGAACAAGTCGTAACGGAAGCTTGATGAAACGTGAAGAATTTCTTCCGGAGCACAACCAAGGTTGTCGATCATGTATTCAAATGCTGCTAAGCGTGGTTTATATACCTTCGCCTCTTCTGCAGTAAATACACGGTGGAAAGGAGCTCCAAGCTGTTCTACGTTGCTGTTGATTTGGCTGTCGCTCGCATTTGAGTAAATGACCAGTGGAAACTCTTTTGCAAGACGAGCAAGACCTGATGGTACATCTGCATGTGGTCCCCAGGTTGGTACTGCATCGTAATAGCTTTGTCCTTCAGCATCATTGTATGCGATTCCCCAGCGTTTACAGGTACGTTCCAGAGCACTTTTAAGTACTTGATCGTAAGGTTGCCATTCGCCCATCACTTCATCTAAACGGTATTTACTAAAACCTTGAACAAATGCTTCCATGCGTTCCGGAGAAATTCTGTCCTTAAATATCTCTCGCGTCATAGTGCCCATTTGGAAGTTTGTTAGCGTGCCGTAACAATCAAACGTGATGAATTTAGGCTTAAGTGTACTCATAGTGTCATCCTTAAAACTGAAGTAACAAAAAAGGAAATAGAAATGCCTTTCCTCAACTGATATTTATTACATCATATGGGTGCAGCAGATATGGTTTAATTTGCAGACGCAGAAATTGAAATATACTTTTTTAGCTAGGGTGACAGCAGGTAATGCCGTTCAAATAGTTTTGGGTTTTTCAGCAATAAATTACGTTTAAAAGTAAACCTGATTTTGGCTATAAGCCTTTTAGAACAATGGATTGTATAAATTAATAAATGGTAAGGAGCAGGGCGTGAGGCTTAATGTTCCGACATTATAGATAGTGGAGCAGCATGGTGTGCTGACCGCATTACCTACTGTCGGGAACAAAAAAAGGGAACCTGAGTTCCCCATGATTTATATTGTGATGTAGCTAGAAATCTATTAATACACTTTTACTTCGCATGCTGCCCTGAAATGCTTCTACACCGATGTCTTTACCTATACCAGAGGATTTAAAGCCGCCTGTAGGCATAATGTGGTCAAAAGAGCGACCATAACGGTTAATCCATACTGAGCCGGCATCAATACGGCGCATGCCAGTTAGAGCTCGATTAATATCTTTAGTATGGATTCCCGCAGCTAATCCATAGCTCTTGTGACCGGCCAGTTCCCAGGCCTGCTCATCAGTGTCAAATGTCTGAAGTGTTAATACCGGTCCAAAAATTTCTTGTTCAACAGCACAATTGTTTGTCTGTGTTACTTTCAGCAAGGTTGGCTTACAAAAACTGCCACCGTTTTTTATTAACTCGCCGCCGTAGAGTAATTCTGCACCTTCTTCGATGCTTTGATTTATGATGGACTGAATTCTGTCTGCCTGATTGGCCGAGATAATAGGGGGAAGCGTCGTTTCTTTTTCCCACGTTGGGCCGGACTTTAGATCTTTAAAATGGCTAATAACAATTTCCGTCATTTGTTCTGCGATGGATTGATGAACAATGAGTCTGGAGCCTGAAACACAAACCTGACCAGCATTACCAGTAATAGCTTTCGCAACCATTAGGGCTGTTTTTTCTATATCTGCGTCGGCGAATACTATTTGTGGGCTTTTGCCTCCTAGTTCTAAAGTAGACATCTTTGGCCCGTTCAGAGCACAAGTAGACATAATTGCAGCACCGGTAGCGGTGGAACCAGTAAATGTGACCTTGCCAATTTTCGGGTGGCGACATAGGGTTTGGCCAACTGTTTTTCCATCCCCTTGTACGACATTAAAAATGTTGTCTGGAATCCCAGCTTCACAAGCCAATTTGGCAAGATAAACTGCTGTGAATGGGGTAAGTTCGGAAGGTTTCAATACCACAGCATTTCCTGCTGCAAGAGCAGGGGCCACTTTCCAGACCAACATGCTCATCGGGAAATTCCATGGTGCGATTGCGCCGATAACACCGTAAGGCTGATTTATAACCATACCTAAACGATCTTGTTGAGTTGCACCGACATAACCACCATGCTTGTCTGCCAGTTCTGCAAAAAAATTAAGGCAATCGACTACATAAGGAATATCCCATTGTAATACTTCGTAGTATGGGCGACTTGAACCCAGTGACTCTAATTCAGCCAGTTGTGTTGCATTCTCTTTTATAAGTGAAGACCATTTGTACAAAAATGCCGCTCTTTCTCTTGGCGGTATGGATGCCCAGTTTGTTGTTTCAAAGGCTAGATGGGATTTTTCTATCGCTAACTCAGTGGTTGCAATAGATGCGCAACCTAAAGAAGCATAAGGCCTACCTGTTGAAGGACAAGTCACGTCTAAAGCTAAATCGTCATCCATCGTTATAAGTTGACCATCAATAAAATGCCCTTTAGGGATAGTAATATTTGAAGGGGTGTACCAATCCATATGTCATGTCCTAACTGCTTTTCCTTTCTTAACATACTAATTAAAGTTGTGCGGTAAGTGCTGCTGACATCTAACTAGCTTTTAGCATCCTTGGATATTTTTAGTCTTAAAAACGGTGCAATCTACCGCTGATAATTCGTAATATTGTTTCTACAAATAGGACATAAATTTCCAGCAAAAACAGTTGAAAGGATATGACATGGATATAGTGATTCCTGGCATTAATGCAACCATTCGTCCCATGGACATCTCGGACTTGTATGATGCCCATGAGTTAACACAAAGACTAAAATGGCCCCATACGCTAGCGGATTGGAGCGATATCCACTCTTTAGGTACGTCACTCGTAATGGAAGCCGATGATCAAATTATTGGCACTGCCTGTTTAATCCCTCAAGGCAATTATGCCAGTGTTGGATTAATCGTTATTGCTGATGAATATCAGGGCAACGGCTTTGGCAAACAAATTATGAATGAAATTATGTCGCAATGTTCTGATGAGGTATCTCTGTATCTTACTGCGACGGAAATGGGTAAGCCTCTATATCAAAAACTCGGGTTTGACCAATATGCAGTGGTAGAGCAGTACCAGAATGAAATCGATTCTTCAAAGATAGAGCTCATTATGCCTGCCAATCAAGCCTCAATACGTGAATATGACGAAAGTGATTACTTGCGTTTAGTTGAGTTGATGAGCAAATCGACCGGAATGGATCGTGAATCTTTAGCCAATAAAGTTACCAGTATATCTGATCGTATCCTGATGGTTGAGGAGCAAGGTAAAGTTACTGGTTTTGCCGCATTACGTAGATTTGGACGAGGGTGGTGTATCGGACCTGTTATCGCAGAAAGTAGCCAAAATGCATTAAGTTTAATCGCTCATCATCTAGTGGATTGTCATGACAAGTTTGTTCGTCTGGATATTGTCGGGAATCCAGATATAAGTACTCAATTGGTTAACTGGGGACTAAATAAAGTGGACACCGTTGTCCAAATGGTGAAAGGTGATACGCCAAAATTAGATTCGAGTTTTAATCAATTTTGCTTAATGACTCAGGCTTTAGGTTAAGGTGAGTTAACACATGGAAGATTTTAAAATCGCTGTCATTCCGGGTGACGGCATAGGTAAAGAGGTTACCCCAGAAGGTATCAAAGTTATTAATGCAGCTTTGTCTCGCAACAGTGATTGCAAAATGGTGTTTGATAATTTTGACTGGTCGTGTGAAACCTATTTAGAGACAGGCCGAATGATGCCTGAAGATGGCATGTCAACGTTGTTGACTTACGATTCTATTTATCTTGGTGCTGTGGGTTTCCCGAGTGTTCCCGACCACGTCTCATTATGGGGTCTGTTGCTTCCTATCCGTAAACAATTTCAACAGTATATAAACTTGCGTCCAGTCCGCTTGTTTGATGGAGTTGACTGCCCACTGAAAGATAAAAAGGTTGGTGACATCGATTTTTGGGTTGTTCGTGAAAATATTGAAGGTGAATACTCTGATATTGGTGGTCGGTTTGCAGCAGGAACAGATGACGAATTTGTTTTGCAACAAAGTGTGTTTACGAAAAAAGGGACAGACCGCGTTATTAAATACGCATTTGAGTTAGCAACTAAGCTGGATAAAAAACACGTAACGTCAGCGACTAAATCGAATGGTCTCTATCACTCAATGCCGTTCTGGGATGAACGTTTCCATGAAATTGCCAAAGATTACGATTGCAAAACAGATCAATACCATATCGATATTTTAACGGCGAACATTGTTAATAAACCGGAAATGTTTGACGTGATCGTGGGCTCTAATTTATTCGGCGATATTATTTCTGATTTGGGACCAGGTTGTACAGGTACGATCGCAATTGCTCCATCTGCGAACATCAACCCGGAAAAGAATTATCCCTCTATGTTTGAACCAGTACATGGTTCAGCACCTGATATCTACGGAAAAAATATTGCAAACCCTATTGGTACCATATGGGCTGGTGCAATGATGCTGGATCACCTTGGGTTTTCTTTAGAACATGACATCATTGTTAAAGCCATAGAAAATGTTATTGCCAGAGGTGCAAACTTAACGCCGGATATGGGCGGAAATGCATCGACTCAGGACTTAGGGACAGAAATAGAACATGAGGTTCTAGATTTGCTCGAAATATAAGCCTATAAACGCTTTAATTGATAATTATTCTAGGGAGAAGAAATTATGATTGGAGGAATCAGCATTTGGCAATTAGCGATTATCACTGTGATTGTAGTATTGCTATTTGGTACCAAAAAATTACGCAACGTTGGTGGTGATTTAGGTTCAGCAATAAAAAGTTTTAAAAACGCAATGAACAGTGAGCCGGACACTGATGATATTTCAAAAAGGAAATTAGAGAACAAATAATTTTTATGTCCTGGCTCAATATATTGGGCCATTTTCTTTATCCTCCCAACGAGCCATCGCTAAGTCATATCACTTAAATGGTGTGACACTGTACGTACCACAATAATTAAGCACCAAGATATATTAATAGCGGTTGATATCGCACTACTGTTGCGTAATGAGTCATTTAATTATCTATTGTAATATTGCAATTTATTGATATTGATGTCTTGCTTTTATTGGGATACTTCATATTATTTGTCGGTTACAAATTGATATGCAAGGTCATCCACTTTTATTTTGTCGTTATCTGGATAGTGTCGTCTGAATATCAATAAGTAAGCCTCTGATAATTTATCTCCAGTTAAGAATTAATATACATAAACGCCACTATTGATTGTCTTCGTCGTATTGAACTTTTTCAGGATATTCTGAACATGCCTTGCGCCTATTCGCCGAGTGTGCGTAACCTCAGCAGGTTTACTTCTCCTTAAACCCTTTAGGGATATCCACAATAAATTCCCCGGCAATACCAGCGACTGCCGGGTTTCGACTGTCTTCATGACGAAAGATACGTGCTTTATCAGCATGTTAACGGATTTTTCAAATATAATTATCGGCCACCGCGCCATTGCTGTGTTTTATTGAGCAGATACTTTTCAGCAACTAGGTGTACCCCTTTTATGGCACTGGCAACGAGCATTATCATTACAGCCATTGCTGATGCTGATGCTGTTTGTCCCGTATCGGCCATGTTCAACACGGATATACTCGCTACGATCGTGTCCGGAGAGTACAAGAATACGACGGCTGAGGTTGTCGTCATCGCATTCATGAATAGATAGATAAAGATATCCAGCAGAGCAGGTGTACATACTGGAACAGTAATCTTAAAAAAGGTCTTCAGCGAGCCGATTTTTAGAGACTTAGCTACTGACTCAATCTCATTCGGCAACTGTTTTAGTGCAGTTAAAGAGGTTAAATGACCAACGGTGTACAAGTGAGTGACGGTATTGAGTACCAAGATAGCCATAGTGCCATACATCAGCTGTAACGGACTGTTCTGACCTTGGTTGAAGAAGAAAATGTAACCAAGTCCCAGTGCCATTCCCGGAACTGCCATTGGTAACATGGCGATTAAATGGATGAGCTTACTCAAGACAGGGAAAGTCTTCACTTTTTCAATATTATAAGCTGCCACAAACGTGACTATAGTACCGATGATGGCCACCCAGAAAGAGAGTTTCAGTGAATTTATAAATGGAGACCAGCCGTAAACCGAGTTCATTTCAAAGTCGTAGTGAGTGAAGGTGAGCTCTTTGTTGTAAGGCCAGAACGAGACAAAAGAGGCGTATATTGCTGTGCCTAAAACGGTCAGAATCGCGATAGCGATCATCGAACAAACAATAAATGCGAGCGTATCACGCAGCGTATTCGGTTTTGGTTGATAGGGCACTGAGTTGGTTGAAATCATCTGCTGTTGTTTGCTTCTGATGCGCTGATCAATAGCGAATGACACGACCGCAGGCAGTAAAAGTACTGCGCTGGTTACTGCACCCATCGAAAAGTTTTGTTGACCAACCACTTGTTTATAAATATCGGTTGCCAATACATTAAACGAACCACCAATGATCTTTGCGACGCCGAAATCGCAAATAACCAGGGTAAAAATTACGATGGCTGCGGAAATCAAACCATATTTGGAGTTGGCAATAGTAACCAAAAAGAAGGTCTTAATTTTGCCGATGCGAAGTACTTGGGCAGATTCATACATTCGCGCATCAATGTTACGCAGGCCAGTGGTAATCAGCATTAGCGCGTGAGGGAACCCCCAGAACGTAAGCCCTAAAACAATCCCGATTGGGCCATAAATTGAGTGACCGAATAGAAGAGAGTTTGCGTAACCTTGCTTACCGAATAAGTAGACGAGCGCTAACGCTGGAAGTAATGATGGTGTCAGTATTGGCAGATAAGCGATGGTTTTAAAAAACTTCTTCCCTGGCATACAAGTACGTTGAAGTGCTAACGCATAAGTGAAAGCCAGTGAAATGACTAAGACGGTGACCATCACGCCAATTTGCAATGAGTTAAACACGGAATAACTCAATGATGGTGTGGATAAATATTCCGCATAGTTGGAAAGCCCAATCCAATTGCCTTGTTGGTCTCGTAAGCTCTTAATCAATAGTGAACCTAAAGGAAGCAATAACCCCACTGCCATCAATGCAAGAATGGCTATCACTAAAAGCAAGTTCACATTGAACCAACGTAAACGAAATCGAGTTGCCTTTACTGCTACTGTAGCGGGCGTTGAGATATTCATCGGTTGATCCATGATTATGCCCCTGCCTGAATAAATTGGTGAGCAAGAGAGGGATCTATTTTCAGCCCAATCTGTGAGCAATTGGATTTCAATAGGGTGTCAGAGAAATGATTCGGTGAGTCAACTTCGATTGTATGTCCATTGCCGATATCACAGATCAGGCGCATTGACGCCCCCATAAATTCTTTGTCTATGACGTCGGCACAAATCTTGTCTTTCGCATTCAAGTCAATTTGAATGTCTTCTGGACGAATGGCGTAGTTGTAGCGTTGACTGCCATTGGGTTTCTGTTGGTTAAAGTGGTTGTGGAGTGGGTGGCTCTGGTCAATGAAATTAATGTTACCGACAAAGCGCGCGACGAACTCACTCGCAGGTTTACGATATATCTCTGTGGGTGTTCCTATCTGTTCAATGCGGCTTTGGTTCATCACGACAATACGATCGGCCATAGAAAGCGCTTCCTCCTGATCGTGCGTGACCATAATCGTAGTGATACCGAGTTCTTTCTGTAGCTTACGAATTTCGACTCTCAGATGGGTGCGAACTTTTGCATCCAGCGCAGAGAGTGGCTCATCGAGAAGCAGCAATCCAGGTGAAAGTACAAGGGCACGAGCAAGGGCGACACGTTGTTGTTGCCCCCCGGACAGTTGTGAAGGGTACTTATTGTTGGAGCCTTGTAGTCCGATGTTAGCGAGCCATCTAATCATCAAAGCTTCTGCCTGAGCCTTACCCATACCGCGTTCACGTAGAGCAAAGGTAATATTATCTGCGACGTTTAGATTAGGGAATAACGCGTAAGATTGAAACACAATGCCGAAATCACGTTTTTCGGTAGGTAGGTGAGATATGTCTTCACCAGCTTGAATGATTCGGCCCGAGGTTTGTGTTTCAAGGCCAGCGATTGTTCGTAATAGGGTGGTTTTGCCACAGCCTGATGGGCCAAGAAAGCAGACGAACTCACCTTTGTCTACCGAGAGGCTAATATCAGAGAGTGCGGTGAAATCGCCGAACTGTTTGTAGATGTTTTCGACGGTTAAATACTGTTGGGACATACTTGTCTACCTTACGTGTTCTTTGTTCCTGACAGAATACTTCGCTCTTGAGAAAGCGGGATGAAAGTGAATTAAGTAATAGTGGTCAATTCACTAAGTTTTACTTAACAGTATTCTCTGCCATGCTTTACGCTTTACGTTTTACATAGGCTTTGCGTTTGTCTTTCATGCTGTGGGCAATACGACGAAGCGGATAAAGCGGAAAATAACCATTTTCGAAACAGCTTAACCGCGAGTTGGTTACTGCTCTCGGGGCGAGTGAGCATGTAGTGGTGACTTTGGCTAGACATGTTCTGAGGGTGAACAATACTCAGTTTTCCGGCGTCGAGAGATGTCTGAACCAGTACTCTTTTAACCAGTAAGAAACCTGCCCCAGATTCCGCCATCTGAATCGCGAGACAGGAACTTGACGCTTCGAGCATCGCTGGCTTAAAGCTAGCACCGAAGTCAGAAAGCTCAAACCACTCCTTCCAGCCTTCTCTATATCCGAGCGTAGTTATCCTTGGGTAGCTTTCGAAATGATAGATCGGGGCTGGCATCGGGTAGTGGGTAAGCAACTCTTGACTACCAACGACGACCCATTCATCTTCAGTGATCTGTTCAACTTGTTTATCCAGCCAATTACCGTAACCATTAAGAATCTCAATATCGGGTTCATTTTCGCTTTCTTCCGGGATGGGAGTATTCGAAGGAATGATTCGGACTTTGATGTTGGGATATTGGCGAACGAAATCGCCCAAACGTGGGCATAACCAGTTTTGTGCAAAGCTGTAGGTGCTTCTGATGTGTAGAGTAGTGGTATTTTTATTGCCAAACAGTTCGTGAGTTTGGCTAGCAAGGGCGTCAAATGTGGTGTTTAAAACCGGAAGATACATACGCCCTTGGTCTGTTAATGCAATCTTGCGCCCTTTCCTAACCAGTAGTTTTGCATCCAAGTACTCTTCTAACTGCTTTACCTGTTGACTCACTGCTGCCTGCGTGACACACAACTCCTCTGCTGCACGAGTAATACTTTGGTGCCTTGCGGTAGCTTCAAACGCTTTTAATGCATTTAAAGGCGGGATTCTTCGATTCTTTTTCACTCTCAGACCTACAAACTGGATTGTTCTAAATAATGACAGAGCAATTTTTAGCGAATCTATGTGACAGTAATGTTTCTAGTGAAGGGGGTTGGGTGTGATTTTGGTTAGAAAATCTTATGAAAAGCTGAAATTCTTCTCGATATTCGATCTGACGGAATGTGGATAAAGTGAGCATCAAGATAAACGACTAGGAACGCAATGATGCAAATCCGTCACAATATAAGTCAGGAAGAACGTCAGCAGTGGATGAAAGAACTGTCACTTGCACCGTTCGACCAACTATCAGAACTTTGGGAAGCATTTTCAGATAAACCTTCCTACAAACACCTAAGAGCAACCGAAAGTGGATTGGTACAGGTGCGCGGGAAACTGGGCAACACTGGTGACCGTTTCAATATGGGTGATGTCACAATGACTCGTGCATCTATTGCTTTGGAAAACGGATTTAATGGATTCGCCTATGTGCAGGGACGTAACAAACAGCACGCAGATATTGCTGCTGTTCTAGATGCGTTGATGCAAAGCGATTTAGCTCCAACCGTCAATGAAATGATTCTTGGCCCGTTGAATCAACTTCGCATGGAACGTCGTCGCGCTGCGACAGAAGAGACACTAAAAACTAAGGTGGATTTCTTCACTTTGGTGCGCGGGGAGGACGAATAATGTCGACCAGTACATTAATTTCCGGTTTTGAAAACCCTGTATTAGACAGTCTTAATAACTTTCGAAAATTGGCCGATGTGATTGCCCGTCCGGGTAGCGTCGCTGAGTTACCCCAGTTAATTGGCCCGCAAGGCATGTACAAGACCAGCTTCAGTTTTTTGCTTACCTTATTAGATACTAAGTCCTCACTTTACTTGAGTGAAGAGTACCGAATTGACTCAGTAACAAAAAACGTTGCGTTTCATTGTAACTGTTCATGCGATGTCTCCGCTGATAAAGCAGATTTTGCGTTGATGAATGGTGCAAATCCAATCGACTTTAATCAGTTCAACGCGGGCAGCGCTCGCGACCCACACCAAAGTACTTCTCTGATCATCGAAATTGACAAAATTGCTTCAACAAAAGAAGAGAGTTTGGAAACCAAACTCGTACTGTCAGGGCCGGGTATTCAGACTGAACATGCAGTTTCGCTGAAAGGATTGCATTCAAGTTTTGTTGATTACTTAACTCACCGTACACACGCCTTCCCAACTGGTCTGGACATGTTCTTGATGACCGAGGACAAAGTCATGGCAATACCACGTACCACTCACGTAAAAATTGCGGAGGCAGAAACATGTATGTAGCAGTAAAAGGCGGTGAAAATGCCATTAATGCCGCGCATAAATTATTGGCAACAAAACGCCGAGGAGACACATCTGTAACAGAGCTGACTGTTGAACAGCTACAGCATCAGATGCCGCTGGCGGTTGACCGCATTATGAATGAAGGCGGAATCTACGATCGCGAGTTGGCCGCACTGGCGATGAAACAAGCGAGTGGTGACATGATTGAAGCGATATTCTTGCTTAGGGCGTTTCGTACCACGTTGCCTCGTTTTGGTTCTGCACTTGCGGTTGATACAGAACAAATGCAGATTGAGCGCCGCGTATCTGCAACCTTTAAAGATCTACCGGGGGGGCAAATTCTCGGTCCCACTTATGACTATACCCATCGTTTGCTGGATTTTTCGCTGATGGCGGGCTGCCCTGAGAACGCCGAAAAGATTCAGCTACAGAGCGAAAAGGTTGATGCAAACCCTTCAAAGCCAGATTCGCTGCAATGTGCCAACGCGTTCGACTGGATTGCCAAAGCAGGATTATTGGTTGAAGAGCAAGATTCGGGTACTGAACCATTTGATTTAACAGAATCACCGTTAGAATTCCCAGCGTCTCGCAGTACGCGTATGCAGAACCTGATTCGTGGTGATGAAGGTTTCCTTATCGGCATGGCTTACTCCGCTATTCGTGGTTACGGCGATTCACACCCATTCTGTGGCGAAATGCGTACCGGTTTAAGTGAAATCAGCTTTGTACCAGAAGAACTGGGTTTCGAAGTGTGCATTGGTGAAATTCAACTAACAGAATGCCAAATGATCAACGGTTACTCCTCTTCGCAAGAAGAACCCAAGTTTACTCGTGGATATGGTCTGACATTTGGTCGCGCTGAAACTAAAGCCTTAGCGGTTGCACTGGTTGATCGTTCATTACAGGCAAAAGACTACGGTGAGGAAGCATCATCTCCAGCACAGAATGAAGAATTCATTCTTTACCATAGTGACATCATCGATGCGGTTGGCTTCGTGTCTCACTTTAGATTGCCTCACTACGTCGATTTCCAATCAGAACTTCACATGCTTCGTGAAATGCATGCAAAGCAGTCGATTAAAAAGGAACAGTAACCATGAACGATACCTATAACTACGGCTATTTGGATGAATCGACGAAACGCATGATTCGAAGAACGATTTTAAAAGCCATTGCGATTCCTGGTTACCAAGTCCCTTTTGGTGGACGAGAAATGCCAATGCCATACGGCTGGGGCACTGGTGGTATACAGCTTACTGCAACGTTGATTAGCCCTAAAGACACGTTAAAAGTGATTGACCAGGGTGCAGACGATACGACCAACGCGGTGAGTATTCGTCAGTTCTTCCGCAAAGTTGCGGACGCAAAAACCACTGAAGTGACGAGTGAAGCAACCATTATTCAGACGCGTCACCGTATTCCGGAAACACCGTTAACGGAAAACCAAATCTTAGTTTATCAGGTGCCAATTCCGGAACCGATGCGCTTTATAGAACCAAGCGAAGTGGAAACAAAAACCATGCACGCACTGGAAGAGTATGGAGTGATGCGAGTAAAACTGTATGAAGATATTGCGCGCTTCGGCCAAATAGCAACCAGTTACGATTATCCGGTAATTGTAAACGATCGTTACCTGACGAATCCGTCTCCGATTCCGAAGTTCGATAACCCTAAATTGCACATGAATCCCGCTTTGCAATTGTTTGGTGCGGGTCGTGAAAAACGTATTCACGCCATACCGCCATACACCAAAGTTGAGAGTTTGGATTTTGATGACCACCCGTTTGAAGTTCAGCAGTGGGAAGAATCATGCGCTATTTGTGGCTCTCACGATAGCTTCCTCGATGAAGTCGTCATTGATGAAGAGGGTAACCGAACCTTTATCTGTTCAGATACCGATTACTGCCGTCAAAGCCTTGAAAATCAGGGTAAAGATAATGTCGATTTTGTGGCATTTCAGAAACAACAATCAGGAGCTGAATAATGCTGCACCTTGATGAAAAACCGATTCTTGAAGTAAAGAACGTTTCAAAACTATACGCAGAAAATAAAGGCTGCCAAAAAGTCAATTTCGAACTTTATGCCGGTGAAGTGCTTGGCATTGTTGGCGAGTCAGGGTCTGGTAAGTCAACGCTATTGAAACTGTTATCAGGGCAATTGGAATCAGATGCAGGTGAAGTGCTGTATATCGACCGTCAAGCGAACCTGCATTCACTGTTTGAAATGCCAGTGAGCGACCAACGAAAGCTGCTTCGCACAGAATGGGGCGTTGTACACCAACATCCAAGTGATGGTTTGCGCATGAACATTTCTGCTGGAGGGAATATTGGTGAGCGTTTAATGGCTATTGGTGAGCGTCACTACGGTGATATTCGACAAGAGAGTATCGAGTGGATGGCATCGGTAGAGCTGACTGCTGATCGTGTCGACGACAAACCATCCCAATTTTCTGGTGGCATGCAGCAACGTCTGCAAATAGCGAAAAACCTGGTGACTAAACCTCGTCTTGTATTCATGGATGAACCAACCGGCGGTTTGGACGTGTCGGTTCAGGCTAAATTCTTAGATTTACTGCGTCGTCTGGTTATCGAACTGAAAGTTGCGGTGATCTTTGTGACTCATGATTTGGGCGTTGCCCGTTTACTGGCTGATCGCTTATTGGTTATGCGCAGCAGTGAAGTTGTAGAGCAGGGATTAACCGATCAAATTCTTGATGATCCTCAACACGCGTATACCCAGCTTCTGGTTTCTTCAATCGTAAGGTAATTCAAACATGGAA
Organism: uncultured Vibrio sp.; assembly: GCF_963675395.1. NCBI lineage: Bacteria > Pseudomonadati > Pseudomonadota > Gammaproteobacteria > Vibrionales > Vibrionaceae > Vibrio > uncultured Vibrio sp. Next base: position 1,371,899 of record NZ_OY776222.1, on the reverse strand, counting down.
ATGATTTCAGCAAAGAATGTCGCGAAGACGTTTGTTCTGCACAACCAAAATGGCGTTGAGTTACCGGTTCTGAAAGGCGCGGATCTCTCAGTAAACTCCGGTGAGTGCGTCATTTTACATGGTCACTCAGGGTCAGGGAAAAGTACTTTTTTGCGCTCCCTTTATGGAAACTACAAAGTTGATTCTGGTTCTATCTGTGTTCGTTTTGGTAAGCAGGAAAATGAGAGCATTGATTTGGTCACAGCGACACCGCGTCAGATTGTCCAGCTAAGACAGCAAACGCTGGGCTATGTGAGTCAGTTTTTATCTGTTATTCCAAGGGTGTCCGCCATTGATGTTGTGATGGAACCATTACTAAGCAAAGGCGTCAGCTATGACGAGTGTTATCAAAAGGCTGCATACCTTCTGACTCGCCTAAATGTGCCTGAACACCTGTGGCAATTAGCCCCGGCGACGTTTTCTGGTGGCGAGCAACAACGAGTAAATATTGCCCGCGGATTCATCATGGATTACCCAATTCTGTTATTAGATGAACCCACCGCTTCTCTCGATAAAACCAACAGTGAAGTGGTCATCGACCTGATTCAACAAGCGAAAAATAAAGGCGCAGCTATCGTGGGTATTTTCCATGACCCATACGCTCGTGATGCCGTGGCAGATCGCCTACATAATATGAATTCAAAGGACGTTTAAACATGATTCTTACCAACGCAAAATTAGTACTAAGCAACGAAGTCGTCGAAGGTACGCTTTACGTTGAAGATGGCAAAATTGTCAATGTTGTTAAAGGAATGAGCTCAGATCCACAAGCGATCGATTGTAACGGTGATTACATTATTCCGGGGTTGGTAGAGTTACATACTGACCACATGGAAAAGTACTTTTCCCCACGCCCTAATGCTGCTTGGCCTGAACGTTCAGCGCTTACAGCGTTTGACGGTATTTGTGCGGCAAGCGGTATTACGACGGTCCTGGATGCAGTAACTGTCGGCTACGTTAATGATGGTGGTACACGTTTAGCAAACCTATCACGTATGGTTAAAGCGGTGAAAAGTGCTAAAGATTTTCGTTGTCGCGTTGACCATATGCTGCATCTGCGTTGTGAAGTTCCAAATGAATCTACAGTTTCTCTGTTTGACGAACTGTTTGAACCAGAAGTGGTTAAGTTGGTTTCAATTATGGATCACTCTCCGGGTCAGCGTCAGTTCCCAACTCTTGAACAATATCGTTCTTACTACCAACAGAAATACGGTTGGGATGATAAGAAAATGGCAGAGTTTGAAGTTGAACAAACCGAGCAAGCGCGTTTGTATTCAGCAGTAAACCGCAGAGCTATCGTTGATAAATGCCGTATCGCCGGTATTCCTATGGCCTCTCACGACGATGGCTTAGAAGAACACGTAACAGAGTCTAAAGAAGATGGCATGGTGGTCGCAGAATTCCCAACGACATTAACCGCAGCAAAAGCTTCTCACGAGCAAGGTCTGAAAGTATTGATGGGAGCCCCCAACGTTGTTCGTGGTGGTTCCCATTCTGGCAATATTGCAGCTCATAAACTGGCTGAGTTAGGTGTGCTGGATATTCTGTCATCAGATTACTATCCAGCAAGTTTGTTACAAGCGGCATTTAAGATAGAAGCACTACAGAATGATTACGATCTACCTAAAGCGATAGCGTTGGTAACGACTAATCCGGCTGAAGCTCTGGGCATGAAAGATCGCGGTTTAATTGAAGCCGGGCGAATCGCCGATTTGGTGCGTGTTGAAGTTGACCGAGACTTTCCAATGGTGAAGCAAGTATACAAAAATGGTCAGTTAATCTTCTAGGTGAAACGAATGGCAAAATTGTTTTACGTTATCGGTCCCTCTGGGGCCGGTAAAGATAGCGTGATTGACAAGCTAAAGCAGCAAAGAACCAGAAATCTGGTCTTTGCTCACCGTTACATAACTCGTAGCGCTGATGCTGGTGGTGAAAATTATATTGAGCTTAGTTTAAACGAGTTTGAACTGCGCCAGTCGCTCAACCTCTTCTCGATGCACTGGCAAGCCAATAATCACTGTTATGGAGTTGGTTGCGAAGTCGATTCATGGCTAGGCCAGGGAGTTGATGTTGTGGTTAATGGTTCTCGTGGTTACCTTGAGCAAGCACTTGAGCGTTACGGCGAAGTACTGATTCCTGTTGTGATTGATGTATCTAACGATGTTCTGGAAAAGCGGCTAAGAATACGTGGTCGAGAAAGCGATGATGACATTGAGCAAAGATTAAAAAGAGCCAATGAGTTTCGCACTATTTCACTGCCAGAAAACGCTTTGATACTGGATAACAGTGGTAGCTTGACAGATACCGTTAACCAATTTTTGGAACAAATGGTGACGGTATGAAATTTACTTTATTGGGTACAGGCAATGGTGCGATGTTGCCTGTCTATGGGTGCGATTGCAAAGCGTGTACCCGTGCAAACGACAACGCTCAATATTGCCGAAATAAAAGCTCTGCTATGGTGGAGCATAATGGAAAAACGTTACTGATTGATGCAAACTTACCCGATCTCCTTCAACGATTTCCCTCCGGCAGCATCGATAGAATACTATTAACTCACTACCACATTGACCATGTACAAAGTCTGTTTGACTTGAGAGAAGGAGTAGGAACACCAATCCCTGTCTGTGGACCAGATGACCTACTTGGCTGTGACAACCTCTACAAATATCCCGGTATTCTAAAATTTCAGCCCCCCTTTGCCGCTTTTCAAACACTTGAATGGCAGGGTATTTCAATAACAACCATTCCCCTGAATCATTCAAGAACGTGTTTAGGCTATGTGTTCAATTGGCGTGATAAACGTATTGCCTATTTAACGGATACCTATGGCCTCAATGATACTGCTATTCAGTGGTTTCAGGATAACCCCGTTGAATGGATGTTTATTGATTGTGGCTACATGCCTTTTGAGGTAAGAGGAAATATAGCAACAAAAAACCACAGTACATTTGAACAAATCGAAGATATTCAACGACGATGCAAGCCAAAATATCTACGTTTGCTGCATATCAGTCATACCTTTGAAGCATGGGCAATGGACAATTGCGGCTATTTTTCTGACGTACTAGATATGGCACATGATGGTCAATCGATCGATTACTCAGACTGAAATTCAATGATTAGGAAAAACCGTTGGTTTCCTAAATATTTCTAAAGTGTCGTACTCATTTAGACAATATTTACCCAGTAAAGTAGCAACAACTTGATACAAATTAAACCCAAGGAAAGAGAAAATGGACTACAAGATAAAAACCAGTGCTTTGTTGCTTGTTTTGGCTGCTCCAATGGCAAATGCTGCAACGGAACTCACTGTATATACTGCATTAGAATCTGATCAGCTAAGCCAATACAAAAAAGCGTTTGAATCACAATACCCAGATATCGAAATTAAATGGGTTCGCGACTCTACCGGTATCATGACGGCTAAGATCCTCGCTGAAAAAGACAACCCACAAGCGGACGTTGTTTGGGGGCTTTCTGCAACAAGTATGATGGTTTTTGACAACCTTAATATGCTGCAATCATACCAGCCAAAAGGCAGTGACGAACTTTACGATAGCTTCCGCGACATGAGCGATAACCCAACATGGATTGGCATGGATGCTTGGATTGCTGGTATCTGTGTCAACACGATTGAACTAGAAAAAAACAATTTGGAAATGCCTAAATCATGGGCTGATCTAACAAAACCAGAATACAAAGGTCACATTGTGATGCCTAACCCTAGTTCTTCAGGAACGGGATTCCTAGATGTATCAGCTTGGCTGCAATTGTTTGGAGAAGAGAAAGGCTGGAGCTACATGGACAAGCTTCATGAAAATATTGCTCGTTATACCCACTCTGGTTCTCAGCCGTGTCACTTAGCTGCTACAGGTGAAACAACGATGGGTGTTTCATTTGCTTTCCGCGGCGCTAAACTGAAGAAACAAAAAGCACCAATCGACCTAGTATTCCCAACAGAAGGTATCGGCTGGGATATGGAAGCCGCAGCGATTGTTAAAGGTACTGATCAGCTCGAAGCGGCTAAGAAGCTAATGGATTTCGCAGTAAGTAAAGATGCGAACAAGCTTTATAACGAGTCTTACGCTGTTGTTGCACTTCCTGGTGTGGCTAAGCCCGTTGAGCACTACCCTGAAAAGCCAGAAGCTATGATGATTAAGAACAACTTCAAGTGGGCAGCAGCGAACCGCGATTCAATTTTAAAGGAATGGATCAATCGTTACGATAGTAAGTCAGATGCTAAAAATTAACGGCTATTAATGACATGCCGAAACAATACGGAAGGGCGACATCTTTGATGTGGCCCTTCACTTTATCTAAATGGAAGCTAATTCAGACACACAATGTTTAATATCTTCATTGTTCAGTGATGTAAAGTTTATTGAACTTAGTGCTTTCTAGAAGGATAAAAAGCATACAGCACTAAATTATCAAGCTGATACTCCATCTCCACCAAACAGTGCCTTAATATATCTCGCCTTGGCAAATTCTACAGGTAGTATCGCAAAACCTAAACCAGATACTGCCTTTGTCTTTTACACAGAAGTCTATTTAGGTGGCTTCAAATTGAAACAGTAAACTTAGATCAGCGATTCAATCCCGTATTTCGCACCGTAGTTTTCGACTACAAAATCGATGTCTTTATCACCGCGGCCAGACAGGTTGATAAGAATCGAACCTGTTTCACCTTGTTTGGCCAGCTTTATTGCATAAGCCACTGCATGCGACGATTCAATCGCAGGAATAATGCCTTCTTCACGAGACAGTTCAAAGAAGGCGTCTATTGCTTCGTCGTCGTTGATCGAACCGTAATTCACTCGCCCAATATCTTTTAGGTAACTATGCTGCGGGCCAACAGATGGGTAGTCTAGTCCACTTGCTACTGAGTAAACTTCTTGAGGTTCTCCTTGCTCATCTTTGAGCATGTAAGATTTAAAACCATGCATGATGCCCGGTTCGCCTAAGCTAAGAGTTGCTGCGTGTTCACCTACTTTGTCTAAAGAGCGGCCTGCAGGCTCAACACCGTGAATCGCGACCTGTTCGTCTTCCAAAAAGGCACTGAATAAGCCCATCGCATTGGAACCACCGCCCACGCATGCTACGAGGTTATTCGGTAATGTACCCGTCATTTCTTTAAATTGAACTCGTGCTTCGTTACCGATAATAGACTGAAAGTCGCGAACCATTTTAGGGAATGGGTGAGGGCCCACCACAGAGCCAATGGCGTAGAGTTGAGTTTCTGGATCTTTCAAATAGGCTTCAAACGCCGCGTCGACAGCTTCTTTCAGTGTTTTGCGTCCGTGAGTTGCGGGAATCACATTCGCACCGAGGATTCTCATTCGAACTACGTTTGGATGCTCTTTAGCGATATCTACTTCGCCCATATAAATATCACATTCTAATCCGACAAGTGCTGCTGCCGTCGCCAGCGCAACGCCATGTTGACCAGCACCAGTTTCTGCGATCAGTTTCTTCTTACCCATCTTTTTAGCGAGAATGGCTTCCCCTAAACAGTGGTTTATTTTATGGGCACCAGTGTGGTTGAGATCTTCACGTTTCAGATAAATATCGGCACCGTACTTTTTGGATAAGTTTTCGGCATGGAAAATAGGGCTCGGTCGACCGACAAAGTGTTTGTATAGGCGTGCCAACTCTGCTTTAAATTCAGGATCTTTACTACATTCTTCATAGGCAGCGTTGATGTCTCGCATGATTTGCTCAAGTTCTGGTGGGACAAAGCTGCCGCCATATTCGCCAAAGAATCCTTCATTGTTGGGCATAGGGTAGTCGAAAGAGTTATTCATTGTTCACGTCCTAGTTCACGTCTTCATTTTTATGATTAGTACGTTTATACCCAAAATCTAATGCGTATTGTGTGATCAGTTGCCTAAATCTTGATGTTGTTCTTGTGAACTAGTTGAATAGTACGGGTTAAATACAAAAAAGCTTGCTTATAAGAAGCAAGCTAATGGTTCGTCACATTTATATTAATGCGTACGAGATGGGCCGTTTCGAATGATATCTTTGCCGTTGTCGTAAACGTATTTGGAAACCCAACGACCCAGAAGTAGCTGGTGGTTATCTCCCAAAACTGCGACAAATGGGCGGCCATCGTTATTTGTCGTAGCAAGTGCAATGCCTGCTACGCCTTCTAAGCCCAGAGCACCGCTTTCAACTAAATGCAGAAAGGTTTCTAGCTCTTCAATGGTTTCAATCACTTGATCATCAATGTTCATGGTATTCAATCTCTTCGAATCGCAGATATTTTGTGGCGCGTACTCTACCTAAGTTAAGACGAGAAACCAAGTTCCTGTAAATTTTCAGTGGTCTGAACAAAACCGTTCGCCAATGTTGTTCCGCAATGACAAAATCATTGAAGCACATCACGTTGTCCGTATACTTTGCCATAGTATGAATGCGCTAATGTCGGAGAAAAGCATGTCAAATCGAGTACCTACCAATATACTCACTGGTTTTTTGGGATCAGGTAAAACGACGACGATCTTAAACCTTCTGAAGAAAAAGCCAGAAGACGAAAATTGGGCCGTCTTAGTTAATGAATTCGGTGAGATTGGTATTGATGGCGCTTTGATGACCGATCAAGGTGCGTTGATAAAAGAAGTCCCTGGCGGTTGTATGTGCTGTACAGCAGGCGTTCCTATGTCAGTGGGCATCACCGCTTTGTTACGTCAAAAGCCCGATCGTTTGCTTATTGAGCCGACGGGACTTGGTCATCCAAAGCAAGTTATCGCCACATTGACGTCTGAGCAGTATCAACCTTATGTTGATCTTAAAGCAACAATCGCACTGGTGGACCCGCGTAATTTGAGTGATGAAAAGCATCTTTCAAATCAGAACTTCGTTGATCAACTAGATTGCGCGGATGTGGTTATCGGTAGCAAAATCGATCTTTGTTCGAGCCATGATATTGATGTATTTAATGACTGGATCACCGATCAGTCACCATCAAAAGTGTTTAGCAAGCTGATTCACGACGGTGATCTACCCATTGAAGTGTTAGATATTGAACGAGTGCATGGCGGCGCTTCTTCGCAGATTGAATCTCATCATCATGATCACGCGCATCAAGAACCACAATTTCAGCTACCACCGGGCGAAGCCTTCATTCGAAAAGAGAATAAGGGGCAGGGTTATTTTAGTTGTGGTTGGTTGTTTGGCGCAGAACACACGTTCGATTTTGATCAGCTTTTCTCGATGCTGTCAGCCTTAACGGCAGAGCGAGTCAAAGCCGTGGTGAACACAGACCGAGGTTGCTACGCATTTAATGTCGCAAATACTGTGGTTACGGTTAATGAGATCAGCCTTGAAGGTTTTGAGTCGAGATTAGAAGTGATTGATTCCCAGTTGCTTCCTTGGGATGAGTTAGAGCGTGTTCTAGTCAAACTTGCTGGTATAGAGCAGCAATAGATTATTTTGATATCTCGCTTAGGCGGTCAAACAATCAAGTGCTAGGGAATGAAGTGCTAGTGTTTGCCGCTTAATCTACGGGCACTGCCTTAAAACTGAAAAAAGCGAGAAAAGTGGGATAAATCACTTAAATTCGGGTATAGTGCACGGCTGAATTTTTAACGCTATTTTTAGTGGTTTGTTTAAGGAATACGCTCAATGTCATTTTCATCTCAAGGTTTTGCACCAGAAGTGGTAAAAGCGCTGGCAGAATGCGGTTATGAAAAGTTAACGCCAATTCAACAGAAGGCGATTCCAATGGCTCGTAAAGGCCATGATATCTTCGCGACAGCTCAGACCGGTACGGGTAAAACTGCAGCGTTCTCATTGCCTATGATTCAGCAGTTGTTAGACAGTGAACAGAGTGTTTCGCGTAAAACAGCACGTGCGCTGATTCTTGCGCCAACGCGTGAACTGGCAGAACAGATCGCGGACAACATCAAAGCTTACACCAAATACACTGACTTATCGGTAGTGGCTGTTTTTGGTGGCCGTAAAATGTCTTCACAAGTTTCAGCGCTCGAAAACGGCGTTGATATTCTGGTTGCAACACCGGGTCGTCTGGAAGAGCACATTGAGCAAGGTAATGTCTCAGTTGCAAATCTAGAGTTCCTCGTTTTTGATGAAGCTGACCGTATTTTGGATATGGGCTTTATTCACGCTGTGCGTAAAATTATGCTTGATGTGGACACGGATCCGCAGATCATGATGTTTTCTGCAACGACGTCCAGCCAGCTTAACCTATTAGCCAAAGACATTCTGCGTAAACCAAAACGCATTGAAGTTGAACGCGCAAATACAACCGCACAAACCGTTGCTCACGTACTTTATCCTGTTGATCAAGAACGTAAAACAGAGCTGCTTTCTGAACTGATTGGTCGCAAAAACTGGCAACAAGTGTTGGTGTTTGTGAACTACAAAGAAACCGCGAACGAAGTGGTTAAAGAATTGAAGCTTGATGGTATCAAAGCGGCAGTTTGTCACGGTGACCGAGCGCAAAGTGCGCGACGCCGTGCGCTTGAAGAATTTAAATCAGGCAAAGTACGTGTGATGGTCGCAACCGATGTTGCTGCTCGTGGATTGGATATTGCTGATCTACCACATGTTGTGAACTACGACATGCCGTTCCTTGCAGAAGATTACGTGCACCGTATTGGCCGTACTGGTCGTGCGGGTAAGCAAGGACACGCGGTTTCTTTCGTCAACCGAGATGAAGAGCTGACCGTTGTACAAGTTGAAAACTTGATTCAACAACGAATTCGCCGTATTGAACTTGCAGGCTATGAGCCAAAGCAGCGTGAATCGTACATTGAAAAGCTGAACTCCAAACCGGCATTTAAGAACCGCCAAGGACGCCGTAATAACCCTAACCAATCCGCAACAGACCAAGGTTCTGCAGAACGCCGTCTGGCGATGGTGAAGCGTTTGAAAGCTCGTCGAGCGAAATGACCAATATTGACGAAATGAGTTGAACATAAAAGCGCCCTTCATTTGGAGGGCGCTTTTATTTTATTGGTTGTTGCTATCAGGCTGCATGATCAAGAAGTGGTGCTATTTGATACAGTTCTTCTATGATCGTTTTCGTTTGTCTTGAATAGACTAAACGGTCACGATCCCCAACCAACTGTATCGCTCTCACTTTGCCCGAAAGCAAGCACAACCTGATGGTTCTCAGCACCATCTGCATATCCAAAGCCATCTCGCCATCAAGGCCGTTTTTTACAATAAGCGAACCTAAATCAACCGAAATAATCATGTGATCGCAATGGTCCAGATAATTGCTCACTTGCTGTTTAACGTGATTACGGTGTCGAAAACTAAACTCTTTATCAGTTATCCAGTAACAACCTTGATCTTCGGCGTATTCCCACGTTTCTTGCTTGGTTTCCTGTTCGTTTACTCCGGCAAAAAGCAGACGTACGTTTTGATAGCGGGATAGAGCAAAATGAAATGCTGACCCTACTCTTGGCTCGAGTGTCGGTTTTAAATGCATTTTATGGCCTATATGCAAGATACCCACTTCATCCTGGTCGGCGGCGACGATTGGCAGCATGGACAAAATGGCTTCAGTACAATTGGTTACCAATACTGGAATGGAGTGGCGGGAAAGTGACAAGCTGAACGCTTCCTGAAAGTCTCCGTTCTCCAATTGGGCATGAGTAAAATGGCCACAATGCACCGCGGTGGTGTGGTCATGTTGCTGGTAGAGCCACTCGCTCGCACTCTCCAGGCTTTGATCGGCTAAATCAAACGCGCCTTTTGACATGGGAGCGAGGTACTCACAAACCGTCATCAATGAAAAAGGGTAGTGCTGAACTGGTGTAGGTGTTGGCTGATGAAATTTATAACGTTTGAAAAAGCTCAACATGATGAATTACCTTTCTGGTGGTAGTGCCCTTGCCGCTTGCAACACGTGTAAAACGATACGTTGCTTGTCCTTCTCGACCCGGTGAGCTGGCGCCATTACCGAAACTGCGCCTACGAGTTTACTTCCTTTCATGACTGGTGCACTGATTCCAGAGACGCCCGGATCAATCTCGGAAGTACTTACGGCGTATCCTTGCTTTCTGATCGTGGCAAACTCTTGTTCCCATTCATCGAAACAATGCTCTTGTTTGAAGTGACGTAAGATTTTCTCGCTACGATTCTTGGGCATATATGCCAGCATCACCTTGGATGAGGCGCCACGAAGCAGGGGTTGACTTTGACCCTGGACGAAGCTGCACCGCAGCGCCTGCATACTTTCTTTTTGTCTGACACACAGTGCCCGATAACCAGATGGGACCATATAGGCCGCCATTTCTCCGGTCTGTTGTACTAAGCGAGATAATATGGCTTCAACCATATCCAAACCGTGTTGCGTACTTTCGTAGCTGTGCATCAAAAGGAGCGCTGCCGGTCCGACAACAAACGTCTTATCGTGACCGCTTTCTTCGATCAGATTCCATTCTTTCAGCAGTTTTAAATGCCGGTAAAGGCTGCTCAATGGTACGTTTAATTGTTCACTTAGTGTTTTCGCAGATACTGGGAAAGGGCTCACCGCGACTTTCATTAATAATTGCAGTGCCTTTTCATTTACCTGATTAGCGTTGGCCTTGTTGGTTGTCATGTATCGTTTGTAACTTGTTAGATGATATAGGACAACTATAATTCTTAAACACTGAGAAAATGAAAATAATTTTTACGGGTATTTCTTATTGAATGAGAAAAGCTTGAGCTAATTGCCGAAGGCGTCGAAACGGTCGATCACTTAATCTGAGTTCGATAACACTGCTCGTCTTGATCAAAAACAAACTCTAGCTCGTTCTTAATGCTTTCTAAACGGTCTTCTTGATAATGCGAGACATAAAGTAGCTGGCTCAAGTTTTCGCGCGCGATGAGCTCTAAGGTATTCTTGACCAGACGTCTGCCTAAAAAGTCCAACCCTTGATAGGGCTCATCCAGAATCAGCAAGGTAGGTTGTTTTACAATCGCTCGTGCAATCAGTAACAAGCGCTGCTGGCCGTACTCTAATTGTCGGAACGATGTTTTTTGGTATTGGCTCATATGCAGGATTTCAAGCCACTCTCTCGCGACTTCCAACTCTTTACGGGTTGGTTGATGATACAAACCAATCGAGTCATAGAACCCGGATAAAATCACTTCCAATGCACTGCAGTTAACGCGGTACTGCAGGTGCAGTGCGGATGAGACCATGCCGATGTGTTGTTTGATTTCCCAGATGGTTTCGCCCGAGCCCCGCTTCTTACCGAAAATATGGATGTCGTTGCTGTAACATTGCGGGTGATCGCCGAATATCATCCCAAGTAATGTACTTTTCCCACATCCGTTAGGGCCTTTTACCTGCCAATGCTGGCCTTTGTCGATGCGCCAATTCAAGTCGGTAAAGATCTTCTTATCGGTATATTCGACGTGACCATTTTTCAGCTCAAAGATTGGATTTTCGAAATGGGTGGCGTGTTGATGCTGGCGTATAAGCGCCATCATTTCTTCGCTTTGTTTCTCCGACTGCGATTTAATCTGCTCAATGATTGGGTGTTGATCCCAGCTTTGTTTATCCATGGTGCTGTCGAGTTTTCCGGCGTTAAACAGAGCGACACGATCGATCCACTCTGGCATATCGGATTCGCGAGAAAAGGTAATCAGCATTGGTAGTGACTGAGAAAGAGCATATAAATATTCAGCCAATGTTGCTCGATGGCTTACATCGAGCCCGGTGAAAGGGTTGTCCAACAAGACTAAGTCAGGCTTTGTGGCCAAAGCTCGTGCCAGCATTACTCGTCTTGTCTCACCTGTAGACAGGACTCGGAAGCCACTTTGCTGCAGATGGGAGAGATCTAACTCTTCAATGAGTTTTTGTGTTAACGCTTCGTCTTGGCAGCGTTCAAATATCAACGTATAGACGGTACTGCCTTGGTCAATTCGATCAAGAAAGTCGGTGTCATCTTTTTTTAATTCGAGTTCTAATAATCGTTGTTGTTCAGACAGAGAAACTTGGGCGATTTTTAATCCTCCAAGATCTAATTTCCCATCGACTGGCAAAAGTTCCCCACAAAGCAGATCGCCAAGCAGAAAGCCGATATCTCCTTCGGCACTAAAAATACCCCAGGAATGTCCGCTTTCTATTTTCCAGTGCTCAATAGTTAAGTTGGAGGTGTTCCCTTTTGCAATTACGTTGTCTAAACAAATCTTCACTGTGCTTCCTTTCTTAAATGAACGCTATTTATTCTTCTTTCTATTGTTATACCAAGCCTGGGTGACTGGCGTAAATGGCTTGGTTGCTCAAAGCGAGGAACAAGCTAACAGGGCAAGGCATGAACGAAACTTAGTGTACTGCCTTCGGTTTGATATTAGAACAGGGGAAGAGGGGGAACTCCCTCATCTGTATTGTCGTGATTTATCTTCTCCACCATTGAGAGAACATCTGATGATTATCATCTAAACCTACGACTTCCCCAATCATTGGTGTTATTAAACGGTAATCTTGTTGCTGACTTGCCTGAGTGATCCGATCTAGCGGTTCATACCAGGCATGTTTAGCCAGCTTGAATTTACTATTGTGCGAAGGTAATAGCGTCTTTGCATTAAGATCGTTGGCTGCCTGAGCAACTTCTTCTGGCATCATATGAATAAATGGCCAGTTGTCGTTGTATTGGCCAGTTTCCAGTACAGCGATATCGAAGCTACCAAATTCATTCGCTATTGTCTTGAAATGATCACCATAGCCACTGTCGCCACCAAGGTAAATCTTATGCTGACCGGATATAATGGCAAATGAGGCCCAAAGCGTGCGGTTACGTTTTAGCAATCGACCCGAAAAGTGTTGTGCTGGAAGGAGATGAATTCGACCTTCTTGCGTTGCGATCGAATCATACCAGTCTCCTTCTGTGATCTGCTCAGGCTCGAACCCCCACTGAGTGAAATAAGAGCCGACACCGATAGGCGTGACAATGTGGTTGATTTTTGCTTTAAGTGCATTGATGGTCGGGTAATCGAGGTGGTCCCAGTGATCGTGAGAAAGCAATAAGTAATCTATCTCAGGGATGTCATCTGCGGTATAAACATTACTGCCAGGAAACGCTACATTGGTATAGGGAACCGGAGATGCATTCTCACTGAATACCGGATCAATTAAGTAGCGAATGCCGTCCAGCTGAATAAAGTAGCTGGAGTGTCCCATCCAGATCATGACATTATCCCGAGAATTCAGGCCAAACAAATCTGATTTGATTGAAGGCAAATTGGTGACCGGAACGGCATCGACAACGTGATCGGTTAAGAAACGATAGAAGCCAACTAATGCACTCTCTTTAGAAGTGGATACCGGGACTTCCTCAATATTATGAAACTTCCCGTCGACATACTTACCTTGGTAATGGTCCACTTTGACATGAGGTGATACAAACTGCGGTTGCAGCATATACGTGTAGATACCAGCAGCAACAATGGCAAGTAGGGCAACCGCTACTTTGAGCATCTTTCGTAGTCTTAGCCCCAGTCTTTTTGTGTTTGCGTGTTTTAACTCGACAGTTTGGGCTTCGGGTTGGTACATCGATTCTCCACATATTGATTGGTCGTGTTTAAGCTGGCCTGATGAATAAGATCAGGTTCTATTCTTCATCAAAGGATGCAGCTATTATTCATAGCGTTGATTTAAGTCTGTTTGCATAATTTTGAACCACGTATTCTCATCAATTTACCTTAGAGAATAAAGATCTATTCTTGTCTTATTTTTGCCTATTTGTATTATTTTCTCTGTGAAACCGCGTATGAAGCTGCCGCTGAGCCGAAGGCGCTGATGATCATTTCTAAAGCTAACCATACTGGTCTTTATGATCAGATGGACCTCATTTCGTTCGATCAAATGGAAGACTTTTTAAGCAACACTTAGCTTAAATAAGAAGCCAGCATTGCTTGAGAACAGATGCTGGCTTCTTTGCTTTTGATCAGCATAGTTATTTATCCCATCATGCAATAAATTTTTTTGTCATGATGGCTATTTATGTGTGCGGATTCACTGAATTACCATTTTATTATCTGATATGTTACGAGCGTGTAACGTTTAAAACAATTGGTTTACCATCTTGTTGTGCCAATACATTTATGGTTTTCCCTCGCTTTATCATTGTTTTAAATGAAACCGAATAATTGCTCTAAGCCTCTAAGTTGTAAGGTTTTTTATTGGGTCATTAATTTTGAATGGTTGTTTAATTTGCATCGTTTTGGTGCGTGAGTTTGCAGTCGGTTGGTGAGAAGCATCCTACGGGTGTAACTGAGACAAAACCTTGTCTTCGGCTTACCCAAAAATAAGCAGTTTATTCAAATAGATATATTGACACTTGTAGTTTTAAACCTGATGTTGCAAGAATACGCGCTGTGTTTAATTACACAGGCATAGTTATTGCTTAGATAAAAGTGCTCGATTCGGTGTGCTAAGCCAAAACAAAAAATAGCTAGCATTACCGGTTAATAATAAATCTCCTTTACATTGGAGTGCGCTATGTCAGTCTCAATAAATCAGTTCGATGGCTCGTCGAACAAGGAAGTAAACCGTATTGGTTTTTTGTTGTTAGATAATTTTACTATGCTCGCGTTTTCATCAGCAGTTGAACCGATGCGCATGGCAAACCAACTGACAGGGAAAGAACTGTATGATTGGTATGTGATATCAGAAGATGGTGATAACGTTGAGGCTAGTGACGGTATTACTATTCAGCCAGATTGCTCGATGGCAGATGCCCCCCAACTAGATACTTTGATCGTCGTGGGTGGTGTGAATATCACACGCAGTTTTACGCGCAAACAAGTGACTTGGTTGCAGTCTTTAGCTCGTAAACATGTTGGTCTAGGTGGTGTATGTACAGGGGCTTATGTGTTAGCGGAAGCGGGGCTACTTGACGGATACCAGTGCAGCGTGCACTGGGAGTGTCTTGCTACACTGCAGGAGCGTCATCCTCGTGTTAATTGTCTCAACCACTTGTTTGTTATTGATCGAGATCGAATGACATGCAGTGGTGGCTCAGTGCCACTAGACATGATGATTACTATGATCCAGAAAGATTATGGTCGTGAACTTGGTTCAAGCATTTCAGAAATGTTCATTTGCGACAATATTCGTGGTGAAAGTGATACACAGCGTATTCCACTTAAGCATACGATTGGCACGGCTCAGCCTAAGCTAGTTGAAGCTATTATTTTAATGGAAGCGAATATCGAAGAGACGATTGAACTGGATGAATTAGCCGTTTACGTAGGACTATCTCGTCGTCAGTTAGAGCGTCTGTTCCAGAAGTATTTGCAGTGCTCACCATCAAAATACTACCTCAAGCTAAGACTGAACCGCGCAAGACAGTTACTAAGACAAACATCGATGTCGATTATCGAGATCGCAACAGCATGTGGCTTTGTCTCTTCACCACACTTTAGTAAGTGTTACCGTGTTCACATTGGGATTTCACCGAAAGCAGAAAGATTGGGGACACATTCAGCAGCGGTGTCTAACGTGAGTGTCGCTCCACCGGCCTTAGAATCCAATACCATTGTGGATTTGATGCAATTTGATACGCCATTGCGTTCATCGAAAGTGTTATTTGAAGCGCAGCATGAACCCACATACGGCTCAATCTCCATCTAATTCGTTTGTCCTAAAAAAAGACCGCCATCCAGCAGGATGGCGGTTTTTTTTGGTTTGCAGTTTGTCGCTTAGCGTTACGCAAAAGGGATTCGGAATGCCGTTTTTAGAACACTTTTAATCGACCGTAATACCTATTCTGGAGACTAACGAGGAAAGGGAAGAATAGGGTTTAAAAATGAACGCAACGGACTTGCATGATGATTCAATAGTGATTGATGGCCTGGTTATCGCGAAGTGGGACCGAGCACTGTTTGAAGACATGCGCAAAGGCGGCATCACTGCTGCAAACTGTACAGTTTCTGTTTGGGAAGGCTTCCAGAATACGGTAAACAATATCGTAGACATGAATAACCTTCTTGAAGAAAACAATGATTTAGTTATTAAAGTTCGCACTACCGACGACATCCGCAAAGCAAAGCAGCAGGGTAAAACCGGCGTTATGATGGGCTTTCAAAATGCCCATGCTTTTGAAGATCAGCTTGGCTATGTGCAGGTGTTTAAAGACCTTGGCGTCGGCGTTGTTCAGATGTGTTACAACACACAAAACCTGGTTGGTACCGGTTGTTATGAGCGCGACGGTGGCTTGTCTGGTTTCGGCCACGAGATTGTCGCGGAAATGAATAAAGTGGGCATCATGTGTGACCTATCGCATGTGGGCGCTAAGACTTCCAAAGAAGTCATTCTGGCTTCTGAAAAACCAGTTTGTTACTCACACTGTCTGCCTAGTGGTTTAAAAGATCACCCGCGCAATAAGTCAGATGAAGAACTGAGATTTATCGCAGACCATGGTGGTTTCGTCGGTGTAACGATGTTCGCACCTTTTCTTAAAAACGGCATTCATTCAACGATTGATGACTACGTTGAAGCGATCGCTTACATCTTTGACCTGGTTGGTGAAGACCAAATCGGTATCGGCACTGATTTCACTCAAGGTCACGGTCAGCCTTTCTTCGAGTGGTTAACGCATGACAAAGGTTACGCACGCCGACTCACCAACTTTGGCGAAATTATTAACCCTGAAGGCATTCGTACTTTAGGTGAGTTCCCTAATTTAACAGAAGCGCTGTTGCGTCATGGTTTCTCTGAAACTCAAGTTCGCAAGATCATGGGCGAAAACTGGCTTCGCGTACTAGGCGAAGTCTGGGGTGAATAACCGCAGCGTCACACATAAAAATATAAATATATAACGAGTTAGTTAATTGTATAAAAGGAAGAATACGATATGAGTACACACGCACCTGAAATGCCAATCTTGGTCGATGACGAAACAGGGGTTTGGACAACGGATGCCTTACCAATGTTGTATGTACCGCGTCACTTTTTTGTCAATAACCATATGGGTATTGAAGAAGAGATCGGTGCGGAGCGTTACGCAGATATTCTGTACAAAGCTGGCTACAAGTCTGCTTACTACTGGTGTGAAAAAGAAGCCGAAGAACACGGCCTTTCTGGCGATGCCGTATTTGAACATTACATGAAACGTTTATCTCAACGTGGCTGGGGTTTCTTTGTCACTGAACACCTTGATATTGAGAAAGGTGAAGCGCGAGTTCGTTTGGAAAATTCATGTTTCGTATACCAGTACGGAAAAGTTAACCGCAAAGTGGATTACATGTTTACAGGCTGGTTCGCTGGCGCAATCGACCAAATCGCTGAGAGCTTGGGTCTGTCAGTGAAAACCAAAGCAGTACAAACACAAAGTGGTGCTGAGGAAGGGTGCGATTACGGCGTCTTTGAAGTAACACCAATCGCCTAAACACCAACATCAATCCATTTGTAAGTCAGTCAAGGAAGACCGCCTTGCTTGTTCGCAAGCGAGGCTGGCATAGGGGTAAATCATGTCTCAGTTCGATATTCTATTCCAACCATTAAAAATTAACAAAACGACCATTCGTAACCGTGTTGTTAGTACTGCGCACGCAGAAGTTTATGCCACAGACGGTGGTATGACGACCGATCGCTACGTAAAATACTACGAAGAAAAAGCCAAAGGTGGCTGTGGTCTATGTATCTGTGGCGGTTCAAGTGTGGTTTCAATTGATAGCCCACAAAGCTGGTGGAGCTCAGTTAACCTTTCAACCGATCGCATCATTCCTCATTTCCAAAATCTAGCCGATGCTGTGCACAAGCATGGCGGCAAAATTATGATTCAGATTACTCACATGGGACGTCGTTCTCGTTGGGATGGTGAGCATTGGCCAAACCTGATGTCTCCGTCTGGAGTGCGTGAGCCGGTTCACCGCGCAACATGTAAGACCATCGAAGAGGAAGAAATCTGGCGCATCATTGATGATTTCGCGAAAGCAGCCGTTCGCGCGAAAGAAGGTGGCTTAGACGGCGTTGAGCTATCTGCTGTTCACCAGCACATGATCGACCAATTCTGGTCTCCACGTGTGAACAAACGTACTGACCAGTGGGGCGGAACGTTCGAAAACCGCATGCGCTTTGGTATGGAAGTACTGAAAGCCGTGCGTGAAGCGGTTGGTCCTGACTTTGTTGTTGGTATGCGTATTACGGGTGATGAGTTCCATCCAGATGGCTTGAACCATGACGACATGAAAGAAATTGCGGCGTACTACGATGCAACTAAGATGGTTGATTACTTCGGCGTTGTTGGTTCTGGTTGTGATACGCACAACACTCTAGCAAACGTTATTCCTAACATGAGCTACCCGCCAGAGCCATTCCTGCACTTGGCGGCTGGTATTAAAGAAGTGGTTTCTGTACCGGTTATCCACGCGCAAAACATCAAAGATCCAAACCAGGCTAAGCGTATTCTTGAAGCGGGTTACGTTGATTTTGTTGGTATGACTCGTGCGCACATTGCGGATCCACATTTGATCACCAAAATCAAACTGGGTCAAACCGACCAAATTCGTCAATGTGTTGGTGCGAACTACTGTATCGACCGTCAGTACATGGGCCTGGATGTATTATGTATCCAAAACGCGGCGACATCTCGTGAGCACATGGGCATGCCTCATATCATTGAAAAAACAACCGGACCTATCCGTAAAGTTGTTGTAATTGGTGGTGGCCCTGGTGGTATGGAAGCGGCTCGCGTTGCAGCAGAACGTGGTCATAAGGTTACTCTGGTTGAAAAAGCGAGTGAGCTTGGCGGCCAGATCACCATTGCAGCGAAAGCCCCTCAACGTGACCAGATGGCGGGTATCACGCGTTGGCTGGCAATGGAATTAGACCGCCTTGGCGTTGAAGTTATTCTAGAGACTGCTGCTAACGCAGACATGATTCGTGAGCTTAAACCTGAAGTTTGTATCCTTGCAACTGGTGGTACGCCATTCATCGAGCAGAACCCAGACTGGGGCGCTGAAGAAGGGTTGGTTGTGTCTTCTTGGGATATCCTCAATGGCACAGTGGAACCAGGTAAGAATGTTCTGGTTTACGACACTATCTGTGAATTCTCTGGTATGTCGGCGGCAGATTACCTGACATCTAAAGGCTCACAAGTTGAACTCGTTACTGATGATATCAAACCAGGTGTTGGTATAGGTGGTACGACTTTCCCAACTTACTACCGCAGTCTGTATGAGAAAGAAGTCATTATGACGTCGGATCTTGCACTGCTGAAAGTATACCGTGAAGGTGACAACCTGATCGCTCTGCTAGAGAACGAATACACGGGTGCGAAAGAAGAGCGCGTCGTTGACCAAGTGGTCGTAGAAAACGGCATTCGTCCGAATGAAGCGCTTTACTACGAGTTGAAAGCTGAGTCAGTAAACAAAGGCCAAATCGACGTTGAAACCTTGTTTGCATCACAGGCGCAGCCAGTCCTATCTCAAGACAATGACGGCATGATCCTGTGGCGCTTGGGTGACTGTGTTTCGCAGCGTAATACTCACGCTGCACTCTACGACGCACTACGTCTATGTAAAGATCTGTAAGGGGGGCTTATGTTCCTAGAGTCACTACTTCCTATCTTACTTATAACAGCCGGAGCCCTGGCTGTTATAGGGATGCTCCGCCGCATTATGATGTGGCGGAGAGGGCAAGCCGAAAGTGTTGCCTTCTTCTCTGGGTTAGCGGCTATGCCGCGTCGATACCTCGTGGACTTGCACCATGTTGTAGCGCGCGACAAAGTGATGTCTAACACACACGTTGCAACGGCAGGTGGTTTTGTCCTGTCCGTTGTACTCATCTTCGCGGTTCACGTGTTTAATCTACAACCGCAAATCTTGTCATGGGTACTGCTTGGCTCACTTGGCTTAATGTTTTGCGGCGCGTTGTTTGTTGCAAAACGTCGATTAAACCCACCATCGCGCCTATCTAAAGGCCCTTGGATGAGACTGCCGAAAAGCTTAATCATGTTCTCGGTGAGTTTCTTCATTGTGACACTGCCTGCTACTCAGTTGGTTGGTGATGTGTTTAACGTGGTTGCTGCGGTTGTCCTTCTTGCTGCTATCGTATGGGGTGTCGGTGAGATGTTCCTTGGTATGGGCTGGGGCGGACCAATGAAACACGCGTTTGCTGGTGCGTTGCACTTGGCCTTTCACCGTCGCCCTGAGCGTTTCGGTGGCGGTCGTTCGACGGGCTTAAAGCCAGTAGATCTTGATGCTAAAAAGCTCGGTGTTGAAAATCCAAGTGATTTTAAATGGAATCAGTTGCTGGGCTTTGATGCTTGTGTTCAATGTGGTCGCTGTGAAGCTGTGTGTCCGGCATTTGCCGCAGGACAGCCTCTTAACCCGAAAAAACTTATCCAAGACATGGTTGTGGGTCTGGCTGGTGGTACGGATGAAAAGTACGCTGGTAGTCCATACCCAGGCAAAGAAACCGGATGTGCAAAAGGCGACCCGCATAAACCAATCGTGGGCGGTGTTCTAAACGCAGAAACACTCTGGTCATGTACGACTTGCCGTGCTTGTGTGGAAGAGTGTCCGATGATGATCGAGCACGTCGATGCGATTGTAGATATGCGCCGTTTCTTAACGCTTGAAAAAGGTGAAACACCAAATAAGGGTGCGGAAGTTCTGGAAAATATCATTTTCACCGACAACCCGAATGGTCATAACCCGAACAAACGTTCTAACTGGGCAGCAGACCAAGACCTTAAACTGATGTCAGAAGTGAAACGTGCAGATGTGCTGTTCTGGGTGTCTGATGGTGCGTTCGATATGCGTAGCCAGCGTATCCTCAAGTCGATGGTGAAAATTCTTAAAGCAGCCAAGATTGATGTTGCTATTTTGGGTGATGAAGAACTGGATTGTGGAGACGTTGCCCGCCGATTAGGTGACGACGTAACTTATCAGCGTTTAGCAAAACGTAACATCCAAACGCTGATGAAGTACGACTTTGACTGCATCGTGACAACAGACCCTCACGCATTCCACTGTTTGAAGAACGAATACCCGGACTTCTACCCTGAGAATGAAAAACCTAACTACCAAGTTTGGCACCATACCACCTTCATCAACCAGTTAGTTGAGAAGGGTTTGATTGCTCTAAAACAATTGTCTGTTGGTAAAGTGACCTACCACGATCCTTGTTACCTCGGCCGTTACAACGGTGAATATGATTCCCCGCGTTCAGTGCTAAAACAGCTAGGTGTTGAAATCGCTGAAATGGAACGCTCAGGTTTCCGTTCACGTTGTTGTGGCGGTGGCGGTGCGGCTCCTATTACCGATATTCCTGGCGAACGCCGTATTGCAGACATGCGTATGGACGACATTCGCGAAACAGGCGCTGATCTAGTGGCGGTAGGTTGTCAGCAATGTACAGCGATGCTTGAGGGTGTTGTTGAGCCAAGACCAGAGGTGAAAGACATCGCTGAGCTTGTGGCTGACATGCTGATTGAGATTAACGATGACCAGGTGGACGTATGGACGCCAGAGTCTGAAACCGTCGGTGTGTAGGAGAAGATCATGGGAGAATTTATTTTACGCCGTGACCCTCGTGTCGAGTGGATTAGACGCAATAGGCTGCACCCACAGCATGATAGCTTGATGGTACAGCCAGTTGAAGAAATTGGACCAGGCGGATTAACTAGGCGTTATCCACACCGTGTCGGCTTTATTGGGCCAAATGGTATTAAACGCATCGACCGTCTGAACAATAATGCCGCGACCTCGATGATGGGGGCTCGTAAAGGCAGTCAGGCGACGGTCGAACTGCCGTTACACAAGGTTGAGTCACCAGACTTCTACATTGTGGTTGTGCCAGATATGCCAGGTGGTCGTTTGAGCAGCCATGATAAAGACGTTCTTGGTCAAGCTCATCAGCTGGTTAAACAGTCTGACGGTGAGGGTGCCGTGATGGCAGTTGTGTTCGGCACTCACAAAGAAGAGCAGTTTGATCTTGCTGGCGTTGACCGCTTATTAACCATTCCAGATCAAGTGTTTGATCACTACAGTCCTGAGCAACGAGCTGAAGTTCTGGCAAGTGTTGAAGCGCAATATGCGCCGAAGCACTGGCTATTCCCGGATAGCATCCAGGGTGGATTTGAGATTGGTGCTCGTCTATCGGCAGCCATTAATGAACGTCCTGCAACGCAAGCGTGGCAGGTCGACAGTGAACAAGCGGTATGCCGAGCTTCTGGTGGTCGTCATGACATCAAACGTGTCACACCGCGAGTGCTGCTATTGGCCGAAGAGTGTGCGCTACCTATTGATGAAACCAGGCACGAAGTATTGCCGGTAGATTTTGAAGGCACATTTAGCGTTGAATCTCGTATCGAAGATCTTGGTCCGGTAGCGGTGGATCCTCAGGCTATTCCGCTTACTGAAGCAGAGTTCATTCTGTCTGCAGGTAACGGTATCCATGATTGGGATAAATTCCATGAAGCTGCGAATATTCTGGGTGCGACAGAAGGTGCAAGCCGCGTAGCAGTTGATGATGGCTTTATGCCTCGCGACCGTCAGGTTGGTGCGACAGGTAGCTGGGTGACTGCTCGAGTCTATGTTGCTGTTGGTATCTCGGGAGCCATTCAACACCTGCAAGGTATTGGTGCTTGTGAAAAAGTCATCGCTGTTAACACAGATGCGGGTTGTGACATGGTCAAGCGCGCGGATCTGAGTGTGATTGCTGATAGTAATGAGTTTTTAAGAGAGTTGATTGCTCTTATTCAACACCATCAATCAAAGGAGCTGAAGGATGCCGCATAATCAAACCGACACACTGCGCGTGAGTACGTTAGTCTCCATTGGTGCGCACCCTGATACGGGACGTGCGCGTCGTTCAGCGACCGATGCACGTGCTGTTGAACTGGCGATGAACTTAGAAGGTTGTGAGTTAGAGGTACTTCACGCAGGTAATCCTCAGGATCCAGCACTGTCGTACTACAGTGGGATGGGCCTCTCTCAAATTCGCGTTCTGGCTCAGGACGAACAGGACGATGCGGTTAACACTTTGTCTTCGTACTTTCGAGATGACATGCCCGACATCGTTCTGACAGGAATGCGTGCGGAAAATGGCGAATCTTCAGGCACGCTACCTTTCTTTCTTGCTCAACAGTTGGATTGTCCGATTGTTATGGGTGTCGCGGAAATTCTATCAGTCGAAAATGGTACAGCGCGAGTATTACAAGCGCTACCAAGGGGACAGCGTCGAGCGCTGAATGTATCTCTGCCATTTATCGCTAGTGTGGACTTTGCTGCGCAAGAGCCACGACAAAGTGCATTTGGCCGTGCTCGCCGATGTGACATTGTCGCGGAAGAGGTGGAAGGCAAACAACTGGATAAAGAGCGACTCACTTGGGAAACAAGTATCGCGAAGCCAAAAGCTAAGCGTTTGAAAGTCGTGAAAGCTAAAAGTGCGGCTGACCGTTTTAAAGCGGCGACAGCAAAAGCAGAATCGACAGGCGGTAAAGTCCTTAAAGACCAGCCTGTTAGTGAAATGGCTCAGGTAGTCTATGACTTACTGCTTGAAGAAGGGGTGGTAAATAAATAACTAAAAAATTGACTTGTGAAGAATTCAACTTATTGAACCCAATTAGGTTCATCTAAGGAATATATCCACGTTAACGGTACCGACAATTAGAAGAAAGTTTCGGTACCTACGTGGTTAATACCAACGTTAATAAGTACTTTAACAATTACTTATCCAACTAGGTATGACTTACGAAGAAGAACGATTCAGGGAAAGGAATTACTGAATAGTGTTCAATATATGTTAATCACTAAAGAGGGATCGTATGAAAAGCATAGTGAGTAGTCGAAGAAGATATAAATCCGGTCATACCGTTAAATACGAAACGGATTATTGTGCTGGGCAAGACAATGTCAAAGTCTTTGGCATGGATATCCATAACCCCGTGTTTGGTATCAGCGCTAGCTTAATTTTATTGTTCATAATTTTGACGTTAATTTTTCCTGAAGGAGCAAAAGACGCGCTTATTGCCGCTCGGAGCTGGTCTATCAACAATTTTGACTGGTTATTCATGGTCGGGTGTAACTTGTTTGTCGTGTTTTGCTTATTTTTGCTTGTTTCTCCAATGGGCAAAATTCGTTTGGGAGGGGCAAACGCCACACCGGAATTCTCTACGGTATCTTGGTTTAGCATGTTATTTGCTGCGGGTATGGGGATAGGGCTGATGTTCTGGAGTGTTGCTGAACCTGTCGCGTATTACACCGACTGGTACGGAACGCCACTTAACGTAGCAGCCAATACCGAAGAAGCAAAACAAATGGCGCTAAGTGCGACGATCTACCACTGGGGCTTACACCCTTGGGCAATCTATGCCGTAGTCGGCCTAGCTTTGGCTTTTTTTGCTCATAACAAAGGCTTGCCACTTACTATCCGTTCTGCATTCTTTCCAATTTTAGGTGAGCGTTGCTGGGGCCCGATTGGTAACTTCATCGATATTCTCGCCGTTCTGGCAACAATCTTTGGTCTTGCTACGTCTCTTGGTTTTGGTGCGCAACAAGCAGCAGGTGGTCTTAGTCATCTGTTTGGTGTCTCAAGTGGTATTTCAACTCAAATCGCATTTGTTGTAGTGGTAACGGGTATTGCGGTAATTTCAGTTGCACGAGGACTGGATGGCGGCGTGAAAATATTGAGTAACATTAACATGCTCATCGCGGCAGGTTTGGTTGCTCTTCTTGTTGTCATTGGACCGACTCTATCTATTTTCAATACGTTTGGGGATATCGCGGTAGGTTACGCCGATAACTTCGTACCACTTTCAAATTGGATTGGGCGTGAAGATTCGGACTGGTTCCATGGCTGGACGGTATTCTACTGGGCTTGGTGGGTATCTTGGTCTCCGTTCGTGGGTATGTTTATCGCACGCGTATCAAAAGGACGTACTGTTCGTGAGTTCGTAACCGCTGTATTACTCATTCCAACCTTAGTTACTATGGTTTGGCTAAGTGTGATGGGTGGCACTGCGATGGAGCAGGCGACCACGGGTGTCGGTGAACTAGCAAATGGTATCAGCGACGTTTCTCTGGCGATGTTCCAAATGTTTGAGAACTTACCATTTTCTACTCTGCTCTCCGTTGTTGGTATCTTGCTTGTACTGGTTTTCTTCGTAACGTCTTCAGACTCGGGCTCATTGGTTATTGATAGTATTACCGCGGGTGGTAAAGAAGATGTACCAGTTGGTCAACGCGTGTTCTGGGCAATTGTTGAAGGCTTTATCGCAATAGCACTACTCCTTGGTGGTGGCTCGGAAGCTCTGACAGCCTTGCAGGCAGGTGCGATTACAACTGGCCTGCCGTTCACGCTCGTACTGGTGTTGATGTGTTGGAGTTTATACAAAGGGCTGCTATCTGAAGTCCACTTATACCGCAAAGCATAATTGCTACGCAGCTAACATTTTTGGCTGTGTGAAATAGAAATTGATCACAGCCAGTTTTTGAATCGTCTATTTTAGACTCGTTGGGGGGAAGGATTCCCCCTTACTTGGTAGGAGAATGTAGTTATGATGCACGTAGATCTTGTAGATATGGATGACTTTATTACTGATCTCAACCAGCTTGGTATTGAATGTACAAGTGCAGATGTGGATAGCGTAAAAGGTAGTATTGATGAATGGCTACAAGGCGTTGATAGTACACAACGCGACCGGTTTTCCAAACTCTTGTTCTGTATTGAAGATAAAGGGATCTTGTTGCCAGATATTGAGAATGTCGTTCGGTGGGGCGCTCAGCAATTACCGCGATAAGGCGGATCTCTACTATATGTAAATAGTTTGAAAGTTTCATGGTTGAAAAGAGAAATTCAGAGCTGAAGTTATCTTGCTCATTTGTTTCCCAGAGGGCCGGAATTGGGCTTCATTCACATGAGTAGTGAATCATGTTCAATCCGGAACCCCTCTATACCCTAGTTGATGAGCACGTCAATAGGGTCCATCACTTCTATTTGGTGTGGAGCCACACCGAAGCTATGGGGATAATTAATACTCATAGGTTTATTATACCAATCGTAGTAAATAATCGGTTAGCACCAAATACTGCCAAAAAAGCCGCACATGCTCGATTGAAGCGTTTTGCCATGCGCTTCTACAATGCCCTTTAGCAACTCATATTCAAAAGGTTTATGACGACCACCGCCTAGTGGCGCCCATGCTTCTGGCTGAACGTTATAACGCTTCACTGTTTTCAATGCCGCTGGCTAGCTCTATCTGGTTGAGCATTGGCTTAATTTTTCCGGCCTTGGGAGCGTAACCACCGACAGAATTGAATCCTTATGATCAGGTGGACTTATGCATTTTGCTTACGGTAAATATCCCGCATGGTTTTGATAAACAATGAGCGTAGTTTATTAATCGAAAGGGTCTTTTTGGTGATCGCCATTATTTCTACATGATAGTATCTTTCGGCTGGGCTTATAGGCACGAGTTCCCCAGCGTCTACGTATGGCTGGGCATAGTTTTCCGGTAAGTAACCAATAAATCGGGAAGACAATATCAAAGCCATCCGTGATTCGTAGTTATAAGCGGTGGCTTTTAAGTTCATTTTACTTAGAGGTGAATGGAGCAACTCCTGCGGCTTTAATCCTGCATAAACGACAGGGAAGCCATTGATGATGTCATCAGACAATTCGTTATCAGAAAGTTTGGCAAGCGGATTGTCTTTACTGGCATAAAGATAGCAAATGTCGGTATAGATATGTTCATACTCCAAACCATCCAGCTTGCGATGAAAAGGAATAAAGCCGATATCCGCCTCGTCTTGCAGGACTTTACGTTCTATTTCGGTCATCCTGGCCACTTCGGCCGTTAAGTAAACTTCTTTGGCTATGTTGGAGAATTTTCGTATCACTTCAGGCATCTTAGCCCTATTATCCAAACTTATGTTGTCGCTAAATAGTACTTCTAGGCTGCCAGAAGGTTGAATGTCTAGATGGTTAATCGTATTGCGAAAATCTTCAAGCTCTCCAAGTAATTTTACTGTTGCTTCATAGACTACGGCTCCTTCTTCCGTTAATGCAAACCCGGAGCGTCCGCGACGACATAAGACAAGGTTTAATCGAGATTCAAGATTGGATATGTGAATACTGATTGTGGACCGACTCACGTTTAGCTCGGTTTCCGCTGCGGAAAAACCACCACAATCCGCGACGACTTTAAAAATTTTCAGTTGTTTTATTTCGTAGTCACCAATGTGACCAATAGGTACGGCGTTTCTTGTCATTGTTTTAAGCTCGTAAAACTTTATGTTTATCGAGGAATATTTATATGCCTCAATACATTGTTATCATTACGTTAAGTTCCATCGTTATTTTGCGCGATATGGATTTTTAAATCTTTGACATTGTTAAAGTTTATAACAGTAGGAATAGAACTAATGACAGATTTGGTCTTATCCCATGGTTTTATCAATGGGGAGTGGGTTGAAGCGCACGATGGCAAGCAAGTTGAGGTAGTAAATCCAGCTTCGGGAGAAGTAATTACCTCTGTCCCTGATATGGGCAAGGAAGAATCGGAAGCCGCCATCATGGCCGCTCATTCAGCGTTTCAAGAATGGCGAACCACTACGGCTAAATATCGCGCTGGATTGTTAAAAAAATGGTTCGATTTAATTACCGAAAACGCAGATCAACTCGCCAAGCTACTCACGACGGAGCAAGGTAAACCATACAAAGAAGCTTATGGCGAAGTGCTCTACGGTGCATCGTTTATTGAATGGTTTGCTGAAGAAGCCAAAAGAATGTACGGCGATGT
Source organism: uncultured Vibrio sp. (assembly GCF_963675395.1). Classification (NCBI taxonomy): domain Bacteria; kingdom Pseudomonadati; phylum Pseudomonadota; class Gammaproteobacteria; order Vibrionales; family Vibrionaceae; genus Vibrio; species uncultured Vibrio sp. The sequence goes on along the minus strand of NZ_OY776222.1, from coordinate 1,344,138 downwards.
GATTCCGTCAGGCAATCCGAACAATCGCTACATGACGATTAAGCAACCTATCGGTGTTGTCACCGCGATTACTCCATGGAATTTTCCTGTTGCGATGATCACTCGTAAAGTTGGTCCCGCTTTGGCTGCGGGTTGTACTGTCGTGATTAAGCCGGGTGAAGACACACCGCTGTGTGCATTAGCGATGGTAAAGCTTGCCGAGCAAGCAGGCATTCCAAAAGGGGTGCTCAACGTCGTGACTACTTCTCGTCCAGCTTTAGTCGGGGACGTACTATGCTGTCACCCCTTAGTCAGTAAAATCTCCTTCACTGGCTCAACGCCTGTTGGAAAACTGATCCTTCGCCAAGCTGCAGATACGGTTAAAAAAGTATCGTTAGAGCTAGGGGGAAATGCACCATTTATTGTTTTTGACGACGCCGATATCGATAAAGCGGTTTTGGGTGCAGTGATTTCTAAATACCGAAATGCAGGGCAAACCTGTGTCTGTACCAACCGTTTCTACATTCATGATGCCGTGTACGATGAGTTTATGGATAAATTCACTTCAGCAGTGAAAGCACTCAAGATAGGTGATGGTTTAGTCGAAGGTACCGAGATCGGTCCGCTAATCAATCAAAAAGCATTTGAAAAAATATCGAGTTTGGTAGAAACAGCAATAGAGCAAGGTGCAACGTTAGCGTTAGGTGGCCAGGGGCTGGAGAACGGTCAGCAGTTTTATCAACCAACCATCTTAACGGATGTGACTGAAGCGATGGATATTGCTCATCAGGAGCTGTTTGGTCCGATTTCAACTATCTTCCGATTTAATGATGAGCAGGATGTGATTCGTCGTGCCAACGACACGCCATATGGCTTAGCGGCTTATTTCTATACACGAGATCACAGTCGCGTATGGCGCATCAGTGAAGCGCTTGAGTATGGGATTCTTGGCATCAACGAAGGTATTATTTCGACGGAAGTGGCGCCATTTGGTGGCGTGAAGGAGTCGGGCTGTGGGCGTGAAGGATCTAAGTATGGCATTGAAGACTACTTAGAAATCAAATACTTGTGCCACGGAATTTAATATAAAACATCATTGATTGAAAAGCGGTTCTATCTATCTTTTCACTGATTTTCCCTTCCATATATTGGTTCAAACTATTTTGCAGCACTTCTAGTGCTGCTTTTTTTGTTTTAGAAAACGCTGAAGCGCCGTGATGTTGTTATCCAACTCATTGGTTTGATGGTCATAAAACTTTAGGTGAAAAAATTTAAATTTAACGGATGTGATTAAAACGTAACAATGCTTAACGTGAATGTAACAAGAGGTGAGGGGTCACTTCGCATTGCGTCTGGCTAAGTCAGAGCAAACAAAATAATCCAAGGAGAAAGTTTATGTTTAAAAACTTAGGAAAGCTGAAAAAAGGAAGTCTAGCCAAAATTGTTGCTGCTTGTTCTCTTGCAATTTCAAGCACTTTATTCACGGTTCCTCAAGCGTTTGCAGCTGAACATAATTGGCGTTTTGTAAACCTGTATCCACGTGGTACGGCATATGGTGAAGTGTATAAAGACTTTGCTAACAACATTGAAACGATGTCAAACGGTCGTATTTCTGTTCAAGTTATGTACTCAGGTGAAGGTGTAGGGCAAACGGGTGTTCTTGGCTCAGTGAAATCAGGCTTGATAACAATGGGCGCTCCTTTCCAACCAATGCATGCTGGTGAGTTCCCAGCAGGTGTTGTGGAAGTTGGTTTGCCTGGTATGACCGATGACGTTGGTGAACTTAGCGCACTGTTTCATGAAAAAGGTTGGGGTAAAGTCTTACAAGAGGCATACGATAAGCAAAACCTAGTTTGGCTTGAACCTTATATTCAGCTACCCGTTTATGTCCTAACGAAAAAACCAATCAATTCAATTGAAGATTTCCAAGGTCTGAAGATTCGTGCTCCTGGTGCATACGGCAAATTCTTACGCAATTTGGGTGCCTCTCCTGCGTCACTCTCTTACAGCGAAATTTACACCAGTTTAGCAACGGGCGTTATTGATGGCTCGATTGGCAGTAATATTATTGACCACCGTGACGGAAACCACGTTGAAGTAGCAAAATACATGTATCGCCTACCAATTGCTGGCGCGCAAACTTTACCGATTGTGGTTAACAAGGGTGCATGGAACAAACTATCGGATGATTTGAAAGCGATTGTTCGAGCGGCCAGTGCGGTTCATGCCCGTGAGCAGATGACTAAATCTCGTCTTTGGGAATCACAAGCTATCGCTGAAATGGAAGCGAAAGGCATGAAGTGGAGCCCTGAGCCGAGTGAGCAAGACAAAGCCAAATGGAACGAAAGTGCAGGCTCACTTTGGAAAGAATATGCAGATTCTGACAAGTATAGCCAGCGCCTAATTAAGATCGTTCAAGACACCCAATAACGCATTTTAGATGATTTCGCTGGGGGAGCCTCTCCGGTTGAATCAGCACTTAAGGGGGAAATGCCTTCCCCCTATCTCTTTCATGTTGTTATAGGTGATGTCTATGTTGATTAGAGTATTAAAAATCTACTGTCGCGGTATTAATCAGATAATTTATTGGATTGGCCTTTCTGCCTCCATCTTAATGCCTGTTCTCGCTGCTACCGTTGCCTTTGAAGTCTTTTCTCGTTATGTGCTCGGCAGTCCAACTATTTGGGCGTATGACGTTTCACTTTTCTTATTCGGGTATATAGCGGCGTTGGGTGGGGCACTGGCTCAACAAAATAAGGCCCATATTAATGTGGATGTGCTGTACCTCTCGGTATCTAAGCGTGTCCGTTCACTGTTTAACCTTGTGTCTTATTCATTGGCCATATTCTTTCTTTGTGTGGTTTTAATGATGGCACTGGGTAAATTTGAAGAAGCTATCGAGTTTAATTACCGTCGCCAGTCCGAGTGGGCGCCTTCGATGGCTCATTTCTGGGTAATGATGATCGTCGCTTGTGGGGCGTTTATCGTCCAGTTTACCAGCGACATTATTCAAGACCTCTACTATCTGGTAACTGGCAAAGCGCTTATCGAACAAGTTCCTGAAGAACGTGAACAAACAGAGACATTAGTAGACTCAGCGGAGGGCATATGAGTATTGAAGTTCTTACGCTGTTATTAGTTGGTTGTATTCTATTCACGTTTGCCTTAGGTGCACCTGTTGGTCTTGCTCTGGGTGGTATCGCAATGGGAATAGGTTACCTTACTTGGGGGGAGGGGATCTTCAACCTAGTTCCAACAACCATTGAGAGTAACTTTTTTAGTTTTATTTTGCTGGCGATTCCTCTGTATATCTATATGGGTCAATTGCTGACTCGTTCTGGAATTGGTGATGCGATGTTTAATGCCAGTCAAATGGTTATTGGGCGTGTTCGCGGTTCACTCGCGGTCAGTGTGATCGGCGTTTGTTCCATGATCGGCGCTATGGTCGGCATTATCGGGGCAGGGATCATGACGTCGGGTAGCATTGCGTTAAAACCAATGCTTGAGCGTGGCTATGATAAGCGATTGGCTCTCGGCGTGATTATGGCTGGCGGTGGTTTGGGAATTTTGATCCCACCAAGTATACCGATGATTATGTATGCGGCGACGACACAAAACTCAGTCGGTCGTATGTTCTTAGCGGCGCTTATTCCCGCTCTTATCTCTATTGTTTTGCTGATGGCTTACGTGATCATTAGCTGTAAGCTTAATCCGAAAAAAGCACCGCTAGGCACGGGTAGTGAAAGCAAAATGACGGGTAAAGAGAAATTCACCACGGCACGTGATGGTCTTTTTTCTCTGTTACTGATCGTGGCGGTATTGGGCAGCATCATTACTGGTATCGCTACGCCAACCGAGTCGGGTGCGATCGGGGTTGTTGGTGCGATCATACTTGCGATTGTTTTTAAACGATTCCGTTTCGAGATGTTCAAATCATCAGGGTTTGAAACTGCGATGCTGGTCAGCGTGTCGATGTGGATCATTTTAGGCGCGTCACTATTTAGTAACTTCCACATGTTAAGTGGCGTGCAAAATATGGTGGCGCAAATTACTGAGGATCTGGGCTTACCGCCTTGGGGCGTGATTATCTTGATGCAGGTGATCATGTTATTGCTTGGCTTCATTATTGATGAATTGATCATCGTTTTGATGTGCGCGCCGTTGTTTACGCCTATCGTCGTATCTCTGGGTTATGACCCGATCTGGTTCGGTATTTTGATGATCCTAAACATCGAAATCGCAGTGCAAACGCCGCCTTATGGTTTCGCGCTGTTTTATCTAAAAGGGATTTCACCTCCTGGCGTCAGTATGATGGACATCTATCGCTCGATTCTTCCGTTTATCGCGCTAAAACTGTGCGTACTGATCCTGTGCATGATGTTCCCTGAAGTCGTGATGTGGTTACCCAATACCGTGATGGGAGTAAATTAAGATGAGTCTCAAGCGAATTCTAATGCCAGTCGACCTTTCACATACCGATGTAGTGCAAAAAGAGATCGACATGGCGCTTAAGTTGATCGACGAACAAGGCGTCATAGACATGTTATATGTCGATGAAGCACGGGTGCATCACAGTATGGTTCCGACTGCATTTGGTAGCGCTTTTTCAGCTCAACATCAAAGTGCCTTTGATTGTGTACAGACGATGTTAGAAACCTATGTGCCAAAACAACATCGTGGTAAAGCGATTGTTCGAAATGGTGTGGTGTTTGATGAAGTGTTGCTGCAAGCCAAATACTCTCAAGTGGATGCCATAGTGATGGCATCCGCAAATCCGAATTTTCGCTCATATTGCTTAGGTTCTAATGCCGCAAAGATAGTTCGCCATTCTCACTGTTCGGTGTTTGTGGTGAAAGGCGATCCTACTTAACGATTCTTCGCGTTTAGCTAACGCATACAACAATAAATAGAAACTAAAGTCGCCAAAGGGAATCATTCCTGGCGGAGGTATATGTACAACTCAAGGAATACAAAAATGACTAACCAACAACTACACGAGAGAAGAAATCAGGTATTTTCTAACGGTATGGGCGCACTTTACCCACTGTATGTTGCCAAAGCTGAAAACGCCCTAATCTGGGATGTGGAAGGCAATAGATATATCGATTTTGCGGCGGGAATTGCGGTAAACAATACGGGTCACGCCAACAAGCGTATTACTGAGGCAGTAAAAGCACAGTTAGATAACTTTTCTCATACCTGCGCTTTGGTGACACCTTATGAATCGTTTGTTGAGTTGGCAGAGAAGTTAACTCAAATCGCACCGGGCGACTCAGAAAAGAAAGCGATTTTCCTGACTACAGGCGCGGAAGCCGTGGAAAACGCGGTAAAAGTGGCTCGTGCACACACTGGTCGTAGCGGCGTGATTGCATTTAAAGGTGCTTTCCATGGTCGTACTAACCTGACGATGGCTCTGACGGGTAAAGTAGCGCCGTACAAAGCGAGTTTTGGTCCGTTCCCTGGCGAAGTCTTCCATGCGCCGTACCCGAACGAGTTCCACGGTGTATCTGTAGAACAAAGCTTGCAAGCACTTGAGGACCTATTCGCTTGTGATATCGAAGCAGCACGTGTTGCGGCGATCATTTTCGAACCAGTACAAGGTGAAGGCGGATTCTACCAAGCACCAGTTGCCTTCGCGCAAGGCTTACGTGATATCTGTGATAAATATGGAATCATGTTGATTGCTGATGAAATCCAAGCGGGCTTTGCACGTACTGGTAAAATGTTTGCCACTGAGTATTTAGGTATCGAACCAGACATGGTGACTATGGCAAAAGGCATTGCTGGTGGCTTCCCAATTTCTGCCGTGGTTGGCAAAGCTGACGTTATGGACTCAGCACCAGCCGGTGGACTTGGTGGTACCTATGCAGGCTCTCCGATGGGCTGTGTTGCTGGTCTGGAAGTGTTAAAGATCATTGAAGAAGAGCAGTTGTGTGCAAAAGCGATCGGTATTGGTGAAGTTGTCAACGTACGTATGACGAAACTGCAAGAGACGGTTCCACAAATCGGTCAGGTACGTACGATTGGCGCGATGATGGCAATCGAGTTCACTGATCCAGAATCTGGTCAGCCACTACAAGATCTTACTAAGGCAATCATTAGCAAGGCGCAAGAGAATGGTGTTATCCTGCTTTCTTGTGGCGTAAAAGCGAATGTAATTCGTCTACTTCCAGCACTGACCATTGAATCTGAAGTTCTCAACGAAGGCTTGGATAAACTAGAGAAAATTATCAAAGAGCTGGTTTAAGTCGCTCGAACTCCTGAGCGCTTTTTATACCGTTCGGGACAGATAATAGTATTAAAAAAGCCCCATCGTGAGATGGGGCTTGGGTTATGGAGCATTGTAGATTACAACTTTTCCTGGATTCGTTCTGCGTACCAGTTGATGAAATCAATAACACCAAACTCAAACGTTTCAGAGTAAGGTCCTGGTTCGTAGCTTAGTGAGTTGATACCACGTTGGTTCTCTTCACCAAGTCGACGGTCCTGTTCGTTTGTTGCGTCCCAAACACGACGTAGGTTTTCTGGATCATAATCCACACCTTCAATCGCGTCTTTGTGAACAAACCACTTGGTCGTTACCATCGATTCTTGCGCTGAGATTGGCAGAACGCGGAAAACGATAAAGTGATCACTTTGCATGTGGTTCCACGAGTTAGGTAGATGCAAAATACGTAAAGAGCCCAACTTGTCATTTTTGATACGGCCTAGCAGTTTTTGTGAACTGGCCGAACCATCGATGGTCATTACAGACGTCCCTTCTTTCAAAGGCATACGCACCAGGCGGTTTCTACTGCCGTATTTTTTATGTTCGTGCGGGATCGATTCTGCATCCCACTCTGCAGCCATACGCTCGTAGTAATCTAAGAACTCTTTGGGAGCACGAGGATCGTTCGTGTCATCCCACTCCAGAAGCGTGTTTAGTAGCTCTGGATGGCTACCGCTACAGTGATAACATTCGCGGTTGTTTTCCAGAACAAGTTTCCAGTTCGCTTTTTCATACATGTTGGATTCAACAGCGAGTTTGGTGTTCTCGACATCGTACGGTTCCATGTATTCTTCTAGCGTCGCTAGGAACTCATCAAAATCTGATTCTGGTGGCTGCTCGCCAAGGCAGATAAAGATAAAGCCACCTGCAGTTTTACAATGAACTGGTTTGAGTTTGTGTTTTTGCATATCAAACTCATCGCCCATTTCAGTACCGGCGAATAACAAATTCCCTTTTGTGTCGTAAGTCCACTGGTGGTAAGGACAAACCAAATTGGCCACTTTTCCTCTGTGCTCTAAACAGATTCGAGAACCGCGGTGGCGACACGTATTGTGGAACGCGTTAACTTGACCGTCTGCGTCACGCACGATGAGCACAGGGCTTTGTGCGATTTCTACTGTAAAGTAGTCACCTTTTGACGGTATCTCACTCGTCATGCCAACAAATAACCACTCCTTCTGAAAGATCTCTTCTACATCAATTTTGAATAGAAGTGGATCGTTATACAACGGACGCGGTAGTGAATAATTAATACGACGCTCTTCGAGCATTTTTTTCATTTCTGCTCGAGCTACTTCTAGGCTCGAGTAGCTGATGTTGAGAATATCGTTTTGTGTCATTGTCTATCTTCTTCTAGAAAATGTGGACGATACGCCCTACTAGGGGCTTCCATGCGTTTTTGGCCAACAGCCTTACTAATAGTGGGTAAATGTTTGGCTCGGAGATATCCTGCCATTATTGGCATGTTAAGAAGTGGTCTAAATGCGACATCAAGTGAGCCTATTTAAGACACGCAATAAACTAATTTTCCCTACGTGACCGTTTTGGATAACTCCGTGTCGTTAATGGATAACTCGAATAGTCAATAATACCCAAAATAAGCACAACCCATGGAGGGAATCCACCAAATACACCGTTGCGGAGAAGCCGGATATGAATACCCCAATGAACTCTCTAGCCACCAGTGGCTCTTTTATACCTGTTGAAACTCAAATTTGGGATAACGGTCGTCACGCAGTTCGTTGCGTAAAAACCATTCAAGAAACTTGGGACACCAAAACTTTTTGTTTTATGGCTGAACAGCCGACCATGTTTTTCTTTAAGCCTGGTCAATTTGTCACGCTTGAGCTTGAAATTGAAGGCGAGCAAGTTTTCCGTTCTTATACCATTTCGAGTTCACCGTCAGTTCCTTACAGTTTTTCGATCACGGTTAAGCGTGTGCCGGGTGGATTTGTATCTAACTGGATTCACGACAACCTGGAAGAAGGTTCAGAACTCGCTGTTCATGGACCGGTCGGGGCATTTAACAGCATTGACTTCCCAGCAGAGAAAGTACTTCTGTTATCGGGTGGGGTAGGTGTAACGCCGCTGATGTCTATGGCTCGCTGGATCTATGATACCAATAGCGACGTTGATGTTACTTTTGTTCACAGTGCTCGTACGCCGCGTGACATTATCTTCCATCGTGAACTTGAATTCATGTCATCGCGTATTTCTAACTTCCACTTGCATCTAATTTGTGAGCGTCTGGAATCGGGACAAAACTGGTCGGGATATCGCGGTTATCTAGACGACATCAAACTACTGATGATTACACCAGATTTACATGAGCGTGAAATTTTCTGTTGTGGTCCGACACCATACATGCGAGCAGTAAAATCTATCCTTGTCAGACTAGGTTTCAACATGGATCACTATCATGAAGAAGCATTCGGTGAGGCCCCAGCTGGCGTAGAAGAACAAGCGGTTCAGGATGCTGAAATTGCAGCGGAAGAAGCAGAACAATTGACTGAAAGCGATCTAATCGAAGTCATGTTCACGGAAAGCGACAAGCAAGTTCAGGTTGCGCCGGGTGAAACCGTTCACGCTGCCGCGGCTAAAGCAGGACTGACCATTCCAAAAGCTTGTGGTATGGGTATTTGCGGTACATGTAAGGTCAAGAAAGTCAGTGGTGATGTAGAAATGAGCCACAACGGCGGTATTACTGATGAAGATGTCGCAGATGGTTACATTCTTTCTTGCTGCAGTGTTCCTAACGGAAACGTCGTTATCGAATGCTAATCAATCAGTAAAAAATCATTACCTTAATTTCAGTACTTAATTCAAACAATAAGTGTCAATAAATTTAATTTGGTGAATTTAAAACTCTCATGTATTTGAATTAAGAACTGAAAGATCTTGCGCTAAATTCACTGTTAATAAATATATTAACAATGATTTTTTAGGGTTGTAGACAAGGAGGTGTACATAACAAGACTTATTGATTTTTATCGGGATTTTGGCAGAGCGCAAGCTCTGCTTTTTTTATTTAAAAATAAATTAAATGATGTCGCAAATCCGCAGATTTTGTCGTATTTACGCAAGCGCAATATTACGAATTAATTACTATTGAGTTGTCGATTAGGTTTCATAGTAACGATTTTGAATTCAACGTCGTGCGGCAAACCTGATGCCTAAACAGGGAAGCGAGATTCCAGTATCAAGGAGAAGATATGTTTAACACTACTCAAAATATCGAAGCGTACGACAGTGAACTATGGTCGGCGATTGTAAAAGAAGAACAGAGACAAGAAGACCACATTGAGCTGATTGCTTCTGAAAACTACACCAGCCCACGAGTGATGCAAGCTCAAGGTAGTAAACTAACCAACAAATACGCTGAGGGTTACCCAGCAAAAAGATACTACGGTGGCTGTAAGTACGTTGATGAAGTAGAAGTATTGGCCATTGAACGTGCAAAACAATTGTTTGGAGCTGAATACGCGAACGTACAACCACACTCAGGATCACAAGCCAACGCTGCTGTGTACATGGCTCTTTGTGAACCAGGTGACACAGTATTAGGCATGAGCCTTGCTCACGGTGGTCACTTGACTCACGGTTCGCACGTTAACTTCTCAGGCAAAATCTACAATGCAGTCCAATATGGTCTAAACGCTGAAACGGGCGAAATTGACTACGAACAAGTTGAACAACTTGCTCTAGAGCACAAGCCTAAAATGATCGTTGCTGGTTTCTCAGCGTACTCACGTGTCGTTGACTGGCAACGTTTCCGCGATATCGCAGACAAAGTTGGCGCTTACCTATTCGTTGATATGGCGCACGTAGCGGGATTAGTTGCGGCTGGTGTTTATCCAAACCCAGTTCCTTTCGCGGATGTTGTCGCAACCACAACTCACAAAACTCTGCGCGGTCCACGCGGTGGTTTGATTGTTTCTCGCGACGCTGAACTAGAGAAAAAGATCAACTCTGCTGTTTTCCCTGGTGGTCAGGGTGGCCCTCTAATGCACGTGATTGCGGCAAAAGCAGTAGCGTTTAAAGAGGCGTTAGAGCCAGAATTCGCTGAATACCAGAAACAAGTTGTGGCTAATGCTCAGGTAATGGCGAAAGTATTTATCGAGCGCGGTTTCGACGTTGTATCAGGTGGTACAGACAACCACTTATTCCTGTTGAGCTTAATCCGTCAGAAACTAACAGGTAAAGCGGCAGATGCAGCACTTGGCATGGCGGGCATTACGGTAAACAAAAATGCTGTACCGGACGATCCACAATCTCCATTCGTTACTTCAGGCCTGCGCATTGGTACGCCAGTAATTACAACGCGTGGTTTCGGTGAAGCAGAATGTGAAATGCTGGCAGGTTGGATCTCAGACATTCTTGATGTCCTTGATGACCCGCAAGCGCTGGCAAGCACGATTGAAGTCGTAGGAAGCAAAGTGCAGTCACTATGCCGTGATTTCCCTGCATACCAATAGAAAACGGTATTTGACTTTAGCTGAAATGAAGGAATAGACAAATGCAGCATTATTCAGGTTTTGGTCTACTTAAACACTCGCTTTCCCATCACGAAAATTGGCAAAGTGTCTGGCGCAATCCTACGCCTAAGAAAAAGTATGACGTCATTATTATTGGTGGCGGTGGTCATGGATTAGCGACCGCTTACTACTTGGCAAAACAACATGGCATTACTAATGTTGCTGTCATTGAAAAAGGTTATTTAGGTGGTGGTAATACCGCGCGTAATACAACCATCGTTCGTTCTAACTATTTGTGGGATGAAGCTGCATTTCTATATGAACACTCACTGAAATTATGGGATGGCTTGTCACAAGACCTGAACTACAACGTGATGTTCTCTCGTCGCGGCTGTCTCAATCTGGGACACACGCTGCAAGACATGCGAGACATCGAACGCCGTGTTGCAGCAAACCGCCTAAATGGTATCCAGGGTGAAGTGCTTGATACACAACAGGTTAAAGAACTTGTGCCGCATATGGATTGTTCTGCGAATACTCGTTACCCAATCCTTGGTGCATCATGGCAGGCAAACGCTGGTGTTGCTCGTCACGATGCGGTTGCATGGGGCTTCGCTCGCGGTGCAGACAGCATGGGTGTTGACCTAATTCAGCAAACTGAAGTCGTTGATATGATCATTGAAGACGGTGCGATTACTGGTGTGAAAACCAACCGTTACGGCGACATCATGGCTGATAAAGTTGGTTGTGTGGTAGCAGGGAACTCAGGTGTGCTAGCGAAAATGGCTGGCTTCGATATGCCGTTAGAGTCTCATCCACTGCAAGCGTTGGTATCAGAGCCGATTAAACCAATTCTAGATACCGTTGTAATGTCGAACCACGTACACGGTTACGTTAGCCAATCAGATAAAGGCGACTTGGTTATCGGCGCAGGTATCGATGGCTACAACGGTTACGGTCAGCGCGGTTCTTACTCAACTATCGAACACACTGTTCAGGCGATTGTTGAAATGTTCCCAATCTTCTCCCGAGTACGCATGAATCGTCAGTGGGGCGGCATTGTTGATACAACAGCGGACGCTTGTCCAATCATCACCAAAACACCGGTTGAAAACCTATTCTTCAACTGTGGTTGGGGTACGGGTGGATTTAAAGCAACACCTGGATCAGGCAATGTATTTGCAGCCAGCTTGGCGAAAGGCGAAATGCATGAACTGGCTGAACCTTTCTCAATGTTCCGCTTCAACAATGGTGCATTGATCGACGAACACGGTGCTGCGGGCGTAGCGCACTAACAGGAGAAGAATTATGTTTCTGATTTATTGCCCTCACTGCTGTGAGTATCGCGAAGAAGAAGAGTTCCACCCAAAAGGTGAGGCTCACATTACACGTCCAGTCGATGCGGACAGCTGCACAGATGAAGAATGGGGCCAATACCTATTCTTCCGTAAGAACCCAAGAGGCCTTCACCACGAAATGTGGGTACACGCAGCAGGGTGTCGCAAGTTTTTCAACATGACACGCGACACGCAGACTTATGAAATTAAAGAAGTCTACAAGATTGGTGAGCAACCTTCACTGGCTGCAGAGTAAGGAGTGTTAAGGATGACACAAGTAAATCGTATTTCATCACAAAGTCGAGTTGACCAATCTAAGTCAGTGACTTTTGAATTCAATGGTAAGTCATACCCAGGTTATGCTGGAGACACATTGGCTTCAGCGCTATTAGCAAATGGTGTTGATGTTGTAGGTCGTAGTTTTAAATACAGTCGTCCTCGTGGCATCATCGCGGCAGGTGCCGAAGAACCAAATGCAATCTTCCAACTTGGTGCGACAGAAGCAACACAGGTTCCTAACATTCGTGCGACTCAGCAAGAGCTTTACGATGGCCTCGTTTGTCAGTCGACCAATGGCTGGCCGAACGTAGATAAAGATGTAATGGGCGTTTTAGGTAAAGTCGGCGGCGGCATGATGCCTCCAGGCTTTTACTACAAAACCTTCATGTACCCAAAATCAATGTGGGAAACCTACGAAAAATACATTCGTAGTGCTGCGGGACTAGGTCGCTCACCACTAGAGAATGATCCAGATCGTTACGAAAACATCAACCAACATTGCGACGTTTTAGTTGTTGGTGCTGGCCCTGCAGGTTTAATGGCTGCATTAACAGCAGCACGCAGTGGTGCTCGCGTAATTCTTGCAGACGAACAAAGTGAGATGGGCGGCAACCTACTTAACACTAAAGAACAAGTAGATAACCGACCAGCGACTCAGTGGGTTCAAGAGGTTCTGGCTGAGCTGGAAGCATGCCCGGAAGTGAAGTTACTACCGCGCTCAACTGTAAACGGCTACCACGATCATAACTTCTTAACTATCCACGAACGTTGTACTGATCACCTGACTGATTTAGCGCCTAAGCATACCGCTCGCCAGCGTTTGCATCGTGTTCGCGCAAAATGGGTTGTGTTGGCGTCAGGTTCTCACGAGCGCCCACTGGTATTTGGTAACAACGATTTACCAGGCAGCATGCTTTGTAGTGCCGTATCAACATACATCAATCGTTATTCTGTGGTTCCGGGTCAAAGCCTTGTCGTTATGACGACGAATGACAGTGGTTACCAGACAGCATTGGATTGGCATAGTGCAGGTCGTAAAGTTGCTGCAGTTGTTGATACCCGTACGCATGCGGACAGTGCAATTATTCAGAGTGTGATTAAAGCGGGTATCCGTGTCATTAAAGGCTCTGCGGTTGTTGAAGCGCTAGGAAGCAAGCGCGTAACTGGAGTTCGTATTAACAAACTCGATGCGAGCGGTAAGAAAGTCGAAGGTTCGAGCGAGACAATTCAAGTTGATACGATTGCGACATCAGGCGGTTACAGCCCAGCAGTACACCTTTCTTGTCACACTGGCAGCCGTCCTGTGTGGAACGAAGAGGTCATCGGTTTTGTTCCTGGTGAGACTAAGCAGAAGCAGCTTATTGCAGGTGCGATTAACGGCAACTTTACTACTAAAGGCGCAATGCAAGAAGGTATTGACGCTGGTAATAAAGCAATCCAAGAGTTAGGCCTGAGTGCAGTCGATGTTGCGCTACCAAAAACCAATGAGTTACCGGTAGCGAAGCCAATGGCATTGTTCCATATCCCGCACCCTAAAAAGACATCGAAAGCGCCTAAACAGTTTGTCGACTTCCAAAATGACGTAACAGCGGCTGGTATTGAACTGGCATGTCGTGAAGGTTTTGAGTCTATCGAACACGTTAAACGTTACACAGCAATGGGCTTTGGTACCGACCAGGGTAAGCTAGGTAACATTAATGGTATGGCTATCGCCGCCAACGCGCTGAACAAGTCAATTCCAGAAACGGGTACGACGATTTTCCGTCCAAACTACACGCCGGTTACCTTTGGTGCGATTGCTGGACGTAACTGTAAAGAGCTGTTTGACCCTAAACGTTACACTGCAATGCATCAGTGGCACCTAGAAAACGGCGCATTGTTTGAAGATGTTGGTCAATGGAAGCGTCCATGGTACTTCCCTAAAGCGGCAGAGACGATGCAACAAGCGCTTGACCGTGAGTGTCTGGCAGTACGTAACTCAGTCGGCATTCTGGACGCATCTACTCTTGGTAAAATTGACATTCAAGGTAAAGACGCGCGTGAATTCCTGGGCCGTATTTACAGTAACGCTTGGGCAAAACTGCCAGTTGGTAAGTGTCGCTACGGCTTGATGTGTGGCGAAGACGGTATGGTGTTTGACGATGGTGTAACGTCATGTCTTGGTGAAAATCATTTCTTGATGACAACGACGACTGGTGGTGCGGCGCACGTACTTGAGTGGTTAGAGCTATACCATCAAACAGAATGGCCAGAACTTGAAGTGTACTTTACTTCAGTTACTGACCACTGGGCGACAGCAACAATTTCAGGTCCAAACAGCCGCAAACTGCTTCAAGAGTTAACAGATTGCGACCTAAGTAAAGAAAACTTTGCGTTTATGGACTGGAAACAAGCGACGGTTGCTGGTGTACCCGCACGTATCTTCCGTATCTCTTTCACTGGCGAACTGTCATTCGAAATCAACGTACAGGCGAACTACGGCCTTCACGTTTGGAAGAAGTTGATGGAACACGGTGCGAAATACGACATCACGCCTTACGGTACTGAAACGATGCACATCTTGCGTGCTGAGAAAGGTTTCATCATCGCAGGTCAGGATACAGACGGAAGTGTTCACCCTTACGATTTAGGTATGGGATGGTGTGTCGCGAACAGCAAACCATTCAGCTTTATCGGTAAACGAGGCATGGCACGTGAAGACTGTGTAAGAGAAAATCGTAAGCAACTGGTGGGCTTGAAAACCATCGACCCTAACGTGGTTATTCCTGAAGGTTCACAAGGTGTGCTTGATCCAAATGCGCCGATTCCTGTTCCAATGGTTGGACATATTACGTCTAGTTACTGGAGTGCAAACCTCAATCGCAGTATCGCGATGGGCTTTGTAAAGGGTGGTCTGGACCGCATGGGAGAAAAGGTTTACTACCCACAGGTAGACGGTAGCGTGATTGAAGCTGAAATCTGCAGCACTGTATTTTTGGATCCAAAGGGAGAGCGCCAAAATGTCTGATACAACAATAATTGAACAAGAAAACAAACAACCATTGGTTGACCTAATGAACCAGGTTCCTGGTGGGGAAATTTTCGGTGAATCTCCTTTGCATCACGCTGAGTTCGATAAATTAGCAAGTATGCCACCAGACCGCCAAGGTGTGGTTCTCAAAGAAGTGAAGCTGATGGGGCATCTGACGTTACGATGTGACCCAAAAAATGAAGAAATGATCAAAACGGTATCGTCGATTCTTGGCTTCTCATTACCACTAGAGCCTTTAACATCAACGTCGAAAGGTGATTTCGCTGCTCGTTGGTTGGCACCAGATGAATGGTTAATCACTGTTCCTGGGTTGGCTGCCTTTGATGTTGAATCTGCGTTTCGTGAGCAGATGAAAGGTCACTATTCGCTGGTGAACGGTAGCGGCGGCTCAACGATTCTAGAACTCTCTGGTACTCATGCTGTTGATGTGCTGAAAAAATCGACGCCAATTGATGTTCACCCTAAGGAATTCCCTGTCGGTAAGGTTGTATCAACGGTCTTTGCGAAAAGTGGCGCAATCATTCGTCGTCTTGATGAAGACAAGTTCGAGTTGGTTATTCGCCGTAGTTTCTCTGACTACCTATGGTTGTGGATTCAAGATGCAAGCCTAGAGTTTGGTCTGACCATCGCTAAGTAACGAGCTAGCTAAGTTGTAATCAAGCCGGTACGGGATGTACCGGCATACCATGAGCAGAGGGAACTATGGAAAATTCAACACAAACTTGGATTCTTACCGCACATTGTCCAAGTGTGAGCGGTACTGTTGACGTCGTTACTCGTTATCTGGCGAGCGTTGGTCACTATATCAACGAAATTCAGTCATTCGATGACAGAGCAACGGGTCAGTTTTTTATTCGTATTGAGTTTATCCCTGCAGAACCAGATTTTGATCCGCAGAAGTTTGACTCAGAGTTTGGTGCAAGAGCGAAAGATTTCTCTATGGAGTGGAATCTGACCGCTTCCGGTCAACGCATGCGCATGGCTATCTTGGTCTCAAAATACGATCACTGCCTGAACGATTTGCTGTATCGCTACCGTACCGGTCAGTTGAACGTTGAAGTACCAGTTATCATCTCTAACCACCCAGATTTGGAAAACTTGGCGAAGTGGCACGGTATTCCTTACCACCATCTGCCGATTACTCCAGAGACCAAGCCAGAGCAAGAAGCGGAAATTGTTCGCTTGTTAGATGAGTACGACATCGAATTGGTTGTACTGGCGCGCTACATGCAGATTCTCTCGCCTTGGCTATGTGAACGTTTAAGTGGACGTGCAATCAACATCCATCACTCGCTGTTACCTGGTTTTAAAGGTGCTCGCCCATATCATCAGGCTTGGGAAAAAGGCGTGAAGATGGTAGGCGCAACGGCTCACTACGTAAACAACGATTTGGACGAAGGTCCGATCATCTCTCAGGGCCTTCAGGAAGTCGGGCACGCTCATTACCCAGAAGACTTGATTGCTAAAGGTCAAGATGTTGAACGAATCACGTTGTTTAATGCTGTAAAACATCATGTTGAGAGACGGGTATTCCTATCCGGTACTCGCACCATTATTCTAAGCCATTGATAGGAGTAGCAAGGGATGTCTATCAGTGTATTCGATTTGTTTAAAATTGGCGTTGGACCATCCAGTTCCCATACCGTTGGACCTATGGTCGCCGCCAATCGATTTACCAATGAGTTAGATGAATTAAATTTCATCGAAGCGACTCATCGAATCGTGGTTAAGTTAATGGGTTCTTTGAGCGCGACCGGTGTTGGTCACGGAACGGATTCTGCCATCGTCGTTGGACTGATGGGAGAATTGCCGGACACCGTTGACACAGCAGCAATCCCGGTTATCACACAGGAACTTAAGCAAGGTGGTGACTTATGGCTAAAGCGTAAAAAGTTAGTCACGTTTGACTGGCCAAACGACATGAAGTTCTTGCGTGAGGTGCATCCTTATCACCCTAACGCAATGGAAATCATTGCCATCGATGAATCAGGTCATACGTTGTACCGAAACACCTACTTCTCGGTGGGCGGTGGCTTTATCTTAGACAAGAAGGAAGCTCAGTCTGAGTCGTCTGTGATGGATACCGTTGCTCTGCCTTATGACTTTAATAGCGGCGAAGAACTTCTCCAGTTATGTAAACAGAATAACCTCAGTATCAGTGAACTGATGCTGGAAAACGAAAAGGTTTGGCGCTCAGAGCAGGAGATCAGAGACGGCTTGCTTAACATCTGGTACGCGATGAAATCTTGTATTTCTAATGGCCTTAGTGCTGAAGGCGTGTTACCTGGTGGACTTAACGTTAAACGCCGTGCAAAGAAACTATTCGATTCGCTCGTCTATTGTGCTAACCCGAATGTTATCAGTTCCACACTAAGCGGTATGGATTGGGTCAATTTGTACGCGCTCGCGGTTAACGAAGAAAACGCGGCTGGTGGTCGAATGGTGACGGCACCGACAAACGGTGCTGCGGGTATCATTCCAGCCGTATTAATGTACTTCAAAGAGTTCACACCGAATTGTTCAGACGAGCAGGTGGTTGATTTTCTACTAACAGCAGCAGCGATAGGTATTCTGTGTAAGAAGAATGCGTCTATCTCTGGCGCGGAAGTGGGTTGTCAGGGTGAAGTGGGCTCTGCTTGTGCCATGGCTGCTGCGGGTGTTTGTGCCGTTCTAGGGGGAACGCCACTACAAATTGAAAACGCAGCAGAAATCGGCTTAGAGCATAACTTAGGATTGACCTGCGACCCGGTTGGCGGACTCGTTCAGGTGCCTTGTATCGAGCGTAATGCGATTGCTGCAATGAAAGCGATCAACGCAGCTCAAATGGCATTGCGTGGTGACGGAGAGCACTTTGTGTCTCTGGATAAAGTCATCAAAACGATGCGCGATACTGGCCTGGACATGCAGGACAAGTATAAAGAAACATCAACAGGTGGCTTAGCTGTTAATGTGATTGAGTGTTGATATTTTCTATCTCTCGTCCTTGGTGTTGACACTCATGTAACCTTCAGGTTACCGACTAAGCCAAAGAAGACACAGCGGGCTCTGTGTCTTCTTTTTTTATGGCCCCTATTTGTATTGGAACTTGTCTTGTCAGCGTGTTGAATGAGTCGAGTTTTTCATCTTCATATTTTGGCGCAGCTGAGTTGGGGTGTAGCCAAAGAAATCTTTAAAACAGTTGCTGAAATGACTGCTGCTAACAAATCCGCAGCTTAAGCCAATTTGAATGATCGGTTCTTTATTCTGCTCCAGCTCTTTATGGGCCGCCAACAGACGTAGTTTCAGGTAATACCTTGATGGTGACAGTTCCAAATGGGTTTGAAATAGCCGTTCTAGTTGTCTGCGAGACATCGATAAAAATCGCGCCAGTTCGTCGGGCGTCAACGGTTCCTCGATGTTTGATTCCATCAGGCTAATTGCATCTTGCAATGCCTCAGGGCGGGCGAGGGTATCCACCGACGGTTTGTTCGGTTGGCTGTGCAATATTGCCTGTCTTCCCTCAGATGCTTGATCGCAGCTTAAGATCTCGCGTACAGCCCGCACTAACTGTCTATCAAACTTCGCTTCAATGATACTCAGCATCATCTCCATGGCACTATTTGGCCCCGCGCAACTGGCGCGATTGGCCGAGACTTCATAGGTATGGGGGGATAATTCCACAGTAGGGAAAGTGGCGTGAATAAACTGGTGACTATTGGGGTGCACGGCAGACGCGGTGTTTTCTTCAATGATATTCGCGTGGGCTAATGCAATAGTTCCATTCCAAATGCTTCCTAAATTGACCTTCTGATTGTTAGCAGACATCAGGCATTCAGTAAGGGGGGGAGTTGATTGCGTGCTGCAACGATAACCTCCACAAACAAATAACCAATCCAGTGAGCCTCTTTTGTGGAGATTTAGTGACTCAACCGTTGCATCTGTCGCGATGTCGATACCAATATCACTCAATACTTTACGCGAATCGATACCAAAGGTCTGGATTTGAAACAAGCTGGTTTCATGGACTAGGTTTGCCGTAATAAGCGCATCCATGGCAGCAGTAAATGCCATAAGAGAAAAATGTGGCTGGAGAATAAACCCGATTCTGATTGGTTCAGGGCAAGCATTACGCTGAATAGATTGCGGTGTTTTTTCCTGCATTTACTTCTCACTTTCTCTTAGTTTGGGGAATAAAATCAGATACGGATATTATTCCTATATTTAGGCATAAATATCTCCCGAGGGCTAATCTCTTAGACACCGATTGTGAAGGTGTGTGAATGGGAGTCACATAAGCGTTTTCATGTTTGGGTGAATCCATTCCCAGAGAGTAGGGAAAATCAAAGAAGCCGCATCGGACTATGGCGAGTAAGGTTTCTTTAGTGATTTGAATTAGCGGTTTGGCTTGTCTGAGTTCAATGCGGCAATGCGATTGAATGGTTCGCTCCAATCATGCTGGGCCAGAGTAAAGCGGCCAACATGGGCGGGTAACAGAGCTTTTGGATTAAGGTCTAAACAAGCTTGAACGGACTCATCGGGTTTCATAATATAATTGGCCCCAATAATCATGGGTGATCCGTAGGGCGTCAATTTCTGGTAGCTCTTCACTACTCTAAAGTGAGTAACGTGTATAGTTGTTGGATATAGTATCAAAAGTGATAAGTTGCGTGTATCAAAGTTAACCGTTGCAACCAAGTGAATATGAGCTAAGCTAAATTGACCATGTTCAGACAAACGGCATATTTATGAAAGGCTTACATACGACGGTAAAAGTTGTTGGTTCAAAATGTAACTATGACTGTCAATATTGTTTCTATTTAGAAAAAGAATCTCTTCTCAATTCACACAAATCGATGAGCCTGGATACCCTTGAGGCTTATGTTAAAAATTATATTAGTAGCCAGAGTACGCCAGAAGTTGAATTTGCATGGCATGGTGGAGAGCCTACGTTAGCGGGGATTGGCTTCTTCGAGAAGGCTGTCGAGTTCCAACGAAAATACGCTGGCGATAAAATTATTAAAAATACCCTTCAAACTAATGGTTCAAGATTAGATGAAAAATGGTGTCGATTTTTCAGAGAAAACAACTTCCTTGTTGGATTAAGTCTTGATGGTCCGGAATGGCTTCAAGGTAAATACCGAACGAAACAAGGCAAAAGCGTCTTCGATGAGATAATGAAAGCTTTGAAGCTACTCCAAAAAATGAATGTTGAGTTCAATGTGCTGGCATGTGTAAGCAAAGAATATTGTCAACATGCAGAGGCGATTTACGCATTTTTTCGTAAGCACAAAGTTAAGCACATTCAATTTTCACCACTGGTAGAGTCGGTTCCCACAGAAGTTGAGCAGTCGCGTGGGCAGCATTTTGGAAGCAACTTGATTTTTTCAACCGCTAAGCTGGATGAGCATAGATATAACCCGGTTTCTTGGGCGGTAGATGCAAAAGCGTACGGTCAGTTTCTGGTTGATATTTTTAATCTTTGGATTGCTAAAGACGTCGGTAAAGTCTTCATTGCTAATTTTGAGCAAGCATTGACCCAACACATTGGTAATCCATCTCCTAATTGTATTCATGCGAAAAACTGTGGATCGTCATACGCTGTTGAAGCGAACGGTGATGTTTACTTCTGTGATCATGTAGCCTACCCAGAATCCAAAATCGGAAATGTCGTCACAACAGATCTAAAAGAGATTAAAGATGACAATAAAAACGTATTTAACAAAGAATCTCGTCTGTCTCAGCGATGTAAAAATTGTCAATTTTTGCAACTTTGTAATGGTGGATGCCCAAAACACCGTTATCTGTCCGATACTGGAGAGTATGAAAACGTACTTTGTGAAGGTTATTACTTCTTCTTTAATTCAATACACAAGTATTTGCAGGCTATGACAACACTACTCGCAAACGGTTATCCAGCGAGTTACGTCATGCAAGCATTAGATGGCCCATTAATCCTAACAACGTCAAAGTAGAAGGTAGAAAATAAAATGGCTTTATTAAAAACGACGGTCACCCTCACCGGTGCACTGGCTCCGTGCTTAGTTGCCGCCGCAGGAGCACCAGACAGAACACAGCTTCCAATTCCTGATGTTAAGCCAAAAACTTACACAGAATTAGATGTCAGGGATGTACAACGTCCAGAACCAACATCACGTGTAAAAGCGCCAGAGGGCGCGCCCAATGTCTTGGTTATCTTGTTAGATGATGTTGGCTTTAGCCAATCATCACTGTTTGGTGGGGCCATTGAAATGCCAACGCTTAATGCTTTGGCTAAACAAGGTTTGATGTATAACCAATTCCACACCACAGGTGTTAGCTCTGCAACCCGTACCGCTTTACTGACAGGGCGTAATCATCACCAAAACAATATGGGTTCGATTGCTGAAACTGGAACGGCATTTCCAGGCAATACTGGTGTAAGGCCTAACTACATCGCGGCTTTACCAAAGATCCTAAAATACAATGGTTATAGTACGGCAATGTTTGGTAAGAACCATGAGATCCCACCTTGGGAAACAGGCCCTGCGGGTGACCAAACACTATGGCCCAAACAAGTTGGCTTCGATAAGTTTTATGGTTTCTTTGGCGGTGAAACTGATCAGTTCCAACCAGTCTTGATTGATGGCAATACACGCATTAAAACGCCACGTAAAGAAAACTACCACTTTACTGCCGATATGACCGATAAGACCATTGAGTGGTTAAACTTGGAACACAGTTACAACTCAGATAAACCTTTCTTTGCTTATTACGCTCCTGGAGCGATGCATGCACCGCATCAGGCTCCACGAGAGTGGATTGATAAGTTTAAAGGTAAGTTTTCTATGGGCTGGGATAAGTTAAGACAAGAGACCTTCGAGCGTCAGAAAGCCAATGGGATTATTCCGAAAGACACAGTACTACCACCAATGCCTGACTTCGTTCCGCGTTGGGATTCACTGACTAAAGATGAAAAACGTGTGTTTGAACGTCAAATGGAGGTTTTTGCTGGGTTTTTAGCTCACACGGATTATGAGGTTGGGCGAGTCATTGATACGCTTAAGAAAAATGGTGAGTTTGACAACACGCTTATTTTCTACATCGTAGGAGATAACGGAGCGAGTGCGGAAGGGAATAGGAACGGCAGTTTGAACTCACTTGCTTTTTATAACGGCATTGAAGAAGACCCTTCTTATGCACTTAAGAACATTGATAAACTCGGTGGACCAGATAGTTTTGGCCATTATGCTTCAGGTTGGGCTGTCGCGGGTGATTCACCATTTGTTTGGACGAAAGGTATGGCGTCGGACTATGGCGGTACTCGAAATGGGATGGTTGTAAGTTGGCCTAATGGCATTAAAAAGAATGGTCAAACCATTCGTAGCCAATGGTCTCATGTCGTCGATGTCGCACCAACAGTGTTAGAAGTAGCTAAGCTTCCAGAACCAAAGGAAGTCGAAGGTGTTGAACAAATACCAATGGTGGGTGCGAGTTTTGCTCAGACATTTACCGATCCAAAAGCAGAAACTAAGCATAAAATCCAATATTTTGAGCTTGCAGGTAACCGTGCAATTTACAAAGATGGTTGGTTAGCGAGGGTTACACATTGGGCATTAACCGAAACATCAGCGAAGTTCACAACCTTGCAAAAGGATGAGTGGGAGTTGTTTGATACCACTAAAGACTGGTCTCTATCTAAAGATTTAGCGAAAGAACAACCTGAAAAATTGGAAGAAATGAAGAAACTCTTCGATAAAGAAGCAGAAGAGAATCATGTGTACCCAATTGATGATCGTACTCTTGAGCGTATGAATGCCGAAGTAGCTGGCCGCCCAGATGCGATGTTTGGTAAGAAGAGCCTAACTTTGTACGAAGGCGCTAAAGGTATACCTGAAAACTCTTTCTTGAATATCAAAAATAAATCGTTTGATTTAATAGCGAACATTTCTACAGATGACGTGGAAAACACCAATGGTGTTGTTATCGCTCAAGGTGGTAATTTTGCTGGTTGGACTTTGTATGTAAAAAATGGTGTACCAGCATTTGAATACAACTGGTTAGCGTATGAATACACTAAAGTGACTGGCGATAAGTTGAAGAAAGGCGACAATGAGATCAAAGTGGAGTTCCGCTATGATGAAGATGGTGTTGGCGGTAAAGGCAACGCTGCTGGTCAAGGTAAAGGTGGTAATGCCTACTTATACGTTAACGGCAAGCTTGTGGATAAGAAGCTAATACCGAATACCATATCTCGTTTATTCTCACTCGATGACGGTGTAGGTATTGGTGAAGATGAAGGTGGCGCAGTAAGTAAAGACTACCAATCTCCATTTGGGTTCAACCAAAAAATAGAAAAAGTAACGACTTCTATTGTTGAATAATGCTGCGTTGAGAGGCACTTTCAATGATTAATTTAGGTTAGTGTAATTCATAAAGCCATATCTTAGATATGGCTCAGATTGATGACGAACCCCACTTTTTAAGTGGGGTTCGTTTTTATGAGCGGCCGTAGGCCGCGATCGCGATATTTTTTGTTAGATATGCCTTGTGATGACCTTCTTCATGTTTTTACTTTGAGTACACTACAAAGTCATTTAAGCTAAGAGACTTATGCCCAGAGGTGTGTTGACTTGGGCATGAAACACGAAAATGCCCCAACACGTGTCACGAATCGATGTGCGAACTAACATGATCAGCTAGCTTTGTTATACAAAAAGTAATGAATTGAAAAACTTAAACTACGCCAAGCTGATTCACGCACAATATGGTTCAATTCTTCTGCAGGTGCTTCCCGGTCGGAGTGGAAAAAACAGCTGATTTGGCCCCTCAATACATCACTGGTGGATTGAAGTTTTTAATTGGCATGCGCTCAACCTGGCTGACATATCCCATTGAACGCTGAATACGCTCGGCCATCTCGCTAGAGTTACGCCTTTAGCCTTACGAAAATTCCGAATCTGGCGGCCAATGCGTAGGTTATCGCTATCTACTGTTTCATTTCTTTTTTATTCATATTGTTGGGCTACAGAACCTGCTCTTATAAAACTCATGTGCCTGAGTTTTAATGCAAGAATTTCATAAGTTCACTTTTGTTGGAAAGGGTTATTCATGTATACCGTTTTATAGGTCTTTCTCTCATTGTCTTAAATTCAGGATAGTGTCCAGTTTTTTAGACGGCATTGTGTCCAGTTTTCTGGATATTAGTGAGTGCGGATTATAATAAATCATTTTTTATCATATGGTTAAGCGTTTGGCATGTATCTTGGATTAGTTTGAGCTACGTTGGATTGGTTCGATTTTTTATCCATTCTGAATAACTTAGAAAAACAACAAGACGAGGTTGATATGCAAAGGACTGTTCTTTTAACGACTGCCAGCTCACTGGTGCTATCGGGTTGCTTAGGTTCTTCCGACAGCACAGAAGACACCACGGATTACAGCGTACTGCCCAGTTATCTTTCTGGTTCGGTTGATGTCATTCAGCTAGATGGTATAAGTGATGATTTGCTCACAGGTATGGCTCTGAATAGCAATACTGGTGCTGTAGCACCGGAAGCGGTGGGCATAGGTTCTAGTCCGGAACAGATCCGTCGCTATCAGTTAGGAGCCAGCTATAACAGTATGATGGACCCGGTAACGCCCGGTGGCTGGGGTACTCATTGGGGGCCTTTGGTTACAGAAGGGATTAGTTCTCATACGGTAGAGGCGTTTACCGGCCAGGTGTCAGGTACGGAATATCAAGCCATTGTGGATGATGGCTCTGGTAAAACCAATGTCAAACTGGTGGTGCAGGTCCCGAGTAGTTTCTCTACCGTGAGCCCTTGTATTATTGCCGGGCCATCATCCGGTTCCCGTGGTGTTTATGGGGCGGCAGGTACAGCAGGTGATGCGGCGTTAAAACGGGGTTGTGCCGTAGCCTATACCGATAAAGGCACGGGTGATGGCGTACACTTTATTGGCAGTCAGCAGGTGATTAATCTGGATGGAAAGGTCGTTGATGCCATCAGTGCAGGCTCCTCTTCTGCATTTACCGCTGAGTTTGCAGAAGGCTTTGCGGATGCTGCTGATCCGCGGACTGCAACAACCAAACACGCTCACTCCCAGCAGAACCCTAGTAAAGACTGGGGCTTGAATACCTTACAATCCATTGAGTTTGCTTTCTATGCCTTACACCAGGCTTATCCTGATCTGGCTTTTAATCCTGACAATACCACAGTGATTGCAGCCAGTTGGTCCAATGGTGGGCGTTCTGTACTGATGGCTGCAGAGCAGGATACCCAAGGGCTGATTGATGGCGTGGTTGCTGTTGAGCCGAGTACGGCAATGAATCAGCATGATTTTACCATTACTCAGGGGGAGCGCCGCTGGGGGCCTGAATCGGTAGGCTGGAGTTTATACGATATGCATGCCTTTGGTGCGGTGTATCAGCCCTGTGCTAATAATCTGACCGAGAATGACAGTGCCGATCTGGTTAACTCAGCTAAGTCTCCTGAACGTTGTACCCGCCTGCAACAATTAGGGCTGTTAACGTCCTATTCTGCTGATTTGCAGGTACTGGCTCAGGAAGCACAGGATCTGATGAACACCGTCGCGGGGTTCCTGCCTGAGCAGAATCTGGGTATGCCAGCGTTTACTAATATGTTTTCTGAAATCACCAATACTTATGGTAACTCCTACGGTCGTTACAGTATCTCAGACCAGCTGTGTGGTATCAGCTTCGCCAGCTATAATGGTGGGACGAAACAGTTTGAGGTGCTGAGTGATGAAGATAAGGCGCTGCGCTTCCTGGGACAGAATATGATCGCTGGTGGTAGCCGCTGGATTCAACCGGTCAATATGAATGCGTATGATCCTTATGGGGCGACGGCGTTTAACTCCACAGCGGATAAAAATCTGGATGCAGACCTGTGTTTCTTTGCGATGTCCCACTATGGAAAGGCCAAGCTAACTGAGTTGGGGATTCTGGATACTTACAAGGGCAACGGTGATTTTGACCGGGTTCAGGCGGGTATTCAGGAAGCGATAATGAGTGGTGATCTACAGGGTAAACCAGCCATAATTATGCATGGTCGTGCCGATCAGGTGGTTGCACCAAATCATGGTGGTCGCGCCTACTACGCCCGTAATCGTCAGGTAGATGCCCGCGATGATGTAGTGTACTGGGAAATAGAAAATGGCCATCACCTGGAGATGTTTGCCTATCTGTTAGCCCCGAATCTGGGTTTCTATGCCACACCACCTAATATGCAGCACCGTTATGCCTATATTCATCCTTACTTTGAACAGGCGCTGAATCAGATGTTTGCTCATCTGAGATCAGGCGAGGCGCTGGCTCCGAGTCAGGTGGTTCGCACGACGTCGATGCAGGAAAGCGGTGAAGAGCAGATTACTGAAGAAATGTTTGCTGAAGTGCTGGCAATGCCGGGTGATGATGCAGTCCGCTGGCAGGATAATACGCTGGTGATTCCTCACTAATCCGCTTCCCTAAAAACAGTTCTATTATCGGCTGCCCCGATCAGTTCTCTTGTGCTGGTCGGGGCTTTTTATGTCTACAGGTTAATACGCCTTTTCACCGACTGATTGGGTACGAGTGCCAATGAGGTGTTTGGTGTTCATGAGTTCTTTATGTACTGAATATCCAGCTTACGCATCTTTTCATACAAACTTGCACGGGATATACCCAGCAGCTTAGCTGTTTGTACCTTATGCCCTTGAGTGTAAGCAAGTGCGGTTTCAATAGCTTTACGCTCTGCTCGGGCAATCTGTTCATGCAGTGGTTGTGGTGGAGTATTGGCCTGAGGCAGAGTGGGGGGAAGTCGGTTAGCTGACGAGAGAGGGTATATAGGTAATCCCGTGTTCGGATCTATTCTCGGTGATATTGGTTGTGTCTGTGCAGTCTGCTGAAACCGAGCTGTTGGAATTAACAGTGACTGAATCAGTTGGAGATCTATCTCGGTGTGTTCCTCCGCCATAATCACCGCTCGTTCCAGAAGGTTTTGCAGTTCCCGTACATTGCCCGGCCAAGAGTGCTGACACAGTAGGTTAATGGCATCCGGTGCCAGGTACTTAACCGGCAGTTGCAGTCTGATACAGAGCTCATCCAGTAGGCGTTCTGCAATCAGGTCAATGTCTGCCTGACGCTCCCTGAGAGGTGGCAGATGGATCGGCATGGCATTAAGGCGGTAGTAAAGGTCTGCGCGAAACTCGCCGTTTTCCACCATTTTTGGCAGATTACGACTGGTGGCGGCAACGATGCGAATATTGACTTTTTTTACCTTATTGGAACCCAATGGCTCAAACTCTTGCTCCTGGAGGGCGCGCAGCAGTTTACTTTGCAGCTCCAGTGGCATATCGCCAATTTCATCAAGAAACAGGGTGCCGCCATCGGCCAGCTCCAGTTTCCCTTTACGCCCCTTGCTGGATGCGCCGGTATAGGCACCAGGGGCGACACCAAAGAACTCGGCTTCGATCAGGTTATTGGGAATTGCGGCGACATTGAGTGAGACAAAGGCGTTATGGGAGCGGGCTGAGAGTTCATGCAGGGCGTGGGCAAACATCTCCTTACCGGTGCCCGTTTCGCCGGTCAGTAGAACAGAGATATC
Source organism: uncultured Vibrio sp. (assembly GCF_963675395.1). NCBI lineage: Bacteria > Pseudomonadati > Pseudomonadota > Gammaproteobacteria > Vibrionales > Vibrionaceae > Vibrio > uncultured Vibrio sp. Next base: position 1,316,209 of record NZ_OY776222.1, on the reverse strand, counting down.
AAATCGTGCCGCTTGTCGTATCTGATGTTTGACATTCTGCAGTTGTTCGCTGCGGCCCGTAATCTGAGATAAGCGGTATTTATTTTGTCGTGCCTGATTTAACTCCTGGGTGACATTGTCCAGTTGTTGCTGCAGTTGGTTGAAGCGGTTGGCCAGGGAGTGAAAACCTTTGCGTTGCTCCAAAGCAACAAAACCAAAGGCTCCGATCACCTCTCCCTGATCCGATTGCAGAGGAATCACGCTCACCAGTGTCCACTGTTGTTTGACCCATAACAGTTCCAGCAGTACCGGTTCTCCACTGTCGGAGACTTTGGGTAGAAAACTATTATGAATATAACGGGTTATCGGCTCACCTACAGGATTATGGCTCAGTCCCAGAAACTGACGGTAGCCCTTACTTATCCAGGTGATGCGGTGCTGTTGGTCAATGGCGATGGTATTGCTATAAAAGGTGGCAAAGGAATCCGCCAGAGTTTTGAAAGCGGAGTCCTTGAGTGTCGCTGTTGCATGTAGTTCTGTCATAATCAGCTTATTATTTTTTAGAGGCACTCTCTAATTTATATCATGTCCCCGACCATGAGAGTGATCCATGTGAATGTTCGGCAGAATCGCCATGGTGAATGGTATCTTCGGAGTATCGTTATTCATAATTCCTCTTACTCTAGATTTTTGAGTATAAAACTCAAAAGTAATTGAATAAAAAAAGATAACATTTCAATCACAAAAGAAACAATTGAATTTATATATTTGTAACAACTCTCTTTGTCCCAGATAACAGAATCTATATTATTTTGGGGTCATGACTCAAAATCTTAATAATGGTATTACTGCGTTTTCTTGTAAGTACCATGGCAATATTAACAATCAATGATTCACTCGTCGGGTTATGTGGAACAACTAACAGTAGGCTTAAGCTACCAATGCTCTCGACTACTTCTTGCCCCCGATTTAATCCGCTCTGGAATGTTTAGTTTTGTATCTGTGTGTGCACTTAAGTCTGCAAATGGTGATTTAGGGTTCAAGACTTTCGTTAGTTATGTAAAACACCGCATCTCTTTAGAAGCGGTTAGTTGTGTGGATTGATTATTTGAGTTTGTGTGGGAAGTTGGTTCAGCATTGTGGTTTTGGATCTGCAAGTGGTTTTCTTTCACTACAGTAGTCACCAAAGACATACTGAAGCATAAAACAGGACAACTTATGCTTTCAAGTTTGAACACTATATGCTTTCAGCGACAAGTGTGACTAGTGACTGTTACGTGTCAAGTAAGTTTGCTTATCCAGAACTAAGAATCAATCAGTTACCAACGATTTTGCATTATAAGTTCGCATAAATTTACAATAAATGTCTGCAAATCTAAAAGTTGCTTTTAATACTGTGTATAAATACAGTATTAACAAGCTTGCTCGTATAGTCAAGAAAACGACCCAATCGCTCGTTTTTATGCGGACACAAACTTAGTACGAAAATTTCTCCTTTCTAGCAATTAGTTAGCGACTCTGATAGAAATAGACTAATCATAAAAGCGAGTAATATTGCGGTAGAAAAACGCGCGACTTGCTCGCTATAAACATGTTATACAACTAGTGCAAGATATCAGCTAGCAAGGAAGTATTATGTTGGTTCTACCAGATGAAAATCAGAAACGATTCATCGCAATTCTAAGTAAAAAGATGGAGTTAGGAAGGTCACTCAACGTATTGGGGCACTTGAGTGTGGGGTTATCTAATCAGCTTGACGATAGTGAAAGTCAGTATGTTGATTACGAAGATATGGATGGCAATTTGCACCCTAGCTTATCTCATTATCCTTTCATTGTTTTGAAAGCGGACAATTCCAACAAACTTCGGAAAGTCAGAGAGGATGCGATAAGCCGAAATATCAAATTTACTGACTTCACAAGTTCAATGATTGAGGGAGGTTCTGTTGAGCAACAACAAAGAACAAAGGACACTAAAGAGGCTGACTTAGAGTATTTAGGTGTGTGTATTTTTGGTGACACTGAAACTCTCAGGGAATTTACTAAAAAATTTAGCCTATATAAATAAGTCGTTGCATATCAAGGCGTTAATGGGTAACTTTTAGTTCGGTTGGGGGAAGCCATCTCATCAACTTAACGCGACGTTAGCAGCCCAATCGATATCGGGAGAATAAGTTGAGCAATACAGAGTATCCAATTAAAGGTTCGTGTCAGTGTGGTAATGTACAGTATGAGCTTTTAGAGCCACCTTTGTTTGTGGTTGCCTGTCACTGTAAGGAATGTCAGAAGTTATCGACTAGTGCATTTAGCATTACTGCAATGGTAAAAACGGATAGCGTTAAATTTCAGGGTGAACTGAAGAGCTGGAGCCGAGTGGCGGATAGTGGTAATACTAATGGCGCCAAGTTTTGCCCGACCTGTGGAAATAGAATTTACCATTTTGACCCAAACGAACCAGACAAATTAAAACTCAAACCTAGCAACTTGTCAGACACTAGCATTATCAATCCGACGATTCATGTCTGGGTAAGTGAAAAGCAAAGTTGGTATCAAATACCGGACGGAGTTACGGTTTTTGATAAACAGCCATAGAAAGAAGTAGCTAACAAAGCCATCAAATTAGCTCCCTACGGTCGCGGAGACTTGCAAGCTCGCGCCGTTTGTTTATGGCGGCGTTAGTTGCCCATAAGGATTCAGTATATTGTTTGAGGTAAAACCAATAGTTAAAGAGAGCAAGTTAAGTCGTGAATACGATTTTTCGTATGGAAACTTTGTTCTTGCTACGCAATATGAGGTTTATCTCTTAATCGAGAAATCTGAATGCTTGGTCTACGGTATTTAGTTTAAATCTAGGGTAGTCAAATATGGCAACCTAAACGATGAAGCTAGAGGCTGGCATCCTATGACTAAATACGGTTTGGGGTTATATGGTTTCTTTGAGGTAGAGAAATTACGTTGGGTAAGAGAGTAAATCCAATCAAACAAGGTTCAAGCGTGCCTTTGCTTGCGGAGTTAATAATCACTTCTCTAACTCGTTTTTGTCCGTGCGACCTGAAGTCGTATGAAGCGTTGTTCACCACGACAAGAGTGAACCATCTGTATCACCAGATGACCCTAGGATCCTGAATAAAGCAGCGGATCCGACAATGTAACGAAACTCAGCCGTTAGGCTGAGTGGGAATGGAATCGTGAGAGGACATTCCTCCTGATAACCACAAATTGGGTAAGTGCTAGGGTGTCAGTATGATGAACGTAAGTGAATCCACGTAAGGCGCGTTATATGATGAAGCAGCGGAAGTGGTTAATACGCTGTGGCCAAAACGGCAATGAGAGTCGGAAAGAAGTTGGACAGTACTCTTTCGTGATCGATGTACTCTCCGCACTATAGTGGGCATCTAAGCTGATATTTTGCGCGACATACGGAACAGGGTAAGCCTGTATATCTCCCATTGGGAAAGCGGTCTGCGAAGATTGCCGATAGGTGTGCAGGTAAAGGAGGTTAGAGAAAGCAAAGGCCGCTTTGTAATGAAGTGGATACAGGTTTATACCTGGCGCGAAAGCGAGCTGACTTCTAACTGGTCTCCCGTTGCAAGATGATTTGACGAACTTTATTCAAGGAGAAACGCAAATGGTGGCTTCAACAGAAGTTAGTGCCTCTCCTAACGACACTCAATGGCAATCCATCGACTGGAAAGCCGTAGAGTCGCACGTGTTAAAGCTTCAAATGCGCATTGCAAAAGCAACCCGAGAGGGAAAACACAGTAAAGCGAAAGCTTTGCAGTGGGTCTTAACGCACTCGAAATCAGCTAAATTACTGGCTGTGAAGCGAGTGTCCCAAAACAAAGGCAGTAACACTCCTGGAGTCGATGGTGTCATCTGGAATACGGATGCTCGTCGAATGACCGCAGTTAATCAATTGAACCGTAAAGGCTATCGAGCCAAACCCCTCAGACGTATCTACATCCCGAAAAAGAATGGCAAACTTAGACCCCTCGGTATTCCATGCATGATAGACCGAGCGCAACAAGCGCTTTATCTGCTTGCTTTGGAACCGATATCGGAAATGATAGCAGATCCAAATAGCTACGGTTTTCGCCCTAATCGCAGTACGGCTGACGCAATAGCACAATGCTTCAAATGCTTGTGTCTTAAGCGCTCAGGTCGCTGGATTTTGGAAGGGGATATTAAAGCTTGCTTTGACAAGATTGGGCATGAATGGCTACTTGAACATGTTCAAATAGACAAAAGGATGCTGAAGCAGTGGCTAGGTTCTGGCTATATCGATAAGGGCTTGTTCTACCGAACGTCGGAGGGAACTCCGCAAGGAGGAATTATCTCCCCAACGCTTATGTTACTGACGCTTGCGGGCCTAGAAAAGCTCATGAAAGAAGTCGCTAAGAAATCGGGAGAACGAGTTAACTTTATCGGTTATGCAGATGATTTCGTGATAACAGGTTCGTCAAAAGATGTTCTTGTTAACGAAGTCAAACCACGGTTGATTAATTTTCTAAAAGAAAGAGGGTTGGCACTCTCTGAAGAGAAAACACACATTACTCATATAGATGATGGCTTTGATTTTCTGGGCTTTAACCTCAGGAAGTACAAAGGCAAACTGCTCATCAAACCGAGTAAGAGCAACGTTCTCTCTTTCTTGGGTAATTTGCGTGAACTCATCAAGAAGCACGCAACAATGCCAGTCAATGATCTCATTAGATTACTGAACCCTAAGCTGAAAGGATGGGCGAACTATTATTGCCACTGCGTTGCAAAGCGTACTTTCGGTTACCTCGGTCATCAAATCTTCTGGTTACTGTGGCGATGGGCGGTTAGACGTCATCCCACCAAACCAAAAGACTGGGTAAGGCGAAAATACTACATGAATAGAAGTGGTGGATGGCAATTTCACGGTTGGCAGAAAATCGCCAATATGGACTGTCACTACAACCTAATTCAAATAGCGAAAACGCCGATTAAAAGGCATGTGAAAATTAGAAGTGCAGCAACCCCATTCGATCCGCTTTACCAAGATTACTTGGCAAAGAGGAAGCCGAAAAAGGAAAGCCGTCACTCTTGGTTTGACCCTGCCTTAACTGCTATCTAGGTTGCTGGGTAACGTAATACGCCTTAGCGGAGGCTTGAGCCGTATGCAGTGAAAGTTGCACGTACGGTTCTTAGGAGGGCGGCACTTGGTAACAAGTGTCGCCTATCCGACATCTTCGTTTCAGCGGTCACGGTCTACAACATTCGAGATATAATGCTAGTTCGGTAAGCTACGATCTTGTTGTATCGAACTTAGCAGTGACTAAAAGTGTCTATGATTTCTGGAAAATTCATTTCGGTAAGCCCCCAATAGAATGAGGGCTAATACTTGAGCATATTATTAAATTAAGATAATTGTTTAAGCAAAGCTAAAGCGACAGGTTCTGAGCTAGCAGGATTTTGTCCAGTGATAAGCTTGTTATCTTCAACCACGTATGGCATCCAATCTTGTGTTTTTTGATAGTGTGCTCCAAGGCGAATAAACTCATCTTCAATCAGAAAAGGGACGACATCGGTAAGTTGTACAGCAGCTTCTTCACCATTAGTAAACCCAGTCACATGACGCCCTTTAACGAATGCCTCACCATTGGCAGCTTTTACATGGCGAAGTACTGCAGGAGCGTGGCAGACAAATCCCATTGGTTTGTTTGCTCTAGAAAATGCCTCGATTAATTTTATGGATTCCTTTGAGTCCGTTAAATCCCACAATGGACCGTGACCACCCGGATAAAACACGGCATCAAAATCTTCTACGTTTACAGTCTCTAATTTCACCGTGTTTGCCAATGCCTCTTGTGCCGTGAGATCTTGGTTAAATCTACGAGTTAACTCCGTTTGGAAATCTTCCAACTCACTTTTGGGATCTAGAGGCGGTAGCCCGCCTTGTGGTGAGGCCAAAACCAGTTGCGCCCCTGCGTCTTTGAAGGTGTAGTAGGGTGCTGCAAATTCTTCTAACCAAAATCCAGTTTTATGGCCTGTATTACCTAGTTCATTGTGTGAAGTTATTACCATTAAAATGTTCATTAGCTATTCCTTCTTCCGCGTCACGGATCGTTTGTATTTAAAATTTAATCATTAGAATAGCGTAGCTAATGCACAAGGTTATTTCCTTAGAAGGTGCAAAAGCTCCATCATTCACTTTGAATAACTACTGGTCTTGCATGGAAAAATTGTTTAAATCCGTCAGTGCCAAGATAAGTACTAACAACCAGGACTAAAATAATTATTTTCTCATCTGACGCTTGGACAAATGGTGCCCTATCATTTCCTACGGCTGCTAAGTTCTTTCGAGTACCTAACCAGACATATAGCGATTCGCTTTCCGTTCTTGCGTAGTCATTTTTGTTGCAATAAGAATAATCAAAATTGTCTGCGAGTAACTAACAATGCTATTTTAGGGAGGGTATAAAAAATTTATGGGCACGTATGTCATTAGTCATACTGAGAACGTTTATTGAGGTTTACCGGCAACGCTCGATTAGCAGTGAGCTAAAGCTCATTCCACCACCTCGGACTAATACGGAGATTATTTACTACTTAATTTGGTTACCGAGTGCTTTACGTCAACCAAGAGTTGCTCATGCACGGACTGCTCTTTTGGGTCGTTTACAAAGCTAGTACGTATAGTCTTATTAATTTACTTTGTCGTTACATCTGGAGCAACTCTGAGCAGAGCACCAGTTTTAAGCGCAATGTAAATATTAGCTTAATCTTAGAAAAACATTCTGTTGCTCAGTTTTATGTTTTGTAGCCAATGGGTTTTATTTTTGGTCTTGAGGCTGAACTTAAAATCGAATGGATAGCCGAGTTTGACTAAGGTTTTTGGGGTACAAAGTAAACAGAGTAACGCTTTTTGAATAGATGCATTGACTCACTTTAGCCAACCTAGGTGCTCTGAAACGAAAAAACCGCTGTAAAAACAGCGGTTTAATCTTTAAATGTGGCGGAGAGATAGGGATTTGAACCCTAGATACGCTATTAACGTATGCCGGTTTTCAAGACCGGTGCTTTCAACCACTCAGCCATCTCTCCGTTGCGGGGAGTATGATAGTGAGGGCGTTGGAGCTTGTAAAGCGTTGAATGAACGAAAAGAACTGTTTGGTCGTTTTGCAGTCATAGGTCTATGCTGTGATAGGCAGCGATAATGAAATATCGATAGAAATAGGGCATTTTATAGAGTTTTTACTTTATCGTGTGGCCACTCAATAAAATGGTGTTTTATTGCTATCCTAATGAAAGTAAAGAAATAATCTGCTTTGAGAATACATGTGTTCGCCCGAAAGTGTTTGCATCAGTTTGTGAACTAATTCAAAATTAACTGGTATAGCCAGTTGTGCTTAAATTTCTAAGGGTGTTTATGAAGGTCACAAATCTATTTAAAGACAAAGTTGATGCGATATCTGCACATCAATCCGAGTTTATGAATTGGATGTCTCCAACGCTACGCGACTATTGGAGTGACTTTTTAGATAGAGCTCAGCACAGTTTCCTGTTCTCTAAAATAGGCGATCACCATCAACCGGCGATTAATGAAGAAGTTGCACCACAGCCGACTCCAATCGTCATGGCTCCGGAAGCTCAAAAGTTATATCAAGAGCTTGGGGATAAAATTGGTGAAGTTATTCACGTGGGTGAGTGGGTACATGTATCTCAAGACCGCATTAATCAGTTTGGTGCGGTAACTGAAGATATGCAATGGATTCATACTGATCCTGAGCGTGCATCTGCAGAGTCACCGTTTAAGACGACGATTGCTCATGGTTTTTTAACCTTAGCGTTGTTGCCAAAGCTGACAGACTCGGTTGATCCTGACAAGCCTCTGTTCCCGACAGCGAAGCTCGTTGTAAACTTAGGGCTTAATCAAGTTCGTTTCCCATACCCAGTAAAAGCTGGTAATAATGTTCGTGCAGTGAGCACGCTAACTAAGGTAACGCCAATTAAGAAAGGTCTTGAGATTGAGCGTGAAATTAAAGTGGAAATTGAAGGTGTTCGACGTCCAGGAGCGGTTGTCGTCTCTGTTATTCAACTCCATTTCTAAACGACGGAATGAATGAAAAAAGAGAGCATCGATATGCTCTCTTTTTCTTTTTATTGATCAAATATTTTCACTGGCGTATAGCCATATTCCGCCACGGTTTTTTGGCCTTCTTCTGATTTCAAGAATGCCACGAAGTCTTTTCCTGTTTTGTCCAGTGCGTCTACTTTATATAGAATCAAGAAAGGTCTCGCTAACGTATATTTGTGGTTGGCGATGTTTTCAGTGATAGGTTCAATACCCTCAAACTGGATCGGTTTTACTGAGTGGTCGACTGAACCCACAGAGATAAAGCCAATAGCTCGTGTGTTATGGTTTACGATCGTTTTCACCATACTGTTACTATTTACTACCAGGTTGTTAGGGCTGATATCAGAGACTAAACGGTTGTTCACGATTTTGGTTAGACCCAATAGGCTTTCAAAACTGTAACGAGATCCAGATGAGGCTTCACGTGTCACAACCGCGATTGGTTGATCGTCACCCCCCACTTCTTTCCAGTTTTTAACTTTACCTTGGTATATATCAAATAGCTGCTGCTGAGATAGGTTATCTACAGAGTTTGCACGGTTGACGACGATAGCCAAACCATCGTAGGCGATAGGGATAACGTTGAGGTCTTCGCCTTTTTCGTTTTCTGTCAGGTATCGGGAGCTCATCCCAATTTTAACCACACCTTTGTTCACCATGGTGATTCCGGCACTCGAACCAATGCCTTGAACAGCAATATAATCGTCTGGGTGCATTTTATTATATTTCTCGGCAAGAACGTCCATAACACGTGCAACGGAGGTTGAGCCAGAGATATTTACCTCTTTCGCCATAGCGGAAGGAAGAGCGATGGCCATGGCTAGCAGAGTCGCCACAGTAAAACGTAACATATTAAACTCCAAAAATGGTATCAAGCAGCGCATATGATATTTCGCTGAGGTTACACTTTTGTGAATTGACCAGCGCAGAGGTAGGGAAATTCCTTGTTTTAAATAAGCGATATTTATTGGAATATCAGATGTGACTCACTCGTAGGTAAAGAAATACACGGGATAAGAGTACCGCTTTTAGAGGTGGTAGGGTGTATACTATAAGCGACCTATTAGGAGATCTTTCATGTCAGTGTCTCAAATGGCAACTAGCCGTTTATACAAGTTAGTTCATTCACTCTGTTCTGCTCGCAACGCGAATTTACCCGTAGAGCAGGGCAAGTGCTTGTATGAGCCTGTAGAAAATGGCGTTGAGCTTCATCGTGCACATTTCTTGCTCGATTCCCAGCATAGCGAGTATACATCTCCAGTGGCGAAGATTTTGTTTGATGAAAAAACGCAACTTTGGCGTTTTTATGTGCCGAGTTTTCGAACCGGTGATTTGAATTGGGTGCCATACGAAACTCTGCCATACAGCCAGTCCCTTGAGATATTATTGGGTGAGCTAGAAAGCGACCCTTTAGCGTGCTTCTGGGAGTGAGGCTTTATAATCATTTTAAGTTGAACAATAAAAAGGCGCTTTGAGAGCGCCTTATCGTTTTTATTCAGCTTTATTCACTGACCGTCTGCTCTGTTTGTGCTTTTGGCGGTTCAGCAAATACCTGGGTTGGTTTAGCAACTAAACTACGGTTTTCTTGATTTACATCCGCTAAGACGACTTCCAACGTATCCCCCAGTTTATATACGATTTCTTTATCGATAGAGATAGTGCCGTGGTCGCCATTACACTCAATGCGTTGTTTATTATCAACAATCAGTGAGCCTGGAATAAAGGCCGCTGCGCCGTTTTCAATCAGGCGAACACGTGCACCAGCACGATTGATATCGAAAATCTCACCTGTGTAGCGAGTTTGTTTGCTTGGCTCCTCAGCGAGAGTACGAGCGTATAGCCAGTCAGACACATTACGTTCCGCAATTTTGTGGTGCTTACGGTGTAATGCCAGTTCTTCACCCACTTGATCATCCGGCTTTTGAACTGGCTCTTTGTCCAGAATAACGGCTTTTAACATACGGTGGTTGATCATATCGCCGTATTTACGAATTGGTGATGTCCAGGTCGCGTAAATATCTAAGCCCATTGCATAGTGAGGTAGTGGCTGATTACCGACTTCACTGTATGCTTGGAACTTACGAATGCGGTTATCTAAGTAAGAGGTTTCCTGAGTGGACAACCAACGACGCAATGCGGCAAAGCCTTCTAGGGTCGCTATTGAATCGGCGGTGAAGCCATGAGTGCCTTCAGGATCAACTAGCTGAACGACTTCTTCTATCTTTTCTGCTTTCAGGCCTAAGTGAGTATTAAACACACCCGTTTCAAACTTCTCGCGCAGAGTACGGCCAGCACAGATATTTGCTGTGATCATCGACTCTTCTACAAGGCGGTTTGAGCTACGACGCTTATCTGCATGAATGGCGATAACGTCGTTGTCTTCGCTCAGTTCGAAACGGTAATCCGGACGATCTGGGAATACCACAGCATTCTTTTCACGCCAGTTGGCACGAGCAAGAGAAAATTCGTAAAGATCTCGTACGATAGTTGCGATATCTTCTGATGGTTGCCATTTATCTGAGCTGCCGTTTTCCAGCCAGTCAGATACGTGGTCATACGCGAGACGAGCGTGAGATTTAATGTTCGCTGCAAAGAAGTTGATGTCTTCACCAACGATACCCTCTTTGCTTACGGTTACGGTACAGCATAGGGCAGGGCGAGTTTCACCTTCAATCAGAGAACATAGGTCGTCCGCAAGATCGCGAGGTAGCATTGGGATATTACGGCCAGGCAAGTAGATGGTGTAGCCACGCTCACGAGCGACTTTGTCCATTTCATCTTCTGGCGTAATGTAAGCGGTAGGATCGGCAATCGCGATGGTCAGTTCAAAATCACCAGATTCTGTTTTTTTTGCGTGTAGCGCATCGTCCATATCTTTGGTGGATTCACCATCAATAGTTACGAATGGTACGTGCGTTAAATCGATGCGTTCTAAGTCGGCGTCGTCTTTTAATTCCCAGTTCTCAATACCAGCAGGTTCAGAGTTTGGAAGATCGTTTTGTGCCAACGTGACCCACCATGGTGCGATCTTATCGTCAGCATCTGTGATTTTCTCAGAGATTTCTACAAAGAAAGTATTGTCCCCTTTCAGAGGGTGACGAATAAGGTGAGCGACAACCCAATCACCTTCATTGAAGTTATCTGGCTTTAGGCCTTTCTTCAGTTTTGCTTTCAGCGACAGCTTTTTCAGTTGAGGGTGGTCAGGGACAACATTCAGCTTACCTTTGAACATTTTTACACGGCCAATAAAGCGCGTAAGTGACTGTTCTAGCAGCTCTTGTGGTTCTGCAACTTCACGTTCATTCTCAGTGCGAATAATAGCGACCACTTTGTCGCCGTGAATGCACTTTTTCATGTAGGCTGGTGGAATGAAGAAACTGGTTTTGCTGTCCACCTCAAGGAAACCAAAGCCTTTATCTGTTGCTTTGATTGAACCTTCTTTTTTAGGAAGGTTTTCTTGCATTTGTTGCTTAAGTTGGGCTAATAGCGGGTTATCTTGAAACATCTTGATTTTCTATCTGATTGTTTTTAATAAATTTATTGCATTTACCGACACTTTTCCTAAATTTTCCCTACAATGAGAGTGAACGTAAAAAAGCGTTCGCTAGTAGCGACAAATTCATCGAAAGAGTTACTGCAACACATGTTACTTGGCATAGGAATGATTGTATAGTGATCATTGTGGTCATTGTAAAGTGACCTCACGATATGCTCTTTCATCTAAAAATCGTAACGCATGAAAAACAAGCCTGTACTAGGCTCAACGATGTAACGAGTATTTATATTCACTCGTCGTTACAATCGATGACTAGAAAAGTCCCTTTTAGCGGCTAAGATTTAATCAACGAAGGGGGTGCATATGAAACGGTTTGAGAACATACTTTTTGCGACTCAAGGTCTTCCTGGGCATAGTGACGCGTTGGGGCAAGCGATTAGAATTGCTGCTTATGATCACGTTCGAGTGTCTGGCCTTATTGCTTGTCCAGATTTTCCTAGCCATTTGGTTCAATATCAACAAGGGTATGAGAAGTCTTTACATGATTCTCTGCTTGAGCGTGTCGAAGCTTTGCGTGTTGAATATGACGTCTCTAAAGAGCAAGTACCGTTTCCTCTTTCGGTGAAAAGCAGTGTGCAACCAGCTGTTTGTATTATTAAGGAAGCAATAACTCACAAAAACGATTTGGTCATCAAAGAAGCCGAGCCTATTGATGAAGGCGCCGAAGGTTTTAAAGCACTCGATATGACGCTGCTGCGAAAATGTCCGTGTGCGGTTTGGTTACACCGACCAATCAACAAGCCGAGGAACAAACGCCGCATAGCGGTAGCGATTGATCCTATGAGGACGAGTGACGAGCAACACGCTATGTCGATACGGTTATTAGAACTCTCGCGTTCAATCGCTGACACGTGTGATAGTCGTCTGCATATTATTTCTTGCTGGGAATACTACTTGGAAAACTATTTAGTTGATAATGCTTGGTTCCAAGTTGATGAAGCCCAACTTGCTGATGAAGTTTCTCACGCCAAAGAGAAACATGAGCAAGCGTTGCAAAGCCTGATCGAGGAGTCTGGTATTTCCGGTGAAATGGTGATCCACCTTCTTCACGGCAAACCTGATGACCAGATTCCTGATAGTGTTGATGAACTCGAAGTTGATGTACTTGTCATGGGGACGCTCGCCAGAACCGGCATCTCTGGATTTGTTATTGGTAATACCGCAGAAAATATCCTGCAATCCATTAGTTGCTCGTTAGTCGCAATGAAGCCCGAGGGGTTTGTTTCGCCGATCTCGTAACTCAATATTCATTATAACGTCAAGGAGAATCACTAACGTCTACGTTGTTACCACGAAGCTTTAAGCGCTTAAAGGAGGATGATATGAAAGCTTTTTGTCCCATTTGCCGTACTGAAATGGTTGAACGTGCGCACGTTCTTGTATGTCCGAGAAATGATATTGGGGATTGTTGCTATGATCCGCTTAATATAGTGCAGGACGACTATACCGCTACGCCAAATCATACTAATACATTCAGCGACATGCGTAGTTACGTTGTCCCCGATACTAAGTAGTTCGAATTAATAGCAATCTAAGTCTACTTTTGAAGTAGACAGGTGTAGCTTGATGCTCATAAATTTTGTTCATCGCTTAGTACCATATAGTCCGTTCACCTGTATTGCTCGGACTGCATTCTATCCTCAAACGGTTGGCTTTTTAGAGGTCGAGAACGCTTTTATGTCGTGAGTATTCAAGCAACTTGATTGTGTTGAACACATTGAAAGTATGGATGGCGACAGTGAGCAACGTTAACGGTAGAAGTCAGACTCAAAACTCAAAAAAGTGCACTCCGCTTTTGATGCTCTTTCCGTTGATGCCGATCATCATCTTGTTCTTCGTTGTGAGTTGGTATCGCCCTGAAGGTGTAAGTTGGAGCGGGAGCTGGGTTCCGGGCCTAGATGTCAATTTAAGTTTTCGTCTCGATGGTTTGTCATTCCTATTTGTGTGTTTGATTTGCGGTATCGGTGCTCTAATACAATTCTATTCGCTTGCCTATTTACGTGGCCATGCGGCGCGTTTTTCCTTCCATGTATACCTGACGTTGTTCATGCTCGCTATGTTAGGCATTGTCACGAGCGACAATGTTCTGCTGCTGTTTGTTTTTTGGGAGCTGACTACCATCACCTCCTATTTGCTGATTGGTTTTAATCACGAAAAAGAGAATTCACGTGAAAAGGCGTTGCAGTCGCTTTTGGTTACCGGGGCAGGAGGGTTGTCTCTATTAGCGGGTTTGATTTTGTTGGGACAAATTGCTGGAAGTTATGAGCTGAATGTTATTGTCCAACAATCGACGCAAATTGCCTCGCATAAATGGTTTATGCCTTCGCTCATATTGATCTTCTTTGGTGTGTTCACCAAATCAGCACAGTTTCCATTTCACTTCTGGTTGCCCAATGCTATGGCGGCACCTACGCCGGTGAGCGCTTATCTACACTCCGCCACCATGGTAAAAGCGGGCGTGTATCTTCTCGCAAGATTGTCTCCGGTTTACTCACACAGCGACGTTTGGTTTTACACGTTAAGTATCTTTGGTGGTTTTACGGCTATCTGGTGTGGCTTGTTGGCATTAAAGCAGACAGATTTAAAGTTAATGCTTGCCTACAGTACCAACGTTGCGCTGGGTAAGCTCGTCCTGCTAATTGGCATGGGAACGGAGCTCGCTCTGACCGCGGCACTTTTGTTCATACTGGCGCATTCATTTTATAAAGCCGCTCTGTTTATGGTGGTTGGAAATATTGATAAAGCAACAGGCACGCGAGACATAACCAAGCTGAATGGACTGAAAGCCGTGCTTTCTTTAAGTCTGCTAGCAGCGACGCTAGCGGCATTGTCTAAAGCGGGTGTACCACCGTTACTCGGTTTCATGAGCAAAGAATATATGTATAAATCGGGTCTTGAGGTTAGCAGTGTGGTGATTGGTTTGTTGCTCATTGTTAATGTGATTATGGTGGCAGTAACGATTGCATTTATCTATAAACCGTTTTTTGCTCACGCTCACCACGAACCAACCCCTGCGAAAGGCATCGAGTCAGACAGAGGTTTATGGTTTCCACCGCTACTGCTTTCCATCGGGGGATTGATTGTGCCGGTGTTGGGGCTTGGTTGGATTAATCATCATGTCATTGTTCCCGGGGTTTTAACCAGTCTCCCAGCCTCTAATCCGGAGGCCGCTAAGTTATGGCACGGAATAAACCTGCCATTGTTATTGAGCGTGGTGACCTTGGCTCTGGGGTGGGCGGTTTACGCGATGTATACGCAGCGATTTGCCAAGTGGTATAAGAGCGCTTTTGTCGTCCCAACTGCGGAGCAGGTGTTTAACCACCTTGTAAATAGTGTCATACGTTTTGCCACTTGGCAGACACAATGGCTACAGCAAAAACGGTTGAGCAACTATGTACTCATGTTCACCCTCGTTCTGGCGATAATGTTGCTTAGTCACCCATTAGGTATATCAACCGCGCGCTTTACCGAGCTGCTTGCCATCAATTTCTACGAAATAGCGATTGCTTTGTTACTCGTGGCAGCTGTGTCGGTATGTACGTTCTCCAAGTCTCGCTTGTTATCTGTGTCAGCCCTCAGTGTGGTGGGCTTCATGACAACTCTCGTGTTTATGTTGTACAGCGCCCCCGATGTCGCACAGACCCTGTTGTTAGTAGAAACACTGATGGTGGTTTTTTTAGTCTTGTTGATGCGCCATATGCCGAAATTGACCACTGTACGTGATCACTCTAAACGACGTCGCTTGTTACACGCAGTTATCGCCGGGCTCGTCGGATTGTCTGTCAGCGTTGCGCTCATCAACATCACCTCTGAACCATCCGCTCCCATGTTGGCCGACTTTTTTGTTCAAAACAGTCTGCCAGAAGGACATGGACGGAATATTGTCAATGTCATCTTGGTCGACTTTCGTGCCATCGATACGTTAGGTGAGGTGATTGTGGTTGTGATAGCAGGCATTGCTGGAATAAGTTTACTTACCACCTCAAATCACAAGCATCCTCCTGTCCATTCTCTGATCTTTTCCACCACTGCTCACATTGTCTTTACATTGATGCTGATGTTTTCTCTCTATTTACTGCTGCGCGGGCACAACGAACCGGGTGGTGGGTTTATCGGCGCGCTCATTGCGGTGATAGGATTCGCGCTCATGATGTATGCAGAATCACCTAAGTACGTAAGAGACCGTTTGTATTATTCGCCACTAAGTATTGCGATGTTTGGTATCTCGCTCTGCTTTATGGCAGGGCTATTAGGCTTGGCACTCAATCTCCCTTTCCTGACCGGATTATGGTGGAAGGAAATTCTGCCTCTTGGGACACCGCTACTATTCGATGTAGGCATTTATTTTGCCGTCATTGGTGGCGTCTTGGGCGTGCTGTTACATGTGCATGAGGTGCTCGACTGATGGAAGTACTGTGGAGTTTGGTTGTCGGCGTGTTTGTTGCAGCAGGTATTTATCTGTTACTCGAACGGCATATCTTGAGAATATTGTTTGGGTTGATTTTATTAAGCAGTGCTGTGAATCTGGCCATATTGACGGCCGGACGTTTAACCCTAGGTATTCCCGCACTTATTGAATCAAACGCACAACTCCCTCCAGATGGTGCGGCTAACCCTTTACCTCAGGCATTGATCTTGACCGCAATTGTGATTGGATTTGGTTTGCTCGTTTTCGCTTTATTGTTGTTTTATCGGGCTTATTCAGAAACAGGCTCGGCAGACGTTGATGAGATGCGACGGGCCGAAGAGGAGGAGGAATGACAACGATTTGGCTAACGTTACCTATCGTGATTTCACTCCTGACTGCTGTCGCTGTGTTTATCGCTAAACGTAAGCTCTGTCTTGCTGAACGTATCAGTGGCACGAGTGCTTTTTTGACGGTGTGTATCGCCGCTTTTCTTACCCACGACGTCATACAGCATGGGCCAGTTGCGGTGGATTTTGGTCAGTGGGCTGCCCCTTTCGGCGTTGTATTTGTAGCAGATTTGCTTACGGTAGCTATGGTCATGGTAACGGCGTTGATTGGCCTCATCTGTGTTCTTTATGCGGTTGGGGATCTCCGCAACAAACCATCATACGGAACTTATCACGCGCTGATACATGTCTTGCTTGCGGGCGTTTACGGGGCATTTCTGACTGGTGATATTTTTAATCTCTATGTTTGGTTTGAAGTGATGCTTATTGCGTCCTTTGGTTTGATGGTCTTGGACGCCAACAAGTCTCAGATTGATGGTGCAGTGAAATACGTGATATTGAACCTGATCTCGACGTTGTTTTTCCTGCTAGCGATAGGCTTGCTATATGGTGTGACGGGCACGCTAAACCTAGCAGACCTTCACGCCAAAGCGGCTTTGATACCATCCGACACGAAAACTTTGCTCGCAGGTCTGTTCTTATTTGCGTTTTCTATTAAAGCCGCACTGTTTCCCTTGTTTGTCTGGCTGCCAGCTTCTTACCACACGTTACCGAGCGCAGTGGTTGCTCTGTTTGCTGCTTTACTGACTAAAGTCGGCGTCTACACATTACTACGTGTATTTACGCTGGTATTTCCATTGACAGGAAGTGGTTGGCAATCGACGTTGATGTGGGTTGCTGGTTTGACAATGTTGACGGGCGTATTAGGCGCGGCAAGTCAGTACGATATAAAAAAAATACTTTCATTTCATATTATCAGCCAGATTGGTTACATGATCATGGGGCTCGCCATCTATACGCCATTGGCGGTAGCTGGGGCTATTTTCTATATCGTTCATCACATCTTGGTGAAGGCAAATCTGTTCTTAATTGGAGGCTTCGTAGAACGTAAATACGGAACCAGTCAGCTAAAGCAGTTAGGTGGCGTATATAAAGCCATGCCTTGGCTGGCCTTGTTATTTTTTATTTCTGCATTCTCTTTAGCTGGTTTTCCGCCACTATCTGGCTTTTGGGGCAAGTTCTTAGTGATTAAAGCGAGTATACAAATAGAGGGCTATTGGCTTGCAGGGACGGCCATGTTGGTGGGATTGTTGACGGTTTTTTCCATGAGTAAAATCTGGAATGCCGTGTTTTGGAAAAAGCACACAAGTGAGGTTGACGTGCAAATAATGACTAAGTCGACCACTTACTTGTATTGCATTCCTATTGTCACTTTGACGGCGATGAGCTTGATCATCGGTCTGGTTGCTGAGCCATTTTATCAATTTGCTATGCAGGCTGCGGTTCAGCTGTTGGAACCCAAAGAATATATCCAAGCCGTATTGAGAGGTGAACAATGATTTACTTTTTTCTCAATCTCTTCCTCGCATTGGCATGGATGCTTTTAAACGGCACCTATACCAGCCTCAATTTTGTATTTGGCTTTATTGCCGGATTCTTTGTATTGAGGCTAACCCAGCCGTTCGGAACGAAAAGCCGTTACTTTCAAGTGTTCATCTCACTTGTCAGGTTAGTGAGTTATTTCTGTTTTGAGTTGATCATGTCTGCTGCGCAAGTGATGTGGGATGTGTTAACGCCAACCCATTTAAGTGAACCGGATATCATTTACGTACCACTCGATGCTAAATCAGATATAGAAATCACGTTACTTGCGAATATGGTTTCGTTAACGCCGGGTACGTTAAGTTTAGATGTCACACCTGACAAAAAGCATCTGATAGTGCACGCCATGTTTGCTCCAGAGCATGAGAAAGTGATTCGAGCAATCAAAGGTGGCTTAGAGAAACGGATACTGGAGGTGACGCGTGGATAACTGGCTGCAGTTTAGTATTTTCTTTGCTTACAGTGGATTGTTGCTAAGCGTCGTGATGGCAATGGTGCGCTTGGTATTAGGCCCCACCTTGGCCGACAGAGTCATCTCACTTGATTTGATCTCATTTGTCACGATTGGGTTCATTGCCGTCTATACCTTGGACAGCAGACAGCAAACGTTGTTAGACATAGCTATTACACTTAGCTTAGTCGCGTTTCTTGGCACAATCGCATTTGCACGCATGATAGTGAAGAGAAAAGGAGGGGAGCAATGGAAGTGATCATGGGTCTTTTGTTGTGCATTGGCACGTTATTTTTTCTGATCGCCAGCTTGGGAGTGGTTCGCATGCCCGATCTATACACACGCATGCACGCCGCAACAAAAGCGGGTACGGTTGGTGTGGCATCATTGCTTCTGTCTGTCGCCATCGCCATTCCAGATGCCACGGTGATTTCCCGTGCTTTGGGTACCATGTTGTTTATTTTCCTCACCGCGCCTGTGGGTGCGCACTTACTAGGCAAAGCCATGAGAAAGAGTGGTTATCGAATGTGGCGAAACCCAAAATAAACAAGCTAAACCAAGTCACTCTCTTTAACTGAGTCGTCTGATGCTATTGGCTTTTATTTTTATTATTAGATTTTATACTTAATTAAATGGTTAGCTACGTTTTGATTGTAAGGTAAATATAAGTCCAATAAAAAATAATATATTTACGAGGCATGTCACGTAAATATATTGTTTTTGCCTCTTGTTAATTGTTCTTATCCAGATTATGACCGTATTTCACTGATATTTACCGATTGTGGTTATTAATTTAAATAATTGTATCTTATGCCCGGTTGACTCGGATTTTGCCCGTTTTTTTGTGTGGTTGTTCTATATTTCGGTCAAAATTTTTATAATCCAAAAAATTACGTGGTCATCACCTCACATTTGACTGATATAAAAGTTATTATCTGCCGCATGTAAAGAAAATGCAGAAGAGAATCAATGAAGTCTATATCTAGAATCAACTATATTTTGAATGTTGTTGGTAAGTCTGGAAAGGCGTCAGTTACTGACTTGGCTAATGACTTAGATGTTTCGGTTGAGACGATACGAAGAGACCTGAAAGTTCTAGATAAGAAAGGAGATCTGATTCGAGTTCATGGCGGTGCGATATGTAAAAACTACAAAGATGAAGGAACATCTTTCAATAATAGAGCGAGTTGTAATGTTAGCGACAAAATGGATTTAGTCGATCAAGTCATTTCCAATATTTACGAAGGCTCAGTTATTGGGCTAGATGCCAGTTCTTCTAGTTGGCTCGTGGCTCAAGCGCTGCCCAACATAAGGTGTACAGTAGTCACCAACTCCATTAACAATATAAATGTGTTAAGTGGTAAGAATAACATTTCAATCATTAGTTTGGGCGGTTCTTTTTCCGAAAAGTACAAAGCGTTTTATGGTCTTATTGCGAGAAAAACCTTAGCTGAAATGTCACTCGATGTCAGTGTTATATCATGTGTTGGGTTCGATGAGTTATCAGGTGTGTGGGACTCCAATGAATACAACTATGAAATAAAAAAATGTTCATTAACGTGTCAGAAAAAGTCATTCTCTTAGCTGATAAGAGCAAATATAAGAAAAAAAGCCTACTAAAGGTCTGTAGCTTAGATGAAATAGATATTTTGATATCGAATGCTGATGTTAATACATAGTTCTAATTAATTTTAAATAATGTAAAAGCTATTCCTGTTGCATGGAAGGAATAGTAGCACTTGAAGGAAACTAAAGTGATGGACGTTTTATCATCTACTAGTCCAATAAAGTCGAAAAAATACACAAAGGTTACCAAATTAAAAAATAATCCCACGTTAATGTGAACTAGAGAATCGGAAAATGAAAAACTTAGTAAAAATCGGTATTCGTCCAACAATCGATGGTCGTCGTCTTGGTGTTCGTGAATCTCTTGAAGATCAAACGATGAGCATGGCTAACAATCTAGCCAAGTTTATTACTGAAAATGTCCGTCACGTTAGCGGTGCGGCGGTTGAATGTGTTATCGCAGATACGATCATCGGGGGGGTAGCGGAAGCATCAGCTTGCGCAGAAAAATTCAAACGTGAAAACGTTGGTGTGTCTATTACCGTTACTCCTTGCTGGTGTTACGGCACTCAAACGTTGGATATGGATCCACTTCTGCCAAAAGCGATTTGGGGCTTCAACGGTACCGAACGTCCTGGGGCTGTATATCTAGCAGCAGCAATGGCAGGACACTCTCAACTTGGCTTGCCAGCGTTTTCTATCTATGGCGAAGAAGTGCAGGATAAAGATGACACCTCTATTCCTAGTGATGTTCAGGATAAGATCTTACGTTTCTGCCGTGCAGGTTTAACCGTTGCTTCTATTCGCGGAAAATCTTACTTATCCATGGGCTCGGTCTCCATGGGTATCGCAGGTTCTATCGTGGACCAGCCGTTCTTCCAGCACTACTTAGGCATGCGTAACGAGTACGTTGACATGACTGAAATCAAACGTCGTTTAGACCGTGAAATCTTCGATAAAGAAGAATTTGAATTAGCGCTGTCGTGGACAAAAGCGCATTGCAAAGAAGGTAAAGATTACAACCGAGTTCCAATGACCGCAGAGCGCAAAGTGGAAGATTGGGAAACCGTGGTTAAGATGACGATGATCATGCGCGATCTAATGATCGGTAACCCGAAACTTGCAGAAATGGGTTATGCAGAAGAAGCCATGGGGCACAACGCCGTTGCGGGTGGCTTCCAAGGGCAACGTCATTGGACGGATCACTTGCCAAATGGTGACTTTAGCGAAGCTGTTCTCAACTCATCATTTGACTGGAATGGCATACGTGAACCTTTTGCTATTGCGACAGAAAACGACTGTCTAAACGGCGTAAATATGCTGTTCGGAAAAATGCTGACAGGACAAGCGCAAGTATTCTGTGATGTGCGTACTTACTGGTCTCAAGATTCAGTGGAGCGCGTTAGTGGCTACCGCCCAGAATTAGGCTTGATTCACCTTATTAACTCAGGCTCAGCAGCATTGGATGGTTGCGGGGAAGCGCGTGATGAGCAAGGTCAACCCGTCTTTAAACCTCATTGGAATATGAATGCACAAGATACAGAAGCGTGTTTGGCAGCGACCCAATGGCCACCTGCAGATGTTGAATATTTCCGTGGCGGTGGTTTCTCATCTAACTTCCTGACTCATGGTGGGATGCCATTTACGATGCATCGTATCAACATCATTAAGGGCATTGGTCCGGTACTACAAATCGCAGAAGGTCATTCGGTGACGTTACCAGCCGAGGTGCATGAAACACTCAATGAGCGTACAAACCCAACCTGGCCAACCACTTGGTTTGCTCCGCGCCTGACGGGTGAAGGTGCGTTTAAAGATGTGTATTCAGTCATGGCAAATTGGGGCGCGAACCACTGTGTTATCTCTTACGGTCACGTTGGTGCTGACTTGATTACGCTTGCTTCTATGTTACGTATTCCAGTGGCAATGCATAACGTCGAAGAGCAAGACATATTCCGACCACACACTTGGACTGCATTTGGTCAGGACAAAGAAGGGCAAGACTATCGCGCTTGCGAAAATTTTGGCCCTTTATACAAGTAATCATGATGGGCGGGGTGACTCCCGCCTCTTAGGAGCCCCTATGTCTGTAGTGATTGTTTTAGATTGCGGTGCGACTAATTTGCGTGCCATTGCGATTGACCAAAAAGGCGCGATCGTAGCGTCTCATTTCATTAAAAATTCGACTAAATGTGATGCGAAAAATCCAAGTTTTCATGTATGGGATTTTGAAGACATCTGGCAAAAACTCATTGAATGTGGTCAGTTCGTCGTGAATAAAGTCGGATCAGAAAATGTTCTGGCTGTGACAGTCACGACATTTGGCGTTGATGGTGCCCCATTTGATAGCAATGGAAATCAGATTTACCCAATCATCTCTTGGAAATGCCCAAGAACCATACCAGTAATGAGAACGGTAGAAAACGAGATTGATCGTCTGGAGCTGTACCGAAACAACGGCATTGGAGACTACAGTTTCAACACGCTTTACAAATTGCGTTGGCTCAAAGAGAACGAGCCTGAAGTGTACGCAAATATGGATAAATTTGTTTTCATTTCATCAATGCTCACCCACAGGCTTACTGGCGAGATGACAACCGACTACACCATGGCAGGCACATCCATGCTGACCAGTGTGAACACCTGTGGCTGGAATGATAAAGCGTTGCATTACCTTGGCCTGACTCAGGAGCACTTCCCTCGGCTTGTGATGGCCGGTGAAAAGGTGGGATATATTTCAGAAAAGATTGCCACAAAACTGGGACTTACCAGCGAAACACCTGTTATTTCCGCGGGGCACGACACTCAGTTTGCCTTAGTGGGCTCGGGAGCGAAAGAAAACCAAGCGTTTTTGAGCTCAGGCACCTGGGAAATATTAATGGCTCGCAGCCAACGCCCCGCACTCAACCAGCAAGCGCTGGAAAATGGTGTGACGGTAGAGCTTGACTCATCAAAGGGCTTATACAACCCAGCCATACAGTGGCTCTCTAGTGCGGTTGTTGAATGGGTTGTGACGCAATTTTACAGTGCAGAAAAGTACTCAAAAGATTTGTACACCACCATTATCAATGAGGCTGAAGCCGCCGGGCCTGGGGCTGGTGGTGTGGTATTTAAACCGAACTTATCCGTTAATGAAGGTGGTATTGGTCAGGGTTCAATAGCAGGCCTTTCGATCCATACCTCGCGTGGTCAAATTGCGCGAGCGGTATTCGAAGGCTTAAGCCAACAGCTTAAACAACGTTTTCTTTATCTGAATCAACTGTGCCAATTAAGCGACGATCCAATCGTTGTCGTTGGTGGCGGAACCAAAAATCAGCTTTGGAATCAACTGCGCGCCAACGCGTTGCAGCGACCACTTCATATCGTAGAGCAAGCTGAGGCGACGGTAATTGGTGCCGCGATGTTCGCATTTTATGGCGTGGGTGTTTACCGTTCTGTAGATGAATCTCAACAATATATGCGTCCTCAATTACGTACGGTTTATCCACAAGCAACATCCGTCTTAAATACAATAAAACAGGCGCACAGCCATGCTTAAAGGTATTCACCCTGCAATTTCGCTAACGCTATTGGCAACTCTTTCTGAAATGGGGCATGGCGATGAAATCCTGTTTGCAGATGCACATTTCCCTGCCCACACGTTCAGTAACCGTGTGATTCGCTGCGATGGCGTAGGTGTGGACACGTTATTAACCGGTGTTATGCCACTTTTTGAGTTAGACCAATACATACCACAACCGCTTGTGATGATGCGGGCCGTTGAGGGGGATGAACTGGACCCAACGGTAGAAGAAAAATATTGCCACGCTATGTCAGTGGCGGATGTAAGCAATAAACACATAGAAAGACTGGAACGCTATGCATTCTATGAGCGTGTAAAACAGTGTTACGCGGTGGTACTCACCGGAGAAACTGCGAAATACGGCAATATCATTCTCAAAAAAGGCGTAACCAGTATTTAATTTTAAGGATTAACGAAATGAATCGAATTGAACTTTCCCAACACATTATCGATACCTGTATAGAAATGACCCGTTTAGGTCTAAACCAAGGTACCGCAGGTAACGTCAGTGTCCGCTTTGATAACGGCATGCTAATCACCCCAACGGGCATTCCTTATGAACAATTGACCCCTGAACAGATTGTCTATGTTGCGGAAGATGGAACCTTTGAAGAGGGTAAACTTCCTTCTTCTGAATGGTTGTTCCACCTAACTTGCTATCAACATCGCCCAGATATGAATGCCGTGGTCCATAACCACGCGATCAACTCTGCAGCAGTCTCTATTTTGAACAAACCGATCCCTGCTATTCACTACATGATTGCAGCGTCTGGGACGACTGAAATTCCTTGTGTGCCGTATGCTACATTTGGCAGCCCTCAGTTAGCGAAGTACGTGGAAGAAGGCATCTCAAAAAGCAAGGCAATCTTGCTTCAGCACCATGGCTTGATAGCAGGGGAAGTGAACTTAGACAAAGCACTTTGGCTAGCCCATGAAGTTGAAGTATTGGCCGATCTTTATCTTAAAGCTCTAGCGGTTAACCCAGAAGTGCCAACGTTGGATGACGAATCTATGCAGGTGGTTCTGGAAAAATTCAAGTCATATGGCTTACGAGTTGAGAAGTAATAAGGAGTATATAAAATGGCTTTTGCATTAAACCTTCCAAAACTAAGTTACTCAGGCGTCGGCGCAGTTGAAGACGCGATATTTACGTTGAGCCAGCAGCCAGTTCAACGGGCATTGATTGTGACCGACGCGAACTTGGTGGAACTGGGAATTTTAGATCACCTGCTTGCTCTGCTAGATAAAGCTGCAATCGACTATGTGTTGTTTGACCAAGTCACACCTAACCCGACGGCATCACTTGTGCGCGAAGGTTTGCAAGTGTATGTCGATACTGGGTGTGATTGCTTTATCGCGGTTGGTGGTGGCAGCCCGGTAGACTGTGCGAAAGCCATTCGTATTGTTGCATCTAACGTTGGCGATATCGTCGATTTTGACGGTATCGGCAAGGTAAAGTGTGAGGGCGACTTCTTCATTGCGATTAATACGACGGCGGGTACCGCAGCGGAAATGACATCAAACTCCGTCATTACTGATGAAGAAAGACAAGTAAAGATGGTCATTATTGATTCGAAACAAATTCCTGATGTTGCAGTTAATGATCCTACTTTGATGATTAATTTACCTAGTCATGTTACGGCGGCCACGGGTATGGATGCACTGACTCATGCGGTAGAAGCGTATGTAACACCTGGTGCTCATACTTTAACCAAGCCAACGGCTTTAGAGTCAATTCGCTTAATTACCCAGTGGCTACCGGTAGCGGTTGAAGATGGCCAAAACATCAAAGCGCGCGAAGAATTGGCTAACGCACAGCTTTTAGCAGGAATGGCGTTCAACAGTGCAGGTTTAGGCCTCGTGCACGCGATGGCTCACCAGCCGGGTGCTACTCATAACTTACCTCATGGTGTGTGTAACGCAATTTTGCTTCCGGAAGTGTGTGCTTTTAACGCAGAAGAGCATCCAGAGAGATTCCGTGACATTGCAAAGGTTATGGGGGGGAAAACAGAAGGTCTAGATGACAAACAAGCTGCAGAATTAGCCGTTGAGTTAATTCGCCAATTATCGAAGCAAGTGGGCATCCCAGAGGGTTTTAAAACCTTGGGCATTAGTCACGACGATTGCAAAAACTGGATCGACAAAGTCTTAGCTGATCCATGCTTAGGCGGTAACCCTCGTCAACCAACGCCAAAAGAAATTGAGGCGTTATATATCGCATGTATCTAATCGCTCTTTGAGTTGAACCAACCTATTAGTAAGACTTATGTATGGCAGGCAATGTTGAAGCTTTCTTCAAACATTGTCTGTCTTTTGCTTCACTTATATGATTTGGTTACTTCCTCTTTGGTCCATTTTTTATGCGGTCTTGTATACGCTCACTCATCCCAACTAACGAAGCTAACGCTTTTATCAGTAATGTCTTCGTATAATTTTCAAGCAAGATTTTAAGCAGTCGGTCTTCACGCCACTCCATTTTACTGAACGCTAGAGGTAGTGCGCTCTAATAAATGCGAGCTATGATTACCTATGGAGCGCAATTTGGCTGTGAGTTGTCCTTAGGGATGATATAGGAAAGGCCAACGCAATGTCTTGGGTGGTCAAAAAATCATCGCCTTCATTGAGCGCTTTTTGTGGAGAATGGTGGGTTGGTGGGAATTTATGCGGAAATGCCATTATTGAGAATAAATTGTGATGTAATTCAATTTTTTCTGGCTTTTTTTATGCTTTTAAGGAATAATCCGCCTCCCTTAGTCGTCCCTAATGGCTTATCGCGGTTGTGTACTGTGCTAATTCCTATCTGAATGGATTTAGTATCTGGATAATTCAGTATTGAATTGGAAGAGCATATGGGACTGTTTTTTTGTTTAATTAAGTAGGATCCCAATGCAAGATTCTGTTATTCAATTCAGTGATTTATCTCTGAATGATTCTATCCTTTCTGCTCTAGACGGAATGGGTTTCGTGTCACCAACTCCAATTCAGGCTGCGGCAATCCCACACCTATTGGAAGGTGCTGACGCGCTGGGCAAGGCACAAACGGGTACAGGTAAAACGGCAGCATTCTCACTGCCTCTTCTCAACAAACTAGATCTAAACCAACGTAAACCACAAGCAATCGTACTTGCTCCGACTCGTGAGCTAGCGATTCAGGTTGCGGCGGAAATGAAGAACCTTGGTAAAAATATCAAGGGCTTGAAAGTTCTAGAAATCTACGGCGGTGCTTCTATCGTTGATCAAATGCGTGCACTTAAGAATGGCGCGCATGTTATTGTTGGTACTCCTGGCCGTGTTCAAGACCTTATCAACCGTGAACGCCTACATCTAGACGAAGTTAGTACTTTCGTACTTGATGAAGCGGACGAAATGCTAAACATGGGTTTTGTTGACGACGTAACTGCAATCATGGAGCACGCTCCTGAATCAGCACAACGCGTTCTGTTCTCTGCGACTATGCCTCCAATGCTGAAAAAGATTGTTGAGCGCTTCCTTCGTGACCCTGTAATGGTAGACGTTGCTGGTAAGAACCACACTGTAGACAAAGTTCAACAGCAGTTCTGGGTAGTGAAGGGTGTAGAGAAAGATGAAGCGATGTCTCGTCTTCTTGAAACTGAAGAAACGGATGCGTCAATCGTATTCGTACGTACTCGCCAGGATACTGAGCGTCTAGCGGATTGGCTTTCAGCTCGTGGCTTTAAAGCTGCAGCACTGCACGGTGATATTCCTCAGTCTCAACGTGAGCGTACTGTAGATCACATCAAACAAGGTGTTATCGACATCCTAGTTGCAACTGATGTTGTTGCACGTGGTCTTGACGTTCCACGTATTACCCACGTATTTAACTATGACATCCCATTCGATGTTGAGTCATACATCCACCGTATCGGTCGTACAGGTCGTGCTGGACGTAAAGGTAAAGCGATCCTTCTGGTTCGTACAAACCAAATCCGTATGCTGCGTACTATCGAACGTGTAACTAAGTCATCAATGGAAGAGATCCAACTTCCTCTACGTGACCAGGTTGCTGAAGCTCGTGTGGCTAAGCTAGGTGCGGAGCTAGAAGCTGAGAAAGAACACAAATCACTCGATAAGTTTGCTGAGCTGGTTGAAAAACTACAAACTTCTCTTGAAATCGATCCAGCGATGCTTGCTGCGATGCTTCTTAAGCGTCAGCAAGGTAAACGCCCATTGTTCTACATTGGCGAAGACCCAATGGTTGAAGCGATTGAACGTGACAAGCAGCGTCGTAAAGATCGCCGTGAAGGTGGTCGTGATGGTGGTCGTGACGGTGGCCGCAATTTCAACAACCAAGATTGGGATACTTACCAGCTACAAGTTGGCCGTGAGCAAGGTGTTCAAGTTAAAGACATCGTTGGTGCTCTGGCAAACGAACTTGGCCTGGGTAAAGGTTCTATCGGTGCGATCAAGCTAGCGCAGGGTCACACATTCGTACAGCTACCAAAAGCAATGACTTCTGAAGCGGCAAACAAGCTAAGCAAACTACGTATCCGTCAACAAGATGTTGGTGCGGTAGTATGTGATTTCGATGATTTCCGTGAGTCTCGTGGTGGTCGTCGTGACGGCGGACGTCGTGATGGTGGCGGTTACCGTGGTAACCGTGAAGGTGGCCGTCGTGAAGGTGGTTTCCGTGGCAATCGCGAAGGCAGCCGTGATGGTAACCGCGAAGGTGGCGAGCGTCGTTTCGACCGTAACCGTGGTGGTGATCACCGTGGCAACTACCGTGGCGAACGTGGTCACGGACGTAGCCGTCGTACACAAGACGCATAATCAACTAGGTTATTTGAATAATCTGAGTTAGATAAAAGCTGACCTAATAAGCCGAGCATGGTTAACATGCTCGGCTTTTTTGTGCTGGAAGGAAGTTGTCGCGTTGTTCTCAAGCGTTTTCCTGCGCTATTTCTGAACACTTATTTACTGTGATTCGAATAATAAGCAAGAATTGCCCGTACTTCATATATCCGTGGGTTAATTGTTTTAACCTATCAATGGTCATGTTTATTGCTTTTGTTTGTCTAATAAACAAGTTAGCTCAATACTTAGACGGTATAAGCAACCTGAATCACAAAACATCTCATTTAGTTAGATATATTTTCTGTATCGAATAAAATCAAAAAGTGTCCTAGATCAATAAAAATTGTCCAATCAGAATATTAATCCTAAAAGATAGTTGAAAGATTAAAAAATTATTGAATAATAGAAGGTAAATGAGTCGTACGCAGCGTAAAAGCGCAATGACAACCTCTGCTCCACAACAGGATAACTATTTCATGTCTAATTCGTTTGTACTAGTGATCAACTCAGGAAGCTCATCACTAAAGTTCGCAGTCATCGATTCAAATTCAGGTGATGCCGTGCTAAGTGGTTTGGGTGAGTGTTTTGGCCTACCTGAAGCCGAAATCAGTTGGAAATATCAAGGAGAAAAAACCGTCGAAGCAATTCCAGCTGGCGGGAATCATCATCAGTACGCTGTTAAGCGCGTGGTAAAACTGCTCGATACGCTAGGCTTGAGTTCGCAATTCGTTGCGGTAGGGCACCGTATTGTTGCTGGCGGTGAAACCTTTAAAGACACAGTAAAAGTAGATGAAAAAGTTATTAAAGAAGTTGAGCGTTTAGCTGAACTGGCACCTCTTCATAACAAAGCGAACGCAGAAGGCATGCGTGCAGCGATGGAGGCATTCCCGTCATTACCTCAATTCGCGGTTTTTGATACGGCTTTCCACCAAACGATGCCTGCTAAAGCGTACATGTACGCTCTTCCTTATGAGCTTTACGAAGAGCATAAAGTTCGTCGATATGGTGCGCACGGTACAAGCCACTACTATGTAAGCCGTGAAGCAGCCAAAATGTTAGATAAGTCGGTTTCAGAAAGCAGCTTTATTACCGTGCACTTAGGTAATGGTGCTTCAGTTAGTGCGGTTAAAAATGGCGAATGTGTTGATACTAGTATGGGTTTGACTCCACTAGCTGGCCTAATGATGGGTACACGTTGTGGTGATATTGACCCGAGCGTTATCGAGTTTCTTTTCCGTAAAGGTTGGGAAAAAGACGAACTGTTTGAAATGATGAACAAAAGGTCTGGTTTCTTAGGTGTATCGGGGGTAACAAGTGATGCACGTGGTGTGCTAGAAGCGATGGAAGCAGGTAATTCTCGCGCTAAGTTAGCGTTTGACATCTTCACTTACCGTGTTGCTAAATACATTACTTCTTACCTTGCCGCCCTTGACTCACTAGACGGCATCATTTTCACCGGTGGTATCGGTGAGAACTCACTGCCAATTCGTCGAGAAATCTTGAAAAACCTAAAACTGTTAGGGTTTGTTGAAGATGAGGTAGGTAACGAAGACGCAAGATTTGGTAGCTCAGGTATCATTGCTACATCTGAGTTGCTCGGTGCGAAAGCTTTGGTAATTCCTACCAATGAAGAGTGGGTTATCGCTAAACAGTCGGTAGAGCTACTGTAAAACAGCGCCATTATACATTTTCGAACTCCCTCAAAGCCCTTTCCAGTTTGGAAAGGGCTTTTTCTATTCTGGTGCTAACAAAAGAGAGCCCACATCAATTTGATGGGATATTAAACTGAGTTACATCACATAGTTTTACTTGGTTTACATATTTGTTTCATGCATATGTGATAAATGTTTAGTTTTAAGTATAATTCCGTGTTTTATTTGTATTCTGTTTCGCGCACTATTCCAGATCTTAAATTAATGCGCTTCTGACTAATTGGCATTGGTCATATAAGGGAAGTCATGTTTTTTAGTAAGTCACTTCAAAAAGAAAATCAACAATTAAAACAGGAGCTTCACAGTCTTGTTCAAATACAACAGAGTCTTGATCAGGATATGTTAAGGCTCTCCCTTGATCCCGAGGGTCTAGTTACTTCCGTTAACGGTAACTTTTTGCAACAAATGAACATGACTGAGCAAAAGGTCTTGGAAAAGCACATTACAGAACTCGTTCCGCCTAAAGCGAGAAATACAGAGCATTTTCAACGGATGAAGCAGTCAGTTTCAACCAACAGCTTTTGGAATGGTGCTATGCAGGTTTCCAAAGGCGATGGTGAAGAGGCATGGCTGCGTTCTGTGGTCCAGCCTATTTTTAATGTTGATGAAAAAGTTACTGGTTTTGTAGTGTGTGCATCGGAATTAACACGAACGATCAAAACCTCTCGTGAGCAAGAAGATATGCTAAACGCATTGAATCGCTCTATGGCGGTCATTGAGTTTAGTTTGGATGGTGTCGTTATCAAAGCGAATGATAACTTCCTAAATACAATGGGTTATATGGCGGAACAAGTTACGGGTAAGCATCATCGAATTTTCTGTGAGCAAGAAGACGCAAACTCCCCTGAGTATCAGGAATTTTGGCAAAAATTGGCGAGTGGGCAATTTGTCTCTGAACGTTTTAAGAGACTAAATCGTTACGGTGAAGTCGTATGGTTAGAAGCCTCTTACAACCCAATACATAACGATAGAGGAGAGCTATACAAAGTGGTGAAGTTTGCCACCGACATTACTGAGCAAGTTCTCCAAGAACAGTCTATGGCGCAAGCCGCTCACTTAGCGAATGAAGTGTCTAAAGAAACTGGAACTCAGACAATGCAAGGTCAGCAAGTGATTGGGGCAACGGTTGATAATATGCAGATGCTCTCTGAACAAATGCAGCAAGCCAATGCTGCAATAGAAGAGCTCAACGTTCACTCAGCCCAAATTAGTGAGTTGGTGAGGAACATCAGCGGTATTGCCGATCAAACCAATCTACTTGCATTGAACGCTGCCATTGAGGCCGCTCGGGCAGGGGAGCATGGAAGAGGTTTTGCAGTCGTTGCAGATGAAGTTAGACAGCTTGCGCTACGCACTAATGCGACGACCGATGATATTGTCACTGTGGTGAAAGAAAATCTGGATCGGACCAACAACGCGGTCGAGTTGATATCTCAATGCCAAAAAGATGCGCTGAGTACGCTTGAGTTGTCAGAAAGAGCGGGCAATGTCATGAACAAGATTCAGGATGGTGCAAGCCGTGTGGTTGAGGCGGTTGCTCAGTTCAATCGTACGCTATAGCTGCTTCGGGTATAACAAGATCAAATGTGAGTCATACTCCCTCGCCAAGTACACAACATTACTTGGTGAGGAATAACCCTTTTGAAAAAGTTTGTTCCATGTATAATCATCATGTTTCACAAACGTCAGCATCTCCATTCTTCATTCACTTCTTGCCTGAATTTGTGACGCTTAAACAATAACTTCCATCGTTTTTCTCGACGTCAAAACTCGTTCGATGAACGCATCACCGGGTGATTTTGTGAGTAATTATGCTTAACTCAGAATATAAAGCGACCATCATTCTTGTTGCTACGACCATGATTGCGGCACTTGGCTGGATTTTCTCTAAAGAGACCATACAAGGCTTACCTCCTTTTGGCTTTATTGGCTCGCGATTTACCATCGCGTCACTATGCTTATTACCTTTATGCTACCGACCTCTGTTGTCAGTGAGATTAGGCGATGTTTTATCGGCTAGTGGTGTTGGTTTACTGTTAGGTAGTGCGGTAATGACGTGGATCTACGCGATTTCTATCAGTGATACCTTAGGTGAGGGTGCTTTCATCATGAGCCTGTCGATGTTGTTTGTTCCTATTGTTGCCTGGATAATGTTTCGTCAACGGCCGCAGCGTATATTTTGGGTCTCACTACCAATTGCCGTTATCGGGTTGGCCTTTCTTTCTTTGGCTGACGGGTGGAAGCAGTCTGCGAGTCAGTTTTGGTTTCTTGGTGCTGCTCTTCTTTTGGCATTACACTTTAATGTAAACAGTAAGTACTCACAGAAGCTACCTGTCTTATTGCTGACTTGTCTTCAGTTATTTTCGGCGGGCTGTCTTGGTTTAGTGGTCTCCTATTTTATGGAGTCACTGCCAAGTGAAGTTGATGCATCAATATGGTGGTGGTTTGCGCTGAGTACCTTGCTCGCGACTAGCTTACGTTATGTAATGCAAACGATGGGGCAGAAGTTTGTCCAAGCGGGTAATGCCGCTCTGATTATGATTTTAGAGCCAGTATGGACAGTAGTATTGAGTATTCTTTGGTATGGTGAAGTACTGACGACCAACAAATTTATTGGCTGTATGCTCATTTTGTTTTCTCTCGTCATTTATCGCACCAGCGGCAGATTCCGTTTGCCAAAGCGTATTTAGTGACTACCTAGCTTGGCTTAAATAGATTCCTGATGTCGCTCTGGCTGCTCGGAATGACGGCATCGCTCATTATCAATCGATTTAATCAGCGTAGCGAAAGAAGCGCGTTTACATTGTGTCTGTTACTCATAGCGATGGCGTAATGCCAATGAAACCTTCGATGTCGGTTGACGCTGTAACTCGTCGCTAATCATCCAACCTGCTTTGGCGAGCAGTTCTAAATCAACGCCAGTTTCGATTCCCAGCCCCTGACAAAGATAAAGCACATCTTCAGTCGCCACATTTCCTGACGCACCGTGAGCGTAAGGGCATCCACCCAGGCCCGCCACACTGCTATCAATGGTATTGATGCCCATCATCAGTGCCTGATAAATATTAGCCAGTGCTTGTCCCCACGTATCGTGAAAATGGATGGCTAATTGCTGACGTGGTACTTCGGTAATGACCGCTTCCAGCATGTCGCTGACACGGTGAGGCGTACCAGTGCCTATCGTGTCACCGAGTGATACCTCGTAGCAGCCCATGTTGATAAGACTTTTGGCGACATTTGCCACTCGGCTGGGGTGGGTTGCTCCGTCATAAGGACAGTCGATTACACACGACAGGTAGCCTCGTACAGGGATACCGTGTTTAGCCGCTTGTTCCATTACCGGTTCAAATCGAGTCAGACTTTCTGCAATCGAACAATTAATATTGTGCTGACAGAATCCTTCCGAAGCGGAAGTAAAAATAGCGACTTGATTCGCGCCAGAGTCTAACGCGGTCTCAAAGCCTCTCAAGTTTGGGGTAAGCGCTGAGTAGATGACATTTCCACGCCGAGTCATTGCCTGCATCACCTCTTTGGAGTCAGCCATCTGAGGCACCCACTTGGGCGAAACAAAAGACCCGGCTTCGATATGAGTTAAACCGGTATCTGACAACAAATTGATGAGTCTTATTTTGGCTTGCGTCGAGACGGGATGCTCGTTTTGCAGCCCATCTCGCGCACCTACTTCGATAATATTCACCGTTGAGGGCAGTTTCATTTCTCCTCCGATTTCTTAGTCGGTATCCATTTAGGGGGGCGTTTTTCAAGAAATGCCTGTAATCCATCTTGTCCCTGAGGTGACACTCGAATATCGGCAATTAATCTACTCGTGTATTGAATCAGATGTGAATCAATCGGATTTTGATGGCATTGTTGGCACAGGGCTTTTGCTTGACGCATCGCATCAGGACTATTTAGAACAAGGGTTTCGATCAATTGATTGAGCGCGTCTTCAATGTCGCTTTCATCCCGGACTTCGTGAACGATACCGTACCGCTGCGCGTCATCGGAGGAAATCACTTCACCGCTTAGTATGTACCGACGGGCCTGTCGGTTGCCCATCGCACGCATGACATAAGGGGCAATCGTGGCAGGAACGAGACCGAGTTTTACTTCACTTAAACAAAAATTGGCGGACTTACTCGCGATGGCGATGTCACTACAACAAATTAAGCCCAAAGCCCCGCCAAATGCTGAACCTTGAACCACGGCAATGGTTGGCTGTGGGAACGTATCTAACGTGTCCATTAAACGGGCAAGGTTTTGCGCATCAATCAGGTTCTCCTTCCGTGTACTATTGGCCATGGATTTCATCCAGCTTAAATCGGCACCTGAGGAAAAGTGCTCGCCATTGCTACGGAGAACCAGGCACCGAACGTCGTTTCTTAATGCCAGATAGTCAAGTCGATGTATCAACAGATCAATCATACAGGCATCAAACGCGTTGTGTTTTGCTGTTCTGTTTAGGGTGATGGTCGCCACTCCGTATTGATCGACCTGCCAAAGCACATCATCTTGCCTTTTAGCATTGGGAATAATGCTCGGTTGTAGTTCCTGCATATGCGTTTCCTTTTATCTATCCCAAATTTACATTCTGTTTTTTTACATACGAAAAATACCAAACTCGCTAGTATGAATCGGTGCGTTACGCGCAGCATCGAGCGCCTGAGTCAAAACTCGGCGAGTATCTTTCGGGTCAATGATTCCGTCATCCCATAATCTTGCACTTGCGTAGTACGGGTGACCCTGTGTCTCATACAAGTCTATGATCGATTCACGAAATGTGTATTCTTCTTGCTCCGACCAGGTTTCACCTTTTCGCTGTTTTATGTCTTTACGAACTTGGGTTAATACCCCAGCAGCCTGCTCTCCGCCCATCACCGATATGCGTGCATTTGGCCACATCCACATCATTGTAGGATCATAAGCTCTACCGCACATGCCGTAATTCCCTGCGCCATAAGAGCCCCCAATGATGATGGTAAATTTAGGAACTTCAGCACAAGCAACCGCCATCACCAGCTTGGCACCGTGTTTGGCGATGCCTTCTTCCTCTACCTTTTTGCCAACCATAAATCCGGTAATATTTTGCAGAAAGAGCAGGGGTATTTTACGTTTGGCGCACAGCTCAATAAAGTGCGCCCCTTTTTGTGAAGAATCAGAGAATAGGATGCCGTTGTTGGCGACAATACCAATCAAGTGGCCATGGATACGTGCAAAACCGCAAACAAGCGTTCTGCCATAGAGCGCTTTGAATTCATCAAAATCTGAATCATCGACGATGCGGGCGATGATCTCACGTACATCGAATGACAAGCGAAGGTTGGCATTGATGATGCCGTACATCTCTTCAGCGTCATAACGTGGCGGTAAGATGGCATGTTCTGCTTTAGGAGGGGGTTCCTGATTGGCGTTACCGATTGCCTCACGAGCGAGTTCTAAGGCGTGCTGGTCACTTTCCGCATAGTAATCCGCCACACCAGATTTTCGGCAATGAACATCGGCGCCACCGAGCTCTTCGCCAGTGACAATCTCTCCTGTGGCCGCTTTGACAAGAGGTGGCCCGGCGAGAAATATCGTACCTTGTTCTTTCACCATGATAGAGACGTCGGCCATGGCGGGAACGTATGCGCCTCCCGCAGTGCACAGGCCCATAACAACCGCAATTTGAGGTATGCCTTTGGCTGACATTCGAGCCTGGTTGAAGAAAATACGTCCGAAGTGGTCTTTATCAGGGAACACTTCAGCCTGATGAGGTAGGTTTGCGCCGCCAGAATCAACCAAATACACACACGGGAGCCGGCAACGTTGGGCGATTTCTTGAGCTCGTAGGTGTTTTTTCACTGTCAGAGGGTAGTAGGTGCCGCCTTTGACCGAAGGGTCGTTGGCGATCACCATGCACTGAACACCTTTAATCGTTCCAATACCCGCCACGACGCCAGCGCAAGGAATGGCTTCTTCATATACATTCCAGGCGGCAAATTGGCCGATTTCTAGAAACGAACTCTCATCATCAAGCAATCTGGTCACACGTTCTCGAACGGGGAGTTTTCCTTTACTTTGTTGATGTAAAATGGCCTTTTCGCCCCCACCTTGTTTAATGGTTTTGATGTCAGCGTGAAGTTTATCCACCAACTTTAGCATTGCGGCTTTGTTGGACAGAAACAGTTCATCCGTTGGCTTGGTTTTACTTTTTATGATTGCCATAGAGGACTTCCTTTTCAAGACTCGTGACTAACGTGATTCCTCGAACAGCTCTCGCCCAATTAACATTCGACGAATCTCAGAGGTACCCGCGCCGATTTCATACAGCTTTGCATCACGAAGTAAACGTCCGGTTGCGTATTCGTTAACGTAACCATTGCCGCCAAGGAGTTGGATGGCGTCGAGCGACATCTGTGTGGCCAGTTCCGCACTGCATAAGATGACGCCAGCAGCATCTTTGCGAGTGCATTCTCCTCGGTCACAGGCTGACGCGACGGTGTAAACATAGGCTTTGGCGGCATTCATTCTCGAGTACATGTCGGCAAGCTTGCCCTGAACTAGCTGAAACTCACCAATGGATTTGCCAAACTGTTTACGTTCGTGAACGTAGGGCACCACGATATCCATACAAGCTTGCATGATCCCCAACGGCCCGCCGGAAAGGACCACGCGTTCGTAATCAAGCCCACTCATCAGTACTTCGACACCCCGGTTTACTTCACCGAGAACGTTTCTCTTAGGAACCACACAATTGGTAAAAACAAGTTCGCAAGTGTTGGAGCCGCGCATTCCCAATTTGTCGAGTTTCTGCGCATCGCTGAATCCTTCAAACGTACTCTCGATAATAAATGCCGTGATTCCGCGCGAACCAGCGCCAGGATCGGTTTTGGCGTAAACCACTAGAACATCCGCATCCGGACCATTTGTTACCCACATTTTGTTACCGTTGAGTTTGAAGTGATCGCCTTTGTCTTCTGCTTTGAGCTGCATGCTGACAACATCCGAACCTGAGTTTGGCTCACTCATCGCAAGCGCACCGATATGGGAGCCGTCGATTAGACTGGGAAGATACTTTTTCCGTTGCTCTACGGTACCGTTGCGAAAAATTTGATTCACACAGAGATTGGAGTGGGCACCGTAGCTAAGCCCGACAGAGGCTGAGGCTCGACTGACTTCTTCCATGGCAATAACATGAGAGAGGTACCCCATCCCCGCACCGCCATATTCTTCGTCGACCGTAACGCCTAGCAATCCCATCTCGCCAAACAGTGGCCACAAGTAGTCGGGGAACTGGTTGTTGTGATCGATATGCGCCGCAATCGGAGCAATATGCTCAGCAGCAAAGGCGTTGACATGGTCTCTTAGTATGTCAATGGTTTCACCAAGGCCGAAATTAAGTGGGGTATACATGGATTTCATAATCTTTTCCCCGTAACAGGAGTTTAGGGATGCGTAGATATTTTGTTGTGTTTTTTCAGGGTTTGTAAGCAACGCTCTTTGGCTGCGTTTAATTCACCCATCACAACCCCGATGTCATTCATCTGTTGTTGCAACACCGCTTGTTTTTCTTCGATGATGTTGAGCATTTTAAGCAGCTGCTCATCATTTTGCTGCAGGTCGTACAGTTCAAAAAGTTCACGAATTTCTGCGAGTGAGAAACCGAGTCGTTTCCCTCTTAATATCAATTTTAAACGGATTTTATCTCTACGCTGGTATACACGCATATTGCCTTTTCGCTCAGGCTCAATCAGACCAACATCCTCATAAAATCGAATGCTGCGAGTTGTAATATCGAACTCTTTAGCAAGATCGCTAATTTTGTATTTTTCCATCACACACTTACCTCAAATTACTTACCTCAAATAAACAACAAGCTTCTCGAAGTCGGCCCCGGTGGTGAAAGGTCGGAGGAAAATTATACTTTTATTATTTTGTTTCTTTACCTCACTGTAAAGGCTAGTGCTATGCTTACGTAAACGTCAAGAAATCACAGTGCGAAAGATTCGTCGTTTGATTGGAAACTTAAGCTGGTTTGAAAGTTTTTGATAGCGACTGTGATGGGTAAATTCGTAGGCTGTGATACACCGTTTAAGGATGGGGAATCATGGAAAATGACATCTGGATTGTCAGTGCGAAACGAACACCAATCGGGCGCTTTCAGGGACAACTCCAAACATACTCTGCTCCGGCGTTAGGGGCCATCGCGATTAAAAGTGCGCTCCAACAGGTGCAGCTAACTTCAGTGGATGAGGTGTTTATGGGCTGCGTGTTGCCTGCGGGCTGCGGTCAGGCACCAGCACGGCAGGCAGCGCTTGAAGCGGAACTACCTCTTTCTACTGGCTGCACCACTATCAATAAGGTATGTGGATCCGGGATGAAAAGCGTGATGTTAGCGCACGATCTGATCAAAGCAGGCACCATTCGTACGGCTGTCGCTGGTGGTATGGAGAGTATGACCAATGCCCCTTATCTAATGAAAGAGGCGAGAAGTGGTATGCGAATGGGTCATCAGTCCGTATACGACCATATGTTTCTTGACGGGTTAGAAGATGCTTATGAAGGGCTGTTGATGGGTGTATATGCTCAGCAAATCGCCGACAGACTTCACTTCAGCCGTAAAAAAATGGACGAGTGGGCAGCGATGTCAGCAACACGTGCGTTAGAAGCACAAGAGCAAGGGATGTTCACTGAGGAAATCTCACCAATAGAAGTTCGTAGTAAGTCGTCATCTGCACTGTTTAATTACGATGAACACCCGCGTTCGATTAACTTCGAAAAAATTGCCCAGCTGAAGCCTGCCTTCGATATCCATGGCTCAGTCACGGCCGCTAATTCTAGCGCAATTTCAGACGGTGCAGCCGCCCTTGTCCTGATGGATGAGGAAACGGCTCAGCACCATCATCTCTCACCGCTGGCCATGATAAGCGGCCATGCTACCCATGCCAGAGAATCTGCGGAGTTTACGCTCGCTCCAGTCTACGCAATTGAAAAACTGTTATCACAGCTCGATTGGACCATAGATGAGATTGATCTGTGGGAAATTAATGAAGCTTTTGCTGTTGTTACACAAATCGCTATCGCTGAACTGGGACTCGATCCTGAAAAAGTCAACATCAAGGGCGGAGCGTGTGCGCTTGGACATCCTATCGGTGCCAGTGGCGCACGGATACTGGTAACTTTAATCCACAGCTTGCGCCAGCTACAGGCTTTAGGTGTTGATGGGGATTCAGGCAACAAAAAATCAATGAAAGGGATAGCCGCAATCTGTATTGGTGGAGGAGAAGCGACGGCAATAGGTATCGAGGTGCCACTTTAATTCCCGCAACGTTAACGAAGGAGTAGTCTATGAGGACTCGTTTGGTTCCCTTATTTATTGGCGGTGAGTTTCGTGAATCTCAAACCGCAGATTGGATGGAAGTCACTAACCCTGCCACTAATGATGTGATTGCGTACGTACCGAGCTCAACTAATGAAGAGATGCATGCCGCAATCGACAGTGCTAAAGCGACGTTTCAAACATGGAAAGAGGTGGCGGTTTCAGAGCGAGCGCGACTAATGCTTCGTTATCAGCATTTGTTGAAAGAGCATCACGACGAACTGGCCGTATTGCTCTCGCATGAAACGGGTAAAATTTTAGCCGATGCAAAAGGGGACGTGTGGCGTGGCATTGAAGTCGTAGAGCAAGCGGCGAACATTGCTAGCAATCTGATGGGGGAAACAGTTGAAAACGTCGCGACTGACATTGACAGTTACTCGTTCATCCAACCCTTAGGCGTGTGTTGCGGTATCACGCCGTTTAACTTTCCGGCGATGATTCCGTTATGGATGTTTCCTATTGCGATTGCCAGCGGTAATACCTTTGTCCTCAAGCCTTCAGAACAAGTACCTCTCACTTCAATTCGTCTTGCTGAATTGTTTGCAGAGGCTGGTGCACCAAAAGGTGTCTTACAGATTGTTCATGGCGGTAAGGCGCAGGTGGACTTCCTACTCGCTCATCAAGATATTCGCGCCATTTCCTTCGTTGGTTCCGTTCCGGTCGCTCAATATATTTACAAGACTGGTACCCAGCACTTTAAACGGGTACAGGCCTTTGCTGGTGCCAAAAACCATATGGTGATTATGCCGGACGCCAACAAAGAACACGTGCTAAACAATTTAGTTGGTTCGTCCGTTGGTGCGGCAGGGCAGCGTTGCATGGCGATCTCAGTTGCCGTCTTTGTTGGCGACTCCAAAGCGTGGATTACCGATCTTAAAAACGAAATGGCAAAAGTACATCCAGGTGCTTGGGATGACGAAGAGGCAGACTATGGTCCACTGATCAGCGAGCAGGCAAAGCAGCGTGTTTTAGGCTTAATAGAATTAGGTAAACAGCAAGGCGCGGTGTGTGAGCTTGATGGAAGCGAGTGTGAAGTGGATGGATTCCCTGATGGTAACTGGATTGGACCGACTTTGTTTAGCGGCGTATCCACGGACATGTCGATTTACACTCAAGAAATTTTTGGCCCGGTACTGGTCTGTATAGAAGTGGACACCCTGCAAGAAGCTATTGAGCTCGTCAACCGTAATCCTTACGGAAATGGCACATCGATATTCACCGCCAACGGCGCGGCTGCGCGAAAATACCAACATGAGATACAAGTGGGCCAGGTGGGGATAAATGTCCCGATCCCAGTACCGCTGCCATTTTTCTCCTTTACTGGCTGGCGAGGCAGTTTCTATGGCGATCTCCATGCGTATGGTAAGCAAGCCGTGCGATTCTACACAGAAACCAAAACGGTGACGTCACGCTGGTTCGATGATGATATTTCGAGCGGTCCAAACCTGACGATTCATTTGCGCTAAACCATCAGTAAGGAGGTTTTATGGACTTTGAACTCAACGAAGATCAACGTGCCTTCTCCGATACCGCTCAACAGTTTGCCGAGGAGCGGCTCGCTCCGATGGCAGCGGAATGGGATGAGAAGCAAATCTTTCCCAAAGCTATTTTACGTGAAGCAGGCGAGTTAGGCTTTTTGAGTCTTTATACGCCTGAAGAACAGGGTGGTTTAGGGTTGAGTCGTTTGGATGCTTCGATCATCTTTGAGCAATTATCCATGGGATGCACTTCAACAACTGCATTTATGACTATTCATAATATGGTGAGTTGGATGGTGGCAAGTTTTGCGCGGGAAGACGTTAAAGACAAATTTTGTCCTCAATTAGTCACCGGACGATATCTGGGTTCCTACTGCCTGACCGAGCCCAACGCTGGTTCTGACGCGGCGTCACTCACCACGACCGCCACTAAAAAAGGGGACCAGTATATTCTAAATGGCAGTAAGACGTTTATTTCTGGTGCTGGCGATACGGATGTTTTGGTCGTCATGGCAAGAACTGGACAGCCAGGCGCAAAAGGTATTTCAGCCTTTGTGGTTGAAGCAAATGCGAAAGGCATCAGTTACGGGCGCAAAGAGCCCAAAATGGGCTGGAATAGCCAGCCGACACGTGCCGTCACTTTTGAGAATGTTGCCGTTCCTGCCAGTCAGTTATTGGGTGAAGAAGGACAAGGCTTTGTCGTTGCGATGAAAGGCCTCGACGGAGGACGAATTAACATCGCAACTTGCTCAGTCGGCACCGCGCAACAGGCACTCAACCATTCCACTCAGTACATGCAGGAACGAAAACAGTTCGGCAAATCATTAGCACAATTTCAGGGACTGCAGTTTAAATTAGCTGACATGGCGACAGAACTGGTTGCAGCAAGACAACTGGTTCGTTATGCCGCAAGTAAGCTCGACAAAGGTGACCCTGACGCGACGACTTATTGTGCAATGGCAAAACGTTTCGCTACGGATGTTGGGTTCCAAGTCTGCGATCAAGCACTACAGTTATACGGCGGTTACGGCTACATCAAAGAATACCCGATGGAGCGTTATTTCCGAGACGTGCGTGTGCACCAGATTTTGGAAGGCACTAACGAGATAATGCGGTTGATTATAGCGCGCCGTTTGTTGTCAGAGTCATCGGCGCAGCTGTGATCCTTTATTCGATCATTTTCAATCAGAAAGGATTCGAGCTATGTCAATGAATCAAGAAGCGATTCAACACCAAATCAGCAATCACGTTGCGGTTATTACAATGAATAACCCACCGGCTAATACTTGGACGGTAGACAGCCTTTACGCATTGAAAAGTCTTGTACTTGAATTAAACCAAGATAAAGACGTTTACGCATTGGTGATAACAGGCTGTGGGGAAAAGTTTTTTTCCGCCGGGGCGGATCTCAAACTGTTTTCTGATGGTGATAAAGCGGTTGCATCGGCAATGGCACGAGCATTTGGAGAGGCTTTTGAAACTCTTTCCGACTTTCGCGGTGTTTCCATTGCGGCGATAAACGGCTATGCCATGGGCGGAGGATTAGAAGTGGCGTTGGCGTGTGACATTCGAGTCGTTGAAGAACAAGCCTTATTGGCATTGCCAGAAGCCAAAGTTGGGTTATTACCCTGTGCTGGTGGTACGCAAAATCTTACCGCATTAGTTGGCGAAGGTTGGGCTAAACGTATGATTCTTTGTGGTGAACAAGTCAGCGCGAGCCGAGCAAAAGAACTAGGCTTAGCAGAGGAACTTGTACAAAAAGGAGAAGCGTTACCCAAAGCGATAGAATTAGCCGGTTCAGTGGCAAACCAGTCTCCATCTTCTGTCGCGGCATGCAAAGTCCTTATTCAAAACATGCGTTCAGCGCCGAGAAAACATGGATTAGTCAAAGAGCGAGAGCTGTTCCTCAATCTCTTCGATACCGAAGATCAGATAGAAGGTGTACGTGCGTTTCTTGAGAAACGTACACCGAAATGGAAAAACCAATAGGAGGCCAAATGGCAGGGATGGTAACGATCACCGAGATGGATTGTGCAGACGGTATTCACCGAATTGGCGTGGCAACGTTAGACAATGTGTCGTCTTTAAATGCGCTTACCTACAACATGTTAGTTCAGCTCCATGATCAGTTGCTGAAATGGAGAGATGATCCCCATTTGGTGTGTGTTGTACTCACCGGTGCCGGAGAAAAAGCCTTTTGCGCAGGTGGTGATGTGAGGGCTATTTACCACGTCATGCACGACGAAGGCAAAGACACAACTGCCGAGTTTTGTACTCGTTACTTCACGTTAGAGTATGAGTGTGATTATCTCATCCACACCTATAACAAGCCTATTATTGCTTGGGGTGAAGGCATTGTGATGGGCGGTGGAATGGGGCTATTCATGGGGGCGAGCCATAGAGTGGTAACGCCCAAATCGCGTCTGTCAATGCCGGAAATTAATATCGGCCTTTACCCTGATGTGGGGGCGACTTGGTTCTTAAGTCAAATAGACCCGGAGGTCGGTTTATTTCTTGGTTTGACTGGCGCATTAGTTAATTCAAGTGACGCTGTCACAATTGGCTTTGCCGATTGGTTACTGCTGGAAGAGCATTACCCAACCTTATTGCAGGAGCTACAAACATTACCTTGGGGAAGTAGCAATGCGAAAGAAATGGTGAATGCACTGTTAGCTCTGTTGGA
The DNA here is from genome assembly GCF_963675395.1 of uncultured Vibrio sp. NCBI lineage: Bacteria > Pseudomonadati > Pseudomonadota > Gammaproteobacteria > Vibrionales > Vibrionaceae > Vibrio > uncultured Vibrio sp. The sequence goes on along the minus strand of NZ_OY776222.1, from coordinate 1,272,652 downwards.
AGAAGGCGTGATTGATAGCAAACCAACCACTCAAATTCGTCCATGCTTGGAGCAAATTAAACAAGCGTGTAAAGGTAGCGATCTCAACCTTATTGCCCAGAGAATCATGGCAATGGATAGCATTAATCCGTGGTTGGAAAATGCCAAGCAGACATTTGCCGCTGGTAGCCCAATCACCGCACATATTTGTTTTAGACAAGTGAAAGAATTTCACAGTCTACCACTGGCGGATTGCTTCCGGATGGAACTGACACTTTCTGTTCGTTGCGCCCTACTAGGCGAGTTTAAAGAAGGAGTGCGCGCGAGACTGATCGATCGCGATGGTGAACCAAATTGGATGTTTAAAAATGTTACTGAAGTTGATGAAGATCTTATTGATACGCTATTCACTCCGCTTTGGTCAATAAGCGAACATCCACTAGCGGAGTTAGAAAACGAAGGAGAGTTATCATGAGTACCATTGCATTTATAGGTTTAGGCAATATGGGGAGTCCGATGGCGCAGAATTTATTGGCATCCGGGTTCAATGTACAGGTTTTTGATTTAGACACTAACGTGGCAAAGGCGTTAGAACCGTTTGGCGCTATCGTTGCCAGTTCATTACAAGAAGTAGTGGATGGGGCAGGCATCGTCATCACTATGTTGCCAGCAGCGTCACAAGTTAGGAGTGCTTACCTGGGTAACTTACATGGTACTGTAGGCGTACTTAATCTTGTTGCTCCCAATACTTTACTCATAGATTGCTCCACCATTGATCCTGATTCGGCACGACTTGTTGCGAATGAGGCTGCAAATAAGCAATTGTTGTTTGTTGATTCTCCAGTATCAGGGGGCGTGACGGGAGCAAAAGCCGCAACCTTGACATTCATCGTTGGTGGATCAGATGAGGCGTTTTCAAAAGCCAATGCTATTTTGCGATACATGGGGAGAAACGTTTTCCATGCCGGAAAAGCCGGAGATGGTCAGATGGCGAAGATCTGTAACAACTTGATGCTCGGTATTTTGATGTCAGGAACGTGTGAAGCCTTGAATCTTGGTATTGATCATGGTCTCGATCCTAAGGTTCTTTCAAATATTATGCTGCAAAGCTCAGGACGAAATTGGGCACTAGAGCTTTATAACCCGTGTCCAGGGGTGATGGAAAGTGCTCCGGCGAGTCACCAGTATCAACCGGGCTTTATGAGTAAATTAATGTTGAAAGATTTGGGCTTAGGGTTGGATGCCGCATTGCAAACGCATTCTTCTGTTCCTATGGGATCTCTCGCTCGTAATCTGTATGCATTTCATAACTCAAGTGGTTATGGCGAACTCGATTTCTCGAGTTTGTTTGAGTTCTATAAAAACCAAAAATAATTGGGATTAACTATTGAGAGAGGTTCCCACTCATGCTCGCTAATCTCCTTCAGGAATGACGATGTTTGGTAACTGAGTGTCGTCATTTCCAACAGGCCATAGTGAGCTATCCGCAATTTAATGAGAGCGAGTGTGACTTTTGTCGTTGTGAAAAAGATTGCAACGTTCCCGAAAGTCGTCATAAGCGTTGGAGTACAGCCATGGATTTAAGCAACAGTGTTATTGCCATTACTGGCGCGGGCCAGGGTCTTGGACAGATGATAGCGATTGTTCTTGCACGTGCGGGAGCCGACTTGGCTTTGCTCGACATTAATGAAAGTGGGTTACGTGAAACTCAACAGCAATGCCAAATGTTAAGTGGTAAGGCTTTTGTTTACCAATTAGACATCACCAACGAGCAGCAAGTCGAAGGTGCGTTTGACGAGATTCTGCAAGATTTCGGTCAATTAAATGGGCTGATCAATAACGCTGGTGTCATCCGGGATGGCTTGCTAGTCAAAGCAAAGGATGGCGCGATTAGTAAGATGTCGCTGGAACAGTTCTCTATGGTGATGAATGTAAACGTGACAGGGACCTTTCTTTGTGGTCGTGAGGCTGCAGTGAAAATGATCGAAAGTAAGTCCCGTGGTGTGATCATTAATATCTCCAGCGTTGCACGAGCGGGAAACATTGGTCAAACCAACTATTCCGCTTCCAAAGCTGCAGTCGCAACCATGGCGACGACTTGGGCTCGTGAGTTAGCACAGTACGGTATTCGCGTTGCTGCGATTGCACCGGGTGTTGTGCATACTCCTATGGCTGAAAACATGAAACCAGAAGTGATAGAACGTTTGGAAAAATTGATTCCGCTTGGAAGAATGGGTAAGACGGATGAAATCGCACATGCCGTTAAATATATCTTTGAAAACGAATACTTTACCGGAAGGGTACTCGAGATAGACGGAGGTCTACGTATGTAAGGAGCCTTCGGTTTTTAACCCATAGCACTCTATTTAGTAAGTTTTTCCTTTCGTTTGAGTCATTAATGACGTGGTTAAGATAAGTCATTTATCTCATGAATATTTTTGGTTTTGACTATGGACCATTGATAAATACCATGTGAAAATTACGTGAAATCATTAAATTGATCTATATCACGTTTTGTGAGTTTGAAATTTGACCATTCTCCTTATCTCGTTTGCATGATAAAAGCCCCAATTTTTCACCGACCTTTCGTTCAGTAAAGCGGTATTCCTCATGGTCTGGTGGCTTACTGATACTGATGAGATCAGCCACTTCACCACCTCTCATTCTTATTATTTTCTATAAAAGTGAAATGTTAGTTTCCAGATATGGCTCGTGAGGTTTAACTACGAAGTCCTCATAATGCGGCCGAATGTAACATTGTGTTTCAAAGTGTAACAATAAACTCACACTGATTGTGGGGGTTTTGATTGCGTTTTGACGTCCAATGTCGCATACGCTCAACACATAAACATTCTAATGACTATAACAACTGGTTCTTGGCGTTTGCTAAAGAAACCAGGCAACCATCGAGAAAGTTAATGGAAGCCTCAAGATATAAACGCATCTTGTCGAGAGGAAGTTTGGCGTCCGTCATACTTCTGCTCTCAGGATGTAATTCAGCTTTGCTTGACCCCAAAGGAGCTATCGGTGTCCAAGAAAAAGAGTTAATTATTACTGCTCTTTTGCTGATGTTGATCGTCGTGATCCCAGTGATTCTGATGACGATTTACTTCGCTTATCGATACCGAGAGTCTAATACCCAGCAAGAGTATGCTCCAGAGTGGTCACACTCAACGAAGATCGAGATAGTGGTCTGGACTGTTCCAATCATCATTATCGCGATTCTTGGCGCTATTACATGGCGTTCAACTCACGCACTAGAGCCGTCAAAGCCTCTGGAAAGTGATGTAAAACCTTTAACCATTGAAGTGGTATCACTTGATTGGAAATGGTTGTTCATCTATCCGGAACAAAATATGGCGACAGTGAACTATGTCGCATTTCCTAAAGATGTACCTGTCAACTTCAAACTGACGTCAGACAACATCATGAATGCATTCTTTATCCCACGTTTAGGCAGTCAGATTTACGCCATGCCAGGTATGGTGACCAAGCTTAACCTGATTGCGAATCATGAAGGTGACTTCAAAGGGTTTGCTTCTAGCTTCAGTGGCAAAGGTTTCTCGCAAATGAAGTTCACGGCGTCGGCAATGCCAGATCAAGCCTCATTCCAGAAATGGGTGCAGGAAGTGAAGGCGAGCCCTGACCGAATCGAAGACTGGGATCAATACCGTTCGCTTGCTGAGCCAAGTATTGCAGCGCCGGTGACCTTATTCTCCAGCGTTCCTCCGTTTTTGTTCAGTAACGTCGTGACTCAGCATCCAGGTTCAATGAACTGTTTGCCAGAAATCCAAGGATAATCGTAATGTTTGGAAGATTAACTCTTGATTCAATTCCATTCCACGAACCCATTATCGTCATCACCCTAGCGGTTGTGGCTTTAGCTGGCTTAGGCGTCGCTTACGCGGTAACCAAAGCCGGGAAATGGCAGTATTTGTGGAATGAATGGTTTACTTCAGTAGACCACAAAAAACTTGGCTTTATGTACATCGCGGTTGCGATGGTAATGCTAATTCGTGGTTTCGCTGACGCGGTAATGATGCGTAGCCAGCAACTGCTTTCCTCTGCGGGTGACGCGGGTTACTTGCCACCACACCACTATGACCAAATCTTTACCGCGCATGGCGTGATCATGATTTTCTTCGTTGCGATGCCATTGGTTATCGGTCTGATGAACATCATTGTTCCGCTACAAATTGGCGCGCGTGACGTGGCGTTTCCATACCTGAATAACTTGAGCTTTTGGTTGTTTGTTGTCGGTGTGATCCTAACGAACATGTCACTGGGCTTAGGCGAATTTGGCCAAACAGGTTGGTTAGCGTATCCACCATTATCAGGTATTAAGGCAAGTCCGGGAGTCGGAGTCGACTATTGGATTTGGGCACTGCAGATATCGGGTGTCGGTACAACGCTAACAGGTGTGAACTTCTTCGCAACGATCCTGCGTATGCGTACACCTTCGATGCCAATGATGAAAATGCCCGTATTCACTTGGGCTTCTCTGTGTGCAAACATCCTGATCATTATCTCATTCCCAATTCTGACCGTAACTATCGCACTACTGACACTGGACAGATACCTGGGTATGCACTTCTTTACCAATGATCTTGGCGGCAACGTAATGATGTACGTCAACCTGATTTGGGCATGGGGTCACCCAGAAGTGTACATCCTTATTCTGCCAATTTTTGGTGTGTTCTCAGAAGTTACTGCAACGTTCGCACGTAAGAAGCTATTTGGTTACACGTCGCTGGTTTGGGCTACGATAGTTATCACCGTTCTGGCGTTCGTTGTTTGGTTGCACCACTTCTTCACAATGGGCTCGGGGGCAAACGTAAATGCCTTCTTTGGTATTGCCACGATGATCATTTCCATCCCGACCGGGGTCAAGATCTTCAACTGGCTGTTTACCATGTACAAAGGCCGTATTCGCTTTACGACGCCAATGTTGTGGACCGTAGGCTTCCTGATCACCTTTACTGTTGGTGGTATGACAGGTGTATTGATGGCGGTACCGGGTGCGGACTTCGTTCTGCATAACTCAGTATTCTTGATTGCGCACTTCCACAACGTAATTATCGGTGGTGTAGTATTTGGCTGTTTTGCAGCGATTACTTACTGGTTCCCGAAAGCAACGGGTTTCACCATGAATGAAACTTGGGGCAAACGTGCGTTTTATCTTTGGATTATTGGTTTCTTGATGGCATTCCTACCGCTTTACGCGTTGGGCTTTATGGGCATGACCCGTCGTCTGAGCCAAGACATCAACCCAGAGTTCTTCCCACTATTGGCCGTTGCTGCTGCTGGTACTGTTGTGATTGCACTGGGCGTACTGTCACAGTTCATCCAAATCTACGTAAGTATCCGTGACCGCGAGCAAAACCGCGATCTTACCGGTGACCCATGGGGCGGTCGTACCCTTGAGTGGGCAACGTCTTCACCACCACCATTCTACAACTTTGCGCACCTTCCAAAAGGTGATGTACTGGATGCATTCTGGTACCAAAAACAAAATGGCGAGTTTGATCCTAGCAAGGAAGTGGAATACGAGCGTATTCACATGCCTAAGAACACGCCTACAGGTATTTATGTGTCTGCTTGGTCACTGCTATTCGGCTTTGGCATGATCTGGTACATCTGGTGGCTGGCTGGTTTGAGTCTGGTTGCCATCATCGTGACTTGTATCAAACACAGTTACAACGAAGACGTGGATTACTACGTGGAAGTTGAAGAAATCAAAGCGATTGAAGCGGCACGACGTGCTCAGCTTGAAGAAGCAAAGAAAGGTTCAGTGAAAGACAACGAAAGCAAAGATGATCTGGAGGTGACGTATGCAAACTAATGTCGCTGCTCATCATGACCATGATCACCACCACGATACCAACGGCATCAAGCTGTTTGGTTTCTGGGTTTACCTAATGAGTGACTGTGTCCTGTTCGCAACTCTGTTTGCAACATACGCAGTGCTATCTAGCAACTCGATTGCTGGTCCTACGGGTAAAGATATTTTCGAATTGCCTTTCGTGTTTGTTGAAACCATGTTGCTGCTATTCAGCAGTATCACGTTTGGTTTTGGCATGATCGCGATGAAACGTAATGATGTTGCTGGTCTTAAACGCTGGCTGCAAATTACCTTTGCATTAGGTCTTGGTTTCATTTGCATGGAAGTTTACGAATTCCATCATTTGATTGCTGAAGGTTACGGCCCACAGGAAAGTGCATTTCTTTCTGCGTTCTTTACGTTGGTAGGTACGCACGGTTTGCACGTGTCATTTGGTCTGATTTGGTTGGCGATCGCTTATCACCAACTGTCGACCAAAGGTCTGAACGATAATATGGCGATGCGTTTTAACTGCTTGAGCCTGTTCTGGCACTTCCTGGATATTGTCTGGATCTGTGTCTTTACCATCGTTTACTTACTGGGGGTAATGTAATGGGACAACATATTGAAACAAGTGCGTCTGATTACGTTAAAGGCTTTGTTGCGTCACTTATCCTAACGGTGATTCCATTCTACTTTGTTTGGGCGCAATCTTTGCCAGAGGTCACGACATACGCGATTCTATTTGGCTGTGCACTGGTTCAGATCTTTGTGCACTTTAAATACTTCTTGCATATGGAAGCGAAGACCGATGACGGTCGCTGGAATCTGGTTTCACTGATGTTTACTGCCATTGTTGTATTGATTTTGATCGCGGGTTCGATCTGGATCATCTACAACATGAACGTCAACATGAAGTTGTAGGTCAAGGTATGCTGAAAAGTTATTTGTCTATCACCAAACCGGGCATTATTTTCGGCAACCTGATTTCTGTTGCGGCGGGTTTTTTCCTCGCCGCAAAAACAGAACCTGCTAGCCTGACGTTGTTTCTGACAACGTTGGCTGGTGTGGGGCTTGTAATTGCTTCAGGTTGTGTGGTGAACAATATTTTTGACCGCGATATCGATCAAAAGATGGCGCGTACTCAGAACCGTGATCTGGCGAAAGGTAACATCAATATTGATGTCGCGTTTGTCTATGCGTTGGTTTTGCTTTTGGTTGGAACGGGATTACTGTTTCAACTCGCCAATCCACTTTCAGCCGTTGTTGTTCTTCTCGGGTACGTGTACTACGTGTTCTTTTACACCATGTGGTACAAGCGTAACTCGGTGTATGGCACCTTAGTCGGAAGTATTTCTGGCGCCGTTCCGCCATTAGTTGGTTACTTGGCGGTGACGAACTTCATTAGCTTAGAAGCGATACTGTTGTTCACCATGTTCTGCCTGTGGCAAATGCCGCACTCGTACGCAATTGCTATGTTCCGTATGCAAGACTACCGCGAAGCTGGTATTCCAGTTCTGCCTGTTACAGAGGGCATCCATAAAGCACATCGTCATATGAAAGCTTACGTGGTAGCCTTTGGTGCCGTTTCATTGGGACTCTTTTTGCTCGGTGAAGCAGGGTATGAATACCTGGCTGTTGCAGCTGTCGTTTGTTTTATGTGGACAAAAGTCACCTTCCGCAGTATTGACGATGAAAACTACGTTGCTTGGTCAAAGTCGGTGTTTAAAGTTTCTTTGCTGGTGGTAATGGGTATCAGTGGAGTACTAGGGGTAGAGTTACTTCCGTTGGTGTAATAAGTGCGATAAAACAGCGACTAACGATAAATGTTAATCGCTGACTGACCGAATAAATTTGTTACTGCGCACGATGTTTATTCTGCCGCGTCATTCCGAGGAGCCTTTAGCGACATCAGGAATCTAATCACCGCAGGCTCGTTGTTACAGTCACCCCCTTTAACGCAGACACTCTTGGTTATTAGATCCTGAATCACGCTCCTTCGTCGCTGTTCAGGAAGACTGAATCGTACGGTTGTTCTGAGTATGCCGCTCGCTGTTATACGAGCGGCACTACTCAATTAAACGAGCAAAGGGGGATTAGACCAGTGTCTCCAGCATCGCTGCATCATACTCGACAAGTTGTTTATTTTCCTGAACTCGACTGATGTAGTCTGGGTTGGCAATAAATGGACGACCAATCGCAATCAAATCGAATTTATTCGCCTCAATCGCTTCCGCGCCTGTTTCAGCTGTATAACCACCCACACCCATCAATGTCTTTGAGTAAGTCTCACGCATGTATTGCGATACGCGGCCACCAAGGAAATCAAACTCTATACTGTCATCAAACATGCCTTCGTGCAGGTAAGCCAGATTACGCTTTTCTACTTCAGGTAGGAAGTAATCGAACACCTGACGGTCACGAGGATCGGTTTCCATGTGTGCGTAGCCAGCAGGGGATACGCGTAAGCCAGTAAGTTCTGCGCCGATACGCTCAACTACCGCGTCGATAACTTCGAGTGGGAAACGGGACATGTTTTCTGGTGTTTCACCGTATTCGTCTGTACGGCGGTTGGTATCAAAATGCAGGAACTGATCGATCAGGTAACCATTTGCTGCGTGGATCTCTACGCCATCAAATCCAGCGTCGATAGCGTTTTGTGCCGCCTGTGCATAGTCTGCTACCAACTGAGCAATCTCTTCTTGAGTAGCTGGTTTTGGCACGGTGTAAACCAATTCGCGCATACGAGGAACGGTGCCATCAAATGCGACGGCAGAAGGTGCTAAGACGTACTCACCACCAAAGAAAGTAGGGTGGGCGACACGGCCAGTATGCCAAAGTTGAGCAAAGATCTTACCACCGTTCGCGTGCACCGCGTCGGTTACTTTTTTCCAACCTTCAATCTGTGCTTGGGTAAAAAGCCCCGGAGTATTCGGGTAACCCTGACCATCAGGACGAATAATCGTTGCTTCAGAAATGATCAAACCTGCATCTGCACGCTTTGCGTAGTATTCCACCATTGCGTCGGTAGGAACCAAATCACCATCGGCCATACAGCGTGTCAGAGGTGCCATCGCTATTTTGTTTTTTAGTGTGATTTTGTCGTTGAGTTTATACGCTTCGAATAATGTTTTTGTCATGAGCATGCTCCTAATGAACGCTAGGGTTATATGCTAACCCTTTTTTGAATGATCATTCAAGATATTTTTGAACGTTCATTCAAATTGCTTGTGGAACCGTGTTAACCTCAGTAAACTTAAGGTGTTTGAACAGTTACAGAGCCTAGCCCAGATGAGAAATGCCGAATTCGACCGAGAATATGTTTTAAGTTCAGCGATGAATGAGTTCATCGCTAAGGGCTATAATAAAACCAGCATGCAGGATTTAAAACGTGTGACCGGGCTGCATCCTGGTTCTATTTACTGTGCCTTTGAGAACAAAAGAGGCCTCTTGCTCGCCGCACTTGATCACTATGCGACAACAAAGTCTCAGTCTTTTGAGCAATTCTTTGACGACCCTAAACAGATCTTATCTGGCTTCGAGCGTTATCTTCTCGAGATTATTGATTCCAGAGAGTGCGATAACGGTAAAGGCTGCTTATTGCAAAAATCGTTAAGTGAGCTTGATCAACAAGATGAAGAGGTTGAGCAAATCATTTGTAACATGCTCGATCAATGGAAGCGCAATATCCAATCTAAGTTAGAGCTAGCAAAAGCGAACAATGAAATCGACTCTGGTACGGATTGTGAGTTGTTGAGCGATTTTTTGGTGATGAACATTTACGGCTTGCGATCGATTGCTAGTACCAAACCATCCGAAGCGCGTCTGATTGAACTGGTAAACCAAATCATGTTGAGTTTGAAGAGTAGTTGCGTGGATACAAAAGCAATAGGATAGATTTTTTACTGTCTTAGTATTGATGAAAGGATGGCGATCAGGCCATCCTTTTTCGTTAAAATAGATTTGTTTTTATGCTGTGGTCGGCTTTAATCGATGTTGACGTCGACTGTAGATGTATAACGCAATTCCTGGAATGTAAAGAATCGCTGAAAGTAATAGCGTATCGACACCAGCCGCATAAACCAGCCATAGGCCATAAATACTGGCTCCAAAACCAATGAGCTTTAATTTGAAACTCGCATTCGTTTGTATGGAAAGCTTAAGCAAGTACGCGCCCACCAAGAAGTACGGTATCAAAATCATCGAAGTCGAAATCAGTACCAAGGTGTTGTAACCTTCGCCTGTAAACATAACGAGCAGTAGACAGAGTTGTACGGTTAAACTGGTCAATAGCAGCGAGTTTTTTGGTGTGTCGTTATCGTTTGATTTAGCGAAATATTTCGGAAACGCACCATACTTCGCCGCTGTATAAGGCACTTCTGCAGAATACAAAATCCAGCTTAAGTAAGAAGCCAGCACCGACACAATTAAACCGATACTGATCACCGCTTTACCCCAAGTGCCAGTCATCATGGCCATCAGACCTGCCATTGATGGATTCGAGATCGCAGCTATCTCTGCACGTGATGCGATTCCAAGTGACATAAGAGAAATCAATACGTACAAGATTAATGCCGCTATGACACCAAGGTAGGTTGCGCGGCCGATATCTTTCCGATTTTTGGCTCGGCTTGATAAAATCACCGCACCTTCAATGCCCGTAAATACCCAAAGCGTGATCAACATTGTCCCTTTTACTTGTTCTATAAAAGGCTGTTGTAGGGTTTCTCCTTGCGTATCAATATGAAAAGTATCGGCATCAAAGAAGGAGTAAGCAGCGCAGACAAACAGGATTAACGGTACGCTCTTAGCCAAAGTGGCCAGCAAATTTATCAAAGCTGCCTGAGTGACGCCTCTTAGAATCAAACTATGAACTGCCCACAATACCAGAGACTCGCCAATAAAGGCATAGATGGTGGTGCCGTCACCAAATAACGTAAAGTCCGGGGTATCGACAAAAGCGCCGAGAGCCGCAAACGCCACGACCAGGTAACCTACAACGCCGATCGTCGCACACAACCAATAGCCCCACGCAGAAAGGAAGCCAGCGAGATCACCAAAGCCTTCTCTTGCATAGGCATAAATACCTCCATCTAACTCTGGTTTAAGACGCGATAGATATAGAAAGCAACCAGCGAGAAGTAGAATACCGACACCAGTAATCGTCCAACCCACAATCATGGCATCGAGTCCCGCTACCTCTGCCATATTCTGCGGTAAGCTGAATATGCCGGCACCGACCATTGAGCTAAATACTAATGCCGTTAGCGCGGCTAAACTGATACTTTTACTTTGTGACATAATTGAAGCTTAGTCCTTGAAGTATTGGCTTAATTTAGCAATGTGCTCAGGTCCGATGCCACAGCAGCCACCTATGATAGAGGCACCAGATTGACGCCACTTTTCTGCCCATATCAGGTAAGCATCAGGGCTTAGGTCTTGACGAATTTCATCGAGACCATCATTCGCGGTTGCGTCTTTTGGTTGCGGAGGAAACGCATTCGCGTAAACACCAAGACGGATGTGAGATAAACCGAGTTCCTCAAGTGTGCGCACTGACACCTGTAATGCTTCTTCCACAATCTCTGGCTGGCAACAGTTAAACAAAATGGCACTTACCCCAGCTTGTGCCATGGTGGTCACGGCCTGCTGTACAGTTTCTCCTGAACGGAGACATGGCTCGTCTGTGGGTTCGGAATCTTCCAGTGTAAAAGAGACCCAAAACGGCTTTTCTTCTGACGTTAATTCGTCGACCAGTGCTTTTACTGCCACAGATTCGGCAATTAAGCTTTGTGTTTCCGCGAGCCAGAAATCGATAGAGTCTGACAGACCGAGAATTAATGGGGTTGCTAAGTCACGCACGTGTTCCTGATCGTACAGGTCTGGTCGGTATGAACCGAAGAGAGGAGGAAGTGAACCGGCAACTTTGGCTCCGGTTCCATGTGCCGCTTGTTTTGCTACTTGACCAGATAGTGCGGCTAATGATTGTCCTGCCTCTTTGAAGCGAGATTCTCCGATATGAAATGGCACCAACGCGTAGCTGTTGGTTGTGATCACCTGAGCACCGCTTTGAATATAGTCAGTGTGTACATCTCTAACGGTTTCTGGCGTTTCGATCATAGCAAGCGCAGACCACTCCGGCTGACGAAAAGGCGCACCACGACGATTTAATTCTCGTCCCATACCACCATCAAGAATCAGCATCGTATTCGTTTTCATTTTTCTTACACCTTTAAATGGATTTCTAGCCGTTTGGATGGCTAAAATTAAATGAGAACGTTACCAAATTCAACTGTTAATTTACGTTTAGCGCTTATTTAGTAAGGAGTGGTTAGGTTTTAAACAGAACGACTTGTGCACAACCTATAGAGGTGATGCTAGTTGATGCTCATTAGCGACACCTTGCTGCAGTGCAGTTATCGCTTTGACATAGACATCCAGAAACCTGCTCGATAGAGTAAAAAAGTTGTAAATACAATCATGGACGTAATTATGAAAAGGTCTCGAGTACTACTTTTAGCTTTATCTTCTTTGTTTTCTACGATGACATTCGCCGCAGGTGATACCATTCGTTTTGGTACGGATGCGACGTTTCCTCCATTCGAATCCATTACCCCAGAAGGTGAAATTGTTGGTTTTGAAGTGGATAACGATGCTTTGGTGAGCATCAATGTCCAAACAGAAAGTGATCAATTCCCGCAGGTTTGGGTTAAGCTTTAATAGATTTACAGTGTAAACAAAAAGCCGCCAAAGTTAGCGGCTTTAAATTAATAGGCACCTAGGTGCTTTCAGTGAAATTGGCTTGCAATTAAACTAAATCGAATCGGTCTGCGTTCATCACTTTTGTCCAAACCGAGATAAAGTCTTTGACGAACTTCTCTTGGTTGTCGTCTTGAGCGTACACTTCAGCGTAAGAGCGCAAGATTGAATTTGAACCAAAGACTAAGTCAACTCGTGTTGCTGTCCACTTCGCTTCACCTGTCTTACGGTCACAGATCTCGTAAGCGTTGCGACCTGTTGGTTTCCATGTGTACGACATGTCAGTTAGGTTAACGAAGAAGTCATTCGTCAGCGCACCGACACGATCCGTGAATACACCATGTTGAGTACCGCCGTGGTTAGTGCCGAGTACACGCATTCCACCGAGTAATACGGTCATTTCAGGCGCAGTCAAACCTAGAAGCTGGGCACGATCTAACAACATTTCTTCAGGTTTCACGGCATAATGCTTTTTCTGCCAGTTGCGGAATCCGTCAGCCAGAGGTTCAAGTACATCGAACGACTCAACGTCAGTTTGATCAGCTGATGCATCACCTCGTCCAGGTGTAAATGGTACTGTGAAATCATAGCCTGCTGCTTTAATCGCCTTTTCGAGTCCGACGTTACCCGCAAGAACGATAGTATCCGCGATGCTAACGCCTGATTCATCAGCAATCTTAGTTAACACATCGAGTACATGAGCAAGGCGCTGTGGCTCATTGCCTTCCCACTGATTTTGCGGGGCGAGGCGAATACGTGCACCGTTTGCACCACCACGTAGATCTGAGTGTCGAAATGTACGTGCGCTATCCCATGCGGTTGAAACTAAGTCAGAAACACTTAGATCTGTTGCAGAAATTTTTGCTTTTACCGCGTCTACATCGTAATTGGTTGTACCAGCAGGGATTGGATCTTGCCAGATAAGATCTTCAGCTGGAACATCCGGGCCAATATAACGTGCTTTAGGGCCTAGATCGCGGTGCGTAAGTTTAAACCAAGCACGAGCGAAAACTTCTTCAAAGTATGCTTGATCTTGGTAGAAGCGCTCAGAAATCTTACGATACTCAGGGTCAACCTTCAGAGCCATATCTGCGTCGGTCATCATTGGGTTATAGCGGATTGACGGATCTTCTACATCAACCGGCTTGTCTTCTTCAGCAATTTCAATTGGCTCGTACTGCCAAGCACCTGCAGGGCTTTTGGTAAGTTGCCACTCATGCTCTAACAACATTTTAAAATAACCGTTGTCCCATTCAATCGGCTGACTTGTCCAAGCTCCTTCAATGCCGCTAGTTACAGTGTTACGTCCTATGCCGCGAGATTTATGGTTGACCCAACCAAGGCCTTGCTCTTCTACGTCAGCACCTTCCGGATCTGGACCTAAGTTTGCCGCATCACCATTACCATGGGCTTTACCTACCGTGTGGCCACCTGCAGTGAGGGCAACCGTTTCTTCGTCATTCATTGCCATACGGGCAAAGGTGACACGCATGTCAGCTGCGGTTTTCAGAGGATCCGGATTACCGTCTACACCTTCGGGGTTTACATAAATCAAGCCCATCATTACTGCCGCAAGAGGGTTTTCAAGGTCACGTTCACCAGAGTAACGGCTACCTTCGCCACCGCTTGGTGCCAACCATTCTTTTTCTGAACCCCAGTAAATGTCTTTTTCTGGATGCCAGATGTCTTCGCGGCCAAAGGCAAAACCAAAGGTTTTAAGCCCCATAGATTCATAAGCCATGTTACCCGCTAGAAGCATTAAATCTGCCCAGCTGATCTTGTTGCCGTACTTTCTCTTTATTGGCCATAGCAAGCGGCGGGCTTTGTCTAGGTTACCGTTATCTGGCCAAGAGTTAAGTGGGGCAAAACGCTGATTACCAGTAGAGCCGCCCCCGCGACCATCAGCGGTACGGTAGCTACCAGCTGAGTGCCAAGCCATACGGATCATTAAGCCGCCATAGTGTCCCCAGTCTGCGGGCCACCAGTCTTGGCTGTCTGTCATCAAAGCTTTCAAATCGTTTTTAAGCGCTTTTACATCAAGCGACTTCAGTGCTTCTCGGTAACTGAAGTCTTCACCAAGTGGGTTGGTTTTTTTATCATGCTGATGAAGAATGTCTAAATTCAGGGCGTTCGGCCACCATTCCATCACGCTCGAACCTATGGAAGTCATGCCGCCATGCATTACCGGGCATTTTCCTGCTGAGTTTTTGTCGCTGTTATTCATAGGGTGTCCTTTATAGCAGTGAAATTTAATTTTTCTCTAAATAGAAAATCTAAATGTGTTATCACTGTTTGATTATCTGTTTAGAAGTTAATGTTTAAATATCTCAGTAACTTGTAATTGATAATAGTAAGGATTTTCAGAGTTATCATATCACTTAGGCCGATTAATTTAATAAGCAAACCCTATCAATCTAAAACTGAGTTTTAGGTCAATCAATCGTTAAGAACGTCTGTATATCAATACTCATCAAACCAGTCATATGCTCTGTGATGCTGTGGTTTACACACACAAAAATTTAACGAGATATATTTTTATACATATATATTGCATAAAAGGCACTTATTGGTAATATTAACGCCCGATGACAATTAATGCGGTATGACAGCATGAGTATTCAGGTTTGCGGGATCAACAAATCTTACGGTGATACACAAGTTCTTCACGATGTCAGTTTTAATTGTGAAAGCGGTGAAACATTGGTGTTATTAGGCCCAAGCGGAGCAGGGAAAAGCTCTCTGCTACGCGTTCTCAACCTTTTAGAAGGTGCGGATAATGGCAAGTTAAACATCGCGAATGACGCTTTCGACTTTTCAACTGAAATTAAAGAAAAGCAAGGTTTAGCGCTTCGCCGTAAAGTCGGTATGGTGTTCCAACAGTACAATCTTTGGCCACATATGACGGTCATGGAAAACTTGATTGAAGCGCCAGTCCAAGTCTCTGGCATGGCGAAAGATGAAGCTAAGCAGCAGGCGATGCAGATTTTGGCGACCTTGCATTTGGCAGATAAAGCCGACGCTTGGCCAATGGAGTTATCTGGTGGGCAACAACAGCGTGTTGCGATTGCACGTGCGTTGATGATGAAACCTGAAGTTCTTTTGTTTGATGAACCTACGGCTGCGCTTGATCCTGAAATTACCAACCAAGTGGTTAAAATCATTAAGGATTTAAGTGGCACTGGCATTACTCAGGTTGTGGTGACTCACGAAGTGGATTTTGCCAAAAAGATAGCCAGCCATGTTTTGTACCTCGAGAAAGGGCATATTGTTGAGCATGGCACAAACGATTCATTTACTAATCCGCAGACGACTCAGTTTGCTGATTATTTAAAACATTAAAAAATTTATACCCATAAAAGGGTGTAGCTATAAATAACAATCACAGATGACTGGCTGTCATTGCGAGTGTCAGCCCAAGACGTACACACGGAGTATTGCAATGCAAAAGATTTTACTGGCTTCACTAATTGGCCTTATTTCTGCAAACGCAGCAGCACAAGATGAAATTAAATTTGCGATGGAAGCGACTTACGCACCATTCGAATACATGGATGAAAATAACCAAATCCAAGGCTTCGACGTGGACCTTGCGAATGCACTTTGTAAAGAAATGGAAACAAAATGTAGCTTCTATAACCAAGCTTTTGATAGCTTGATTCCTGCATTAAAATTCAAACGTTACGATGCGGCTATCTCTGCGATGGACATTACTGATGCACGTTTAGAGCAAGTAAACTTTTCTGATTCGTACTACGACAACTCAGCCGCCTTTGTTTCTGTAAAAGGCAAAGTTGCGGATAAAACCCAGTTAGAAGGCAAGCGTGTTGGTGTTCAAAACGGCACAACACATCAAACTTACCTGCTTGAGCAGCTTCCTGGTGTAACTGCGGTTCCATACGCAAGCTACCAAGATGCTTTCATTGATATGAAAAATGGCCGCATTGACTCCGTTTTTGGTGACACTGCTGTGGTAGCTGAATGGTTCAAGAAAGAAGATAACCTAACCTACGTTGGCGAACGTGTGACCAATGCGAAATACTTCGGCAACGGTTTCGGTATCGCAGTAAACAAAGATAACGAAGAACTTGTCAACAAACTGAATACTGCTCTGAAAACCGTAAAAGCTAACGGTGAATACGACGTGATCTTCAACAAGTACTTCGGTAACTAATATGGCGTTATCGGGCTATTCTCTATCTCTTGTGCAAGCGAGCTGGATGACTGTCCAGCTAGCTTTTGCAAGTCTGTTAGTCGGTTTGATTCTGGCAGTGGTATTCGCCAGTGGTGAAATGTCTCGTCGTGTATTCGTGAAATGGCCTACAACAGCTTTTGTCACAGTGATTCGCGGCTTGCCAGAGCTTCTTGTCGTGTTGTTCATCTATTTTGGATCAACGCAGGTTCTGTTTTTGATCACCGGTGACTTTATTGAAGTTAGCCCGTTTTTGTCCGGCGTGATTGCACTGTCATTGATCTTTGCTTCTTACGCCTCTCAGACGCTTCGTGGCGCACTTAAAGCGGTTGGCAAAGGGCAGAGAGAAGCAGCAAGCGCATTGGGGATAGGCCAAGTACATGCTTTTGTGCGCATTGTTTTGCCACAGGCGGTAAGGCACGCGCTACCTGGTCTTACAAACCAATGGTTAGTGTTGCTTAAAGATACTGCATTGGTTTCGCTTATTGGTGTGACTGATCTCCTAAAGCAAGCTCAGCTCACTTCTGCTGCTACACACGAAGCGTTTACTTGGTACGCAACTGCGGCCGCCGTTTATTTGGTGATTACGTTGGTGACGCAACGAGTGGTGAAGCAGATTGATAAGAAGTTTTCGGTTAAAGGCATCAGCATGGGGCAGGAGGCAACCGCATGAACGAACAACACGTTTGGCAATTGGTTGAAGGCCTCGGAACCAGTATTCAACTGACCGTAGCTTCATTAATCGTAGGCTGCATTCTAGCCTTGTTGATGACGTTAACTCTGATTCTGCGCACGCCTGGTTTACATTGGCTAAGCCGTGGCATTATTACCTTGTTCACAGGTACGCCGCTGTTGGTACAGATTTTCTTGGTCTACTACGGCCCAGGGCAATTTGATGTGATCAGAGAGAGCTTTTTGTGGTCTTGGCTTCGTCAGCCTTGGTTTTGCGCAATGGTCGCACTGGCGCTGAATACGGCGTCATACAGTACTCAGCTATTTAAAGGCGCTTTTAATGCAATCCCTTCAGGTCAATGGCAAGCTTGTCGTGCACTGGGTATGGACAAGTCGACCACGTTAAAAGTATTACTCCCATATGCGATTCGACGGGCGGTTCCGGCGTACTCGAATGAAGTGATTTTGGTCTTCAAAGGTACTTCGCTGGCGAGCACGATCACCATTATGGATCTTATGGGATACGCGCAACGCATCAACGCTCAAACTTACGACACGCTCACCGTGTTTGGTGTCGCTGGGGCATTCTATCTAACGGTCAATGGCATTCTGACGCTTATTTTCCGCAAGGTAGAGAAGAAAGTACTGGCGTTCGAAGCTGCGTAATCCTCTATTCAATTTTAAATGCCTCTATTCACGGACTCTCGAATAGGGGCATTTGTTGTTTCTAGCACCCTTCAATAAATCCATTGTTAACTGACCATTTAAAGTCATCGTGTTTCGCTGACCTTTAGCCTCAGAATCTTTATTTCTATCCCCACATTCACTGACTATCATAATAGTGACATGATGTTTTATCGAAAAACAAAAGTGACGTGCCGATTATCATGGGTTGTAAAGAATTAAACTTATTTATTAGTTACTTAGATAATAAATCAGAAAGCCTACAATTAATTTGAGGAATAATGATGCAATTACTTGAATCCTTTTTTGGTATTATTGGAGACCTCACATGGGGCTGGGCTCTAGTTCCGTTCCTAGTGATCTTTGGTCTGTTCTTCACGATCGTAACTGACTTTGTTCAATTCCGATTCTTCAAACGAATGTTTCGCGTTTTACTGACTAAAAACCAGACTTCAGATGCAAAAGCCATTTCTGGCCGTGAAGCACTTTTACTCTCCATCGGTGGGCGTGTTGGTGGCGGTAACATCGCAGGTGTTGCTGTTGCAATCACGCTCGGTGGGCCAGGCGCTGTCTTCTGGATGTGGGCCGTGGCACTCGTCGGAATGGCCACCAGTTTAGTCGAGTGTTCGTTGGCCCAGTTATATAAACGAAAAGAAGGCGATGATTTCCGTGGTGGTGCTGCACGTACGATTATTCACGGTCTTGGTGAAGATTATCGCTGGCTCGCTTATGTTTATGCTGTTTGTCTGATCGCTTCTTTCGCTATCGGATTTAATGCATTTCAGGGCAATACCGTTGCGGGTGCTGCTTCAGACAGCCTTGGTATTGACCGTTTGTACACAGGTGTGTTTCTATCTATTGCTGTTGGTTTCATCATCTATGGTGGTATTCATCGTATCGCAAAAGCGGCTGACGTTATCGTACCAATCATGGCGGTTGCCTATGTTGCTTTAGCGCTGCTTGTCATCATTATGAATATCACAGAGCTACCAGGTGTTATTGCCACTATCGTTAAAAACGCTTTCGGTATTGAAGAGGTCGTTGGTGGCGGTATGGGTGCTGCGTTGGCTAACGGTCTACGACGAGGCTTATTCTCTAATGAAGCGGGTTTGGGGTCTGCGCCTAACGTAGCGGCAACTGCAGATGTATCGCACCCGATTAGTCAGGGCATTACTCAGTCTCTATCGGTATTTATCGATACTATCGTTGTATGTAGCTGCACCGCTTTCGTGATTCTGCTAGGCGATGTTTATGTGCCGGGCGCTGAAGGGGTGGACGGTGTTGTCCTTACCCAGCAGTCCTTAGTGTCTCACCTTGGGCAGTGGGCTCAGTATTATCTGACTGGTGCGATATTGTTGTTTTCGTTTAGTTCCGTGATTTACAACTACTACCTTGGGGAAAATGCGCTTACCTTTATGTCTCACCGTAAGTCGTCTTTGCATATTTTACGTATCGCTGTTATGGCTATCGTGTTTGTTGGCGCGGTTGCTCCTGGAGCGACTTCGGTGTTCTTCTTCTCCGATCCAATGATGGGCATTCTCGCGATTGTGAACTTGCTGGCGTTAATCATGCTGTTCCCAACAGCAATGCGCTTGCTGAAAGATTACCGGAAGAAGTTGGCAGCAGGTGCTGAGCATCCAGAATTTAATCCAGATGAGTTTCCTGATTTGGACATTGACCGAACGGCGTGGTTACCTAAAAAATAGGAAATGCGTAGTACACTTGCCTCCTTTGCTGCTCGATTGAGTACCCTCAGGAGAGGAGCGAGCATATTGAAACCAGTAAAACAGTGAGTCAGGGGGCCATTCCCTGACTCTGAATCACCTCATCGACAACCTGGTAAACCAACTTATTGTCGACGTACACACTGTCCATTAAAGCAATTGAGTAAACATCAATGTGTTGCGGTTTAACGTGGACATGCTTTAAGTGAGTATCGCCAGTGACATGACGGAAAAGTGTAATATGGGGCGTATACTTTTTTGACTCAGTAGGAAACCCTTGTGCTTTCAAATCGGAACTGAGCTTTTTTTGCAGTCGCATTAAGGCGCGATTATTCGCTATTCCCATCCAAATCAGTCGACTTCGCTTTTGATTAAATGCACCAAAATGATCAATACGTAAACGAGCACACCCTGAATTCAACTGGCGTAAGATATCGACTAATTTCTGCTTCTGCGTTGGTGTGGACTCACCAACAAATGCTAACGTCAGATGAAGGTTCTCTGTGCGAATCTGTCGGCCGTTTATACCGTGTGAACGTAACAAGTTCTGGTACGTCATTAATTCTCGTTTTGTGTCATCATCAAATGTCAGCGCGAAAAATAATTTCATAGGAACTCCTTCTCAAACGAAAACTGTAGTTTGCTTTCACTGAGTCACTTCAAGAATGCTATTAATAATAGTGTGGGTCTGTTCGTTTAACTATTCACCTTGATTTAACCTTGAGTAATCACGACTATGCCCAAATATGCTCGCACTGATTGACAGCACAGTTCATCACTCGAGCATTTGACTTACTTTTTCTCATACAATTAAAGTATCGATTAGATATGTGCCTTATTGCACTTAATGCGGATAGCCACAGAGTGTTGTAAAGCTAAATAATCAAATTACGGATAACCAGCAATGAAAAATATAGCCAGATTACGGGACTTCGTTTGCTCCTTCACACAATTGGTTGATCAAGTCGGCCAAGATGAAGAGCGCATCTTTGCGGTTGGTAAGGTGCTCCTCACTGAACTTGTTAGCCACGATGATTGGTTGCCTGATGAGTTCGCTCAATCAAATCCAGAAACGTATCAACAATATTTATTATATTGTGACCCATTGGAGCGTTTCTCCGTGGTGAGTTTCGTCTGGGGTCCAGGCCAAGCAACGCCAGTGCATGACCACTCCGTGTGGGGGATGGTAGGGGTTATGCGAGGCGCTGAGTCTTGCGAGGAATTTTATCTGGATCCTGAATCGGAACGGTTAAAGTCAAAAGGAACCCATCAACTTCCTTGTGGTGGCATTGACTTAGTATCACCGAGGGTTGGGGATATTCATAAAGTGTCAAACGCTCACTCAAATCTCACGTCGCTCAGTATCCACGTCTACGGTGCCAACATCGGGTCTGTTAGTCGCCATGTTTTTGAACCAGATACAGGGAAGAAAAAAGCTTTTGTTTCCGGATATTCAAACAACATGCTGCCGAATATTTGGGATCGGAACAAGGAATAACCCACGTTCCGCTGATGAAACTGACTAATTACACTCGAAAAAGCCTTTGATAATATAATTCGCTACGTTAGGGGCAAGCTAGCTCAGTAAACAGTGATGTTCGAACTTGAGTTAGCAGAAAGGTAAAAACAATGAACATGAAAAATTTTTCGGATGCAGTTGGGTTATCGCCTTACACGCTTCGATATTACGAAAAAATCGGTCTACTTAAACATGTGCAAAGAAATAGCAGCGGTCATCGTGTCTTCGCAAATAGAGATATTGATTGGGTTAACTTTATTAAGCGACTAAAAGAGACGGGGATGCCGTTAGAGGAAATCCAAAAATATGCGTCATTACGGGATTTAGGCATTCAAACGCTATCAGATCGTCAAGAACTGTTAGAAAGACACAGAAAACAATTGAAGGATCATATAAAGCAGCAGTTAGAGCATCTGGACGCATTAGAAGTAAAAATTAGTTTATATCAAAATGGAAAAGTGAGTTGACTTAGAGTTAACTCTAACTTGTAAGGTGTGCTGATATTCACTAGTAGGAGCACACGAAATGGAAAATACCCGATTTAATTTAGGACTGGAACAACTAGCAAAAATTGATGGTGAAGCAGGCCAGCTAGTTATCGATAGTCTTCAAGATATTTGTCCTGATTTAGCTAAGTTCACCATCGAATACCCGTTTGGTGATATCTATACACGTCAAGGCTTAGACTTAAAATCGAGAGAGATCGCAACCGTTTCTGCACTCACTGCCTTGGGTAATTGTACACCGCAACTCAAAGTGCATTTGCACGCGGCTCTCAACGTTGGCTGTACAGAAGAAGAGCTGAAAGAGGTACTCATTCAAATGTCTGTCTACGCTGGTTTTCCAGCAGCATTAAATGGAATGTTTGCTTTTAAAGAAGTGCTATCTGAGCGACAAGCTAATTAAGTAAACCATTAGTAAAACTAGACAGGGCAGTGCAACTCGAAACTGCCCCATTCGCTATTGCGCCTAATCTATGTATCAGTTCAGACAGTCACTCTTTGGCTTACTTTTCACTCTGCTTCGTTGGATTACCAAACACTGTGGCTAAGCTAGCAATGGTTTTCGCTAACATCACTGTTTAGTTTTTCCTGCCGCAGCCCGACATTAGAAAGTCGCATAGGAACAAAGCCAGGTAGCGCTTCTACTCGTTTGAGCCAAGCATCCAGAGCAGGGTAGTCAGCTAAACTAATGCCGCCTTCTGGTGCTAACTTGATATAACTGTAGAGGGCTAAGTCCGCAATAGTGGGCGTTGTTCCAACCAGCCATTGACGGCCGTTTTGGTAGTTCTGCAGTTGTTTGAGTAGCTTATATGCTTCTTGAGTGAGCGGCTCACTGTCTATGCTGCGATTAAATAAGTTCGCTGCGCGTAGTTTGGCGACCGATCCCGCTAGTCGATGAGCGGCTAGAGAAAGAAATTGCTCGATATTTGCACGTATTTGAGGTGGTTCTGGAAGCCACTTTTGTTGTTTATCATAGACGCTGGCGAGATAAACCAATATCGCGTTTGAGTCAGAAATGACAGTTTCACCATCTACTAATACAGGGATTTGGCCGAAGGGGTTAAGTGCCAAAAACTCTGGCTGTTGATGCTCCCCCTCTGGCAAGTCAACAGTTATCAGTTCAAAGTCCAATTCGAGCACGCTTAACAGCATATGCGCGCGGTGTGCATGCCCTGAAAGAGGGTGCCAGTATAGCTTTATCATTGTTTTCTCCTACACGGTTTGTTTTTCTATTTAAGAACAACTTGCGAAGAAGAAAAACCCCGTTAGTATGGAATAACAATTTCCAATATGTTGACAATAGATGGATACTATCGATGGTATGAGAACAGTCGTGGCGGTGATAGAAACGGGCTCATTTACCGCTGCTTCAGAGCGTTTAGGTATTTCTAAATCTCTGACCTCCAAGTATGTTAACCGCGTCGAAGAGCAGCTCGGAGTTAAATTGTTTCATCGCACCACCCGCAAGCTTTCGATTAATCAGTCTGGCCAAGAGTACTACCGTCAAGCACAAGCGGTGCTAGCTAAATTTGACAAGTTATACCACCAACTCCATTTAAAGAACAAAGCTGTGTCTGGGGCGCTACGAGTGACGGCTTCGCAGAGTTTTGCTGAGGAATTATTAAGTCCCATTATTCCAGAGTTCCATGCTCGCTATCCAGAAATTCAGATTGATATCATCGTTACAAATCAAAAACTTAATTTAGTGGAACAAGCTATAGATATCGCGTTTCGTGCCAGTGAATTAGAAGATTCAAGCTTGAGATATCGTAAGATAATGTCACTTCAATGCTCAGTGTATGCAGCCCCCAAGTTAATAAAAGAGTACGGACAGGATGTGAAGTTAGCCCAATTGCCTTGTATCATCGATAGTAATCTTCACCCTACTGCTTGTTGGCCTGTGGCCAGTTTTTCGAACCATAGTAATGCTTATAATCGTCTTGCCGTACGCGCCGTATACAAAAGCAATAGCCCAAGGCTGATTCGCCAATTGACTCTCTCTGCAGTTGGAGCAAGCTATCAACCCGATATTATCGCAGCACCTTATGTAGAAAAGGGCTTACTACAAAAGCTTGATATTGGTTTTAAACCTCTAAAGTATCCGTTGAACGCTCTCTACTGTGGAGGTGCATATCAATCTGAACGAGTGAAAGTCTTTCTAGATTTTGTTATCAATAAGCTTGGTACCATTGATTGAAAGTAGCGGACACCGCTAGCATGTCTATGTCGCATTGTTGTTCATTGACCTAATTATTTCTAATAACTGAATAGGTACTTCGTTTGGTATAAGCTGTTAGAATTCATACATGGGAAGAGAGAGTGCACCTCAAGAATTAAGCGACTTCTAGCAAAAAACAGCAGAGGCGAGTTGGCATCTCCAAATCAATATAAATACGGCGTAAATAACAAGTCGGCTGAAAGCCATTTTGAGTCTCAATAAAAAGATTATCTGAAAATTTATTCCACACTTTAATCGCCTCCTTACTAACCGAGTTCCCATTCTCATCGAATACTTTTTGTGACTGTTCGCATACGTTCGTGTTTTTTAAACAATATAAGGGGAGTAGTCAGGTTTTCGCCTAGTTTCTTTCCTTTTCTCGCACTGAGTAAGAAATATGTGAATGATGATAATTTGACACAATAAATTTTGATTTAATTGGATAAACCTTCTATGTTTAACAACTATCTAATATCCTGAAATATAAGTAAATGAGAGCGGTTATGACCTTAGAAACAGTACCGTTAAGTCATATTGATTCACCAAAGTTACAACTCCCAAAATTAGACAACGATGTGTATCGCTTCCATGCAGTATCCAAACCATCAGCTTCGCGTTGCAATTTAGACTGTAGCTACTGTTTTTATTTGCACAAAGAATCTCTATTAGAGCAGCCATCTCAGGCAGGTATGAGTGATGAAATGCTCGCTTTGTATATCCAACAATACATTGAAGCTCAAACAGGGGAAGAGGTTGTTTTCACATGGCAAGGCGGTGAACCTACTTTAATGGGGTTATCTTTTTTCGAAAAAGTTGTCGCCCTGCAAGACCAATTTAAAAAGCCTGATCAAACCATACTCAATGACTTACAAACCAACGGTATTTTGCTTAACGAAAACTGGTGCCAGTTTCTTAAACAACATAAGTTCTTAGTCGGTATCTCCATTGATGGTCCTAAACACCTTCACGACATTCACCGAGTAAATCGAGCGGGTAAGTCATCGTTTGACAAAGTGATGAATGCTATCGAATTGTTGAAAAAACATCAGATTACTTTCAATGCTCTTTGCGTCATCAATCAGGATAACGGAGCCTTCCCGCTTGAGGTGTATCGTTTCCTTCGCGATGAAGTTCAGCCCCAAGTTATCCAGTTTATTCCTTGCGTTGAACCGAAGAACTTTACTAATGTCGCCCCTAATAAATGGAAAGCCAAAGACCTGATCCAAATTGGTGATATTAGCCTTTCACCTGAAAACGAGAGTAGTTACCTCACTTCTTGGTCTGTTGGCTCAACTCAATGGGGGACATTCTTGACCACGATTTGGGATGAATGGATTCGCCAAGATTTCGGTAATGTATTTATTGATCAGTTTGAAAATGTTATTTCGCAGATGTTCGGATTTGGCGCTCAGAAATGTGTTTCTGCTGAGTTCTGTGGTAAGGCTGTTGCAATTGAACATAATGGAGACGTTTTTTCCTGCGACCATTTTGTCTACCCCGAATACAAACTTGGCAATATTACTGAAGTGCATATGGGGGACCTTGTTTTCTCCAATAAACAACAAAATTTTGGTAAATCAAAAGCCAGTAATCTACCTTCTGATTGCCGTCAGTGTTTTTTCCTCTCTCTTTGTTATGGCGAGTGCCCTAAAAATCGCTTTACCAAAACATCACAAGGTGAGAATGGGCTAAATTATTTATGCTCTGGCTTGAAAAAATTCTACGCAAAAGTAGTGAATAGTCAGAGCTTACTGCAACAACGTCTGAGTGCCTAAGGAGTCTCAATGAAGACTAAAATTAAACCGATTGTGGCGATAACGAGCTTTCTGATTTCATCAGCAAGTTACGCTGAGCCAGCAAAAAACATCGACAGAACAGTATTACCTATCCAGCAGTCTGCCCAGTTTAATGGCAAAATTGGTACGACCTTCGATCAATCAAAGTCTGATTACCCACAACCTATTAAAGCTCCAGAAGGGGCACCAAACGTTGTTGTTATCCTGCTTGATGATTTAGGTTTTGGTCAAGCTGGTAGCTTTGGTGGTTTGGTTCCAACGCCTAACATCGACAAGCTAGCATCCCGCGGCGTGACTTATAATAACTTCCACACGACAGGTATCAGCTCGCCGACTCGCGCAGCATTGCTAACTGGACGTAACCACCATCAAGTGGGTTTTGGTACTATCTCCGAGTTGTCAACAGGCTTCCCGGGCTATAACTCCATTTGGCCGAAGTCGGTTGCAAGTATTGCAGAAGTGTTGAAAGACAATGGCTACAGCACAAGCGCTTTTGGTAAATGGCATAACACGCCGGATTGGGAAACTTCCTCTGTAGGCCCATTTGAACAGTGGCCAACAGGCTTAGGCTTCCAACATTTCTATGGTTTTCAAGGCGGTGAGACTAGCCAGTGGGAACCTCAGTTATTCAATGACACCACTCCTATTGAGCTAACCAAAAAACCAGAAGATGGATATCAGCTCAACGAAGACTTAGTGGATAAAGCGATTGCCTGGATTGACCAACAAAAATCGATTAACCCTGACAAACCTTATTTTACTTACTTCGCACCAGGTGCAGTACACGCGCCACTTCACGCCCCTAAAGAGTGGATTGAGAAATTCAAAGGCAAATTTGACATGGGGTGGGACAAATACCGAGAAGAGGTTTTTGCGCGTCAAAAAGCCATGGGAATCATTCCACAAAACACCAAGTTAACGCCAAGACCAAAAGAGATAGAAGCTTGGGATACCTTAAGTGCCGACCAGAAGAGACTATATGCCCGTCATATGGAAGTGTTTGCAGCGTTTCTTGCTTACACTGACTACGAAGTTGGACGTCTGTTGGATAAGATTGAAGCAATGCCAGACAGCGACAACACCATGATCATGTATATCGCTGGAGACAATGGATCGAGTGCAGAGGGTTCAATCACCGGTACTACCAATAACATGATGACGCAAAACAGTGTCCCCGATACCGTAGAAGATCAGTTGAAAGTTATTGACGAACTGGGTAGCGAATTGCATGAAAACCATTATCCAGTGGGCTGGGCATGGGCGGGTACCACTCCTTTCCAATGGATGAAGCGTGTACCTTCTCATTTTGGTGGAACACGTAACGGCCTCGTGGTTTCATGGCCTGCTAAAATTAAAAATACGGGTACTATTCAAAGTCAATTCCACCACGTGGTGGATATTACGCCTACTATTCTGCAAGCCGCAAACATACCAGCGCCAACTTCTGTTAACGGTGTGAAACAAAAGCCGATGGCAGGCACAAGCATGATTTACACATTTAATCACCCTGAAGCTAAGTCACACCGCACGGTTCAATATTTTGAAACAGGCGGTCACCGTGCGATTTATAAAGATGGCTGGGTAGCGGCATCATTCCATGGTGTACCTTGGCAGCTAAGCAGTTCACTTGGTTTCAAAGATTCGAAATGGGAACTGTATAACGTCAAAGAAGATTTTTCTGAAGCGGTTGATTTGGCAAAACAAAATCCAGATAAATTGCAAGAGTTGATTAAAGAATTCGATAATCAAGCGAAAATCAATGAGGTGTACCCACTTGATGACCGCTTTACTGAACGAGCGAGTACACCGGATCGTCCTTCTATGACCAGAGGTAAAACGCAGTTCAGCTATACAGCAAATGTTACTCGTGTTCCTGAAGGATCAGCGCCTAAATTCTATCAACGAGATCATAGGATCGATGCCTATGTTACCGTTGATAAAAACCAAAAAACCGATGGTGTACTGATGGCAATTGGTGGTAGCTCTGGCGGTGTTTCTTTGTATGCCGACGATGGAAAATTGGTTTATGGCTATAATTTCTTTGGTAAGAGTTATTCAACCATCGAATCTAACATGACTATTCCTTCTGGAACGGTGAAGTTGTCTGCAGTCTATAAACAAGAACCATTTAAGTTCTTGAAAGACTTTAACGGTGGTAGCGTCGATCTTTATATCAACGACCAAAAAGTGGGGTCGGGTAAAGTAGAAAAAGCAGTACCTGTGCGTTTCTCTGCAACAGAAACTCTCGATATAGGCGTTGACCTCGGCGCAGCAGTGATGCCAGCGTACCGTGAAAAAGCACCGTTCAAGTTTAATGGTAAGATTGAAAAAGTTGATGTAGAAACAGCACCAACTCAACCGATTATTAAATAGACCTGTAATTAAAAATGCCAACCAGATCGGTTGGCATTTTTATGCATAATAACTTCAATCTACTCTTCGGTTCTTATCTGTACATCTCAAATTCAAAGGAGTTTCTGTCCAGGTACTTATTACGATATCTAGTTTGGTGATCTGATGAATTATTCAGCGCAGGTATCATTTGACAGGCTAGTCACTCGTAATTTCGTAGAAGCAATGTTTGAGGATGTCAAATCTGTTTCGCTCGCTGTTCGGTACGAACATTTCTTACCTTTGAAAAGTTTGTGCCCATTCGGAGTTAGAAACAGGAATCGTCCCCATATCGATTTTCAGTTTTGCAATAACTATTCTCATGATACTGTCGATTAGAATTGGACTAAACTTTACATTTTACTAGGTTTTTCTTTCTAACTAATTGATTTAATGGAAAATAAAATTTAATGAAGAAATAGATATCTATTATATGTACATAGTGTATAGTATCGTCAGCTCAAACGGTGAGCTATTGATAATATATTTAGTTCAAGATCTTCTCAGTTTTTTTTCGATTAAATTCGTCATATCTATCCTGCGATACCTTTTTCTTCATTCCTTATTTAGTAGCTTTCTTTTTAATTCATTCAATGTATCGAGATATATATGTCAAATAAAACAACTGGCTCAGTAAAATGGTTTAACGAAACTAAAGGCTTTGGATTTATCACTCCTGATAACGGTGGTGCAGATCTATTTGTTCACTTTAAATCAATTGCTAGTGAAGGTTTCAAAACATTAGCTGAAGGCCAAAAGGTTTCTTTTAATGTTGAACAAGGTAACAAAGGTCCACAAGCTGGCAACGTTACTTTAGTATAAGAATTCGTAAAAGAGATCTCTCCCATAGGAGAGATCTTTTTTATTTAAGATTAATAAGGAGTCCGATGACTCGAAAAACTAGCCGAAAGACATATTGGTATTATGTTCTTCGTGAGCAGATAATAACCAAAGAACAAAAGCTTTGGGATCTATAAGGTAAGAAGCGATATGAGAAAACCAGTAAGAAAATCGAGCAAGAAAATACAGAAAAATAACTTCGAAGAACGATTTTCTGTTATGGTCAAAGAATATCAAGAAGCGAAAGAAATTCTAGAATCTATGACAGAAGGCTCATCAGAGTATATAACTCAGAAAAAAGTATGTAATAAACTATTTGCAAATGCTGAACGATACATTAATAAAAATTAATAAGTTGAAATAGTTTCATGATTTTTACATAAAATTCACCTCAATATATTTTTACTAATCATTACCATTCCTATTTTCCACTTAGTGTCACTGTCATTAAGTGGCCACACTGGTGTTGGCCATATCGCTCCATAAGGAGGTCAACACGCACACCAAACTCCATCTCAAAAAGATAGTCATAAATTGCAGAGTTCTGAAGAATGTTTCTGGTGTTAAGGTGGGGATCTGGAAGAGTGTGTCTTCGTCATTGATTTGTTTAAGTAATACTTTTCCAGCTCGACTAAAAACAGTACAGACGATGCGACAACGATTATTCGTAGCCATACATCTACTTCAAGTTCGGCGGTTCCAAACAGCAACTGCATGAATGGCAGGTACGTGAAGCATGCTTGAAAGACGATCAGTACCGCGATCGCAACTAACACGTAGAAATTACCAATCAATCCTTGGCGGCAAAAAACAGAATCGAGGATGAATCGGGTATTAAATAAGTAAAATATTTCGAACATTACCAGAGTGTTTACCGCAATGGTGCGAGCTCTGGCAATATCCTCTTGCTGACTCATTTCCCAAACAAACATGCCCAAAGTGCCAAACATCAATATGACAGAAACAAATACCACTCGCCAAATAAGGTGGGAAGTCAGAAGTGGCGTATCCGGGTCGCGTGGAGTGCGTTGCATCAGGTTTGGTTCTTTAGGTTCAAACGCCAAAGCCAAAGCGAGCGTGACGGCGGTGATCATATTGACCCAAAGAATTTGAATGGGCGTGAGGGGCAGGTCTTTGAATCCCCAAACTACCGCTGCCAGTATAATCAGCGCTTCACCACCGTTGGTTGGCAGAATAAACAGAATCGCTTTTTTCAGGTTATCGTAGACGGCTCGTCCTTCTTCAACTGCGGCAGTAATCGACGCAAAATTATCATCGGTGAGCACCATTTCGGCCGCTTCTTTGGCAGAGTCAGTGCCCGTTATTCCCATCGCGGTTCCAATGTCAGAACGTTTTAGCGCGGGCGCATCATTCACGCCATCGCCAGTCATTGCTACGATCTGTTGATGTTTTTGCAGCGTGTTAACGAGTCGCATTTTATGTTCGGGACTGACGCGGGCATAGACATCAACCTCTTTGGCTACTGCGAACAGTTCTTCGTCTGTCAGCGCATCGATTTGTTGACCTGTAAGAGCATCACCGGGGTTGATAAGGCCTATCTGTCCAGCTATGGCTTGTGCCGTCAGTGCGTGATCGCCTGTCATCATTTTTACTCTTATCCCAGCATTTTTACACACCTCAATCGCATTTATTGCCTCTTGTCTTGGTGGATCAATAAGGCCGAAAAGCCCGAGCATGATGAGGTCGTCTTTAACATCGTTGAATGTGAGTTCGAGCTGGGTGTATTTTGTTGGTCGATAAGCAATCGCTAAAACCCGCATCCCTTGCTTGGCCATGGCTTCAATTTGTTCATGCCAATACGTGCGATCGATTTCCGTGGTTGTATTGACGGCATTTTGATCAACAAGTTGTTGGTTACAGATGTCGAGAACCTGTTCGGGGGCGCCTTTAATGAAAATGTACGCTTCGCCGATATGGTTATGATGGAGCGTCGCCATAAAGCGGTGCTCTGATTCAAATGGGATAAGATCGGTTCGGGGAAAGCTTTTTGTCTCCGTTTCGCTGTCTATGCCTGCTTTCATACCAGCGATAAGCAATGCGCCCTCCATCGGATCACCTTGTATTTGCCATTTATCATCATGAAGTTGAATGGTGGCATCATTGCATAACACCGCAGCTCTCATCGCCTGAATAAGAAAAGGGTGCTCCTCTGGATAAATCGATGTGTGATTAATGCTCACTTCGCCATGTGGATCGAACCCTGTGCCACTGATTCTAAACTCGTTACTTGAAGTTATGATTTTTTGTACGGTCATTTCATTGCGCGTTAGTGTTCCGGTCTTATCAGTGCAGATAACTGAAACTGCGCCCAGAGTTTCTACTGCAGGTAAACGACGAATAATGGCATTACGTTTGGCCATTCTTTCCACCCCGATGGCAAGCGTGATAGTCATAATTGCGGGTAACCCTTCCGGAATCGCTGCCACGGCAAGGCTGATTGCCGCAAGAAACATGTCTGTGATGGGATAACCTTGAACCAGTAAGCCATAACTGAAGGTCGCGACGGCAACAATTAAGATACCAGCGGTTAACCAGCGACTGAACTGAGCAATCTGTTTGAGAAGTGGGGTAGTGGCCGGTTTTACCCGTGAAACCAAGGAGCTTATTTTTCCTAGTTCGGTGTTTATTCCAGTCGCAACGACAACGCCTGAGCCTTGCCCGTGCGTCACCATCGTCCCTGAATAAACCATGCAATAGCGGTCGGCTAATTCACTGTCTGAATTGACCGGTAGAGTGGTCTTCTCGATGGGCGTCGATTCACCTGTCAATACCGCTTCGGCAACTTGAAGCCCTTTGCTGCGAAATAAACGCAGGTCTGCGGGTACCCGGTCACCGGATTGCAGGATAACTACGTCGCCGACGACCAGCTCATCAGCGTTGATTTTGACTTGATGACTGTCGCGCAAAACTAATGCGGTTGGGGCGAGCATCGCTTGGATCGCATTGAGGGCGTTTTCGGCTTTGCCTTCCTGGATAAAGCCAATGATGGCATTGATGATTACCACGCCCGCAACAACGGCGGCATCCACCCAATGACCCAGGGCGGCGGTGACTACCATGACGACTAATAAAACGTGGATCAGGACGTTGTGAAACTGGCTAAGCAAACGCTGAAAAACCGATCGCCCATGAGAGACTGGGAGTCTATTGGCGCCAAACTGAGAGAGGCGTTGAGCGGATTCTTGTGGAGCTAGACCATCTGGCTGGCTTGAGAGCTTAGAAAAGGTGTCGTCGATGGATTTATTGTGCCAAAGGTCTCCGGTTTCTTCCATGTACAAGGCTCCTACCTAATGGTGGTACGTTGGAGTATGCTCATCGTTTGATAATTATAGAATATCGACTAGGTTTTGGATATGAAGCGGGAAAGCAGGGGGCGCTCGTGGCTGATATCTATGGTTTTGATTCCTTTTCACCAAAGCAAATTGCTGAAAAAGTGGATTCTATTGGTGTAATAAAAGCTCGCTTGCCTCTATTGTCTATGGTTATGCTGGGTATCTTAGCGGGCGCTTTTATTGGTTTGGGTGGTCTGTATTTTACTATCGTTAAATCGGATCCTGAGCTAAGTTTCGCTACTCAGCAAGTGTTAGGTGGGCTGACCTTTTCGCTGGGATTGATACTCGTCATCATTGCCGGTGCCGAATTATTTACTGGCAACAACTTATTGGCGATGGCGTGGGCAGATAAAAAAATTACGACGGCAGAACTGTTAAAGAACTGGGTTGTAGTCTGTTTGTCAAACTTTGTTGGCGCAGTTAGCGTCGCTGCAATGGTGTTTTTATCTGGTCATCCGGAAATGAATCAAGGCGCCATCGCAACGACGTACGCAAACATAGCAGCAGCAAAATGCGAGATGCCTTTCTGGACGGCGTTTTTCCGTGGAGTCTTATGTAATGTATTTGTGTGTATGGCGGTTTGGATGGCGTTAGCCGGGCGCACTGTGGTAGACAAAGCGGTCGTCATCGTTTTTCCTATTTCCGCGTTTGTCGCGGCTGGATTTGAACACAGTATCGCGAATATGTACTTTATTTCATTAGCGATGATGCTACAAAGCTCGGGCACGGTAGAGGCCGCTAGTTCGGTTGGGATCGTAGGCTTCTTTAGTAACTTGATTCCCGTTATTTTAGGCAATCTCGTCGGAGGAAGTGTGTTTGTTGGTTTGGTCTATCACATTATCTATCAGCGTGGTCACTCAGAGAGTGAATAACAATCGACTCCTTGAATAGGTGTTAAGATCAACTCATTTAATGCTAATAGCCTAACGAATAACAGGAGACTGCTATAATTTAGCTAGGTTTCGGTAGCAAGGTTAAGGCTATGAGCTCTCGACAGAAAAACGCATCACAAGCCCCTGATCTTCCTTTTTCCATAGGCGAAGACGCGACACCCTCTATGCCACTACTCAACCATAGTACGGTTCGAGAACATCCTACTCAAACAGTGTGTCCTTTCTGTGGCGTCGGTTGTGGGTTGCTTCTGACTTGCGATTCGCATGGTCAAGTTTGTGGAATTAGCCCATTAAATGCTCACCCGATTAGTCAAGGCAAATTGTGTGAAAAAGGATGGAGTAGTCTTTACGCTATTTCAGCTGAAAATCGGATCACTCAACCTTTAAAGCGTAATAAGGATAAATTCGTCCCAATAAGTTGGGATGAGGCGCTTGAGGAAATCACTTCGTCTCTACTTGGTATTATTGATGAGTTTGGCCCCGATGCGACAGGGGTGATCAGCAGCGCCCGAGCGACCAATGAAGACAATTACGCGGCTCAGAAATTTGCTCGTGCGGTGTTAGGTACCAATAACATCGACCATTGCGCCCGTATTTGTCATAGCCCGACCGTTGCAGGCTTAAAACAGGTTTTAGGCTCGGGTGCGATGACCAACAGCACCAAAGATCTGTTTGAGGCAGAAGTGATCGTGGTGATTGGGGCAGACCCGACAGAGAACCACAGTGTTCTCGGTGGGCAGGTGATGAGTGCGAAACTGGCCGGTGCGAAGTTAATCGTCATAGACCCCAGAGTTACACGTTTAGCCAAGATTGCAGATTTACATTTGAAACTGACGCCAGGAACGAACATCGCACTCATTAATGCCATGATTCATGTGATTTTAAGTAATCACTGGCATGACGAGGACTTTATTACAAATCGTTGTGAGGGATTTGAAGCGCTATCAACTCACGTTGAACGTATCACACCTGAATCGGTGGAGAATACGACCGGCGTTGAGGCGAATCTTATTCGGCAGGCCGCTCAATATTATAGCCAGGCAGACAAAGCTATGATTATGTACGGCATGGGGATCACTCAGTTTGTTAGTGGCACCTCCAATGTGATTGCGTTAGCGGATTTGGCGCTGGTATGCGGACACATAGGCAAACCGGGCGCAGGCATTAATCCACTACGTGGACAAAATAATGTTCAGGGCGCTTGCGATATGGGATGTTTACCTAACGTCTACCCGGGCTATCAATCAGTGGAAGATAGTGTTATGCAGTTGCGTTTCTCTGATTACTGGGATTGTGATGTTGCTTCGAGACCGGGTTTAACCTCATTGGGTATGACCAAAGCGGCGTTAGCGGGACATTTTCGCGCTCAGATTCTTTTTGGTGAAGACCCCGTGGTAACGGATCCTGACCAGAACCACGTTAGACAAGCCTACAAGTCTTTGGATTTACTGGTGGTTGCTGAACTAACCATGACAGAGACAGCAAAACTTGCGGACTACATTCTCCCTGCCGCCTCATTTGCAGAGAAATCGGGCACCTTCACCAATTGCGAACGTCGTGTACAGCATATTAACCCAGCAATGCCACCCATTGGTGAGGTAATGGCTGACTGGCAATGGTTGCAAGCATTGGCAAAAAAAATGGGCTGTGACGCATTAAATTGGCGTAGCAGTGAAGAAGTGTTCGATGAGATGGCAGCGATTACACCTTCGTACCAAGGAATGAGTTACGATAAGCTGGATAAAAACTATGGTCTTCAGTGGCCATGTAACGACGATGCACCTGAAGGCACAGCAGTTCTGCATGAAAAAGAGTTTCCTATCGGACGAGCACGTTTGACACCCGTTAAGTACGTACCGATTGATGAGCCTGCCGACTCTGATTTTCCACTACTTTTAACCACCAATAGGCTACATTTCCACTATGGTTGTGGCTCCATGACACGTAAATCCCCCTTGTTGGAGCGAGAAATCCCTCCGGGTATTTTGTTCATTAACCCTAAGGATGCCGATCTTCTGGGCATTTCTTTGTATAGCCCGGTCAGCGTGCGCTCAAGACGCGGTTACATCGAAACTCGAGCGATGATCACTGATGACGTCCCTCCTGGCGTGGTGAGCATGCCTTATCATTTTAAAGAGGCGCCATCGAACCAGCTGACCAATACGGCGCAAGATCCCGTCACCAAAATGCCAGAATTAAAAGCCTGCGCTGTTGAGGTTGAGCTGTTGCCTATTGGGCATAAGCCACTCGCACCTTGGGAAAAACCGGGGGAAGGAAAATGACAAAGACTTACCTGTTAGATTCTTTAGACGAACTCAGAATGCACTTGCTCCAGAATCGAGCGCTTTATCAGGTCGTTGCGAATAGTGAGAATGGGGCAGAGGACTACTACTGGCAGCAAGTCATCGCGCAAGACCTACCGCCTTTGATTAATCAATTACCAACCCATTCGGCCAAGGGGTTCTTCTTTACTGAAAGCGAGCCAATGTACGTGTTTGACGGGAAGTTCTTTAAAGAGACACTGCCAAACGTGGAACCGTTTGTTTTGTTTGGTGTACAAAGTTGTGATTTGGTCGCTATTCGTTATCAAGATGAGTTCTTTGAGCAAGACCCATACTATCAAGCTCGTCGGAAACATGCATTATTGGTTGGTGTGGATTGCACACAACCTTGTAAGCACGGCTTCTGTCCTACCGTTAATGCTGGCCCAAGTGTGCGCGATGAAACAGCGGATTTAGTGATTCACCCTTTGGATGAGGAGTCGTGGCTTTTGGTGGTTCTGTCGAAGTTGGGCGAAGAGGCATTGCAAGGACTCGATCTTAAAGTGGCGTCGACTCACCACCTCAGCAAGCGCTGGGAAAATATCGCCCAATGTGAGCAGGATTTCCCTGATGACCGTTATCTTATCGAAGGCATTGATAAAGTCAGTCAAGGTAAGGTGGCAGACCAGTTTTGGCAACAAGTGGGAATTCAATGTTTGGGGTGTTCAGGGTGTACGACGCTTTGTCCGACCTGCTCGTGTTTTGGTACTCGTTACATTACAAAGAATAATGGTTCTGAAGACGCTCATATTTCCCAAGAGGACAACGTCTCTCAAGTCCGGTTTTGGGACTCCTGCTTATATGAGGGTTTCCAGCGTGAAGCCAGTTTTCATAACCCGTCTAAGGAAGCCGCAAAAAGGGTAGAGCGGTTCTGGTATCACAAATTCAGCATTGATTTTGTACCTGAGTTTGGGCGCTATGGCTGCGTGGGCTGCGGACGGTGCGAGCAGACGTGCCCTGGAGTTATAGGTGTACATTCATTAATGAAAAGGATAGCCGATGATGTTTAACCTTACTCCGGACAGTATCGAAGTTATTGACTTTTATGATGATGGAGAGGACACCCGTCATTACCATTTTCGCTTACTACAGTTGGACCCCAAATGGATGAAAACCCAAAGTGGTCAGTTTTTCATGCTTTGCGTACCGGGGATTGGCGAAGCGCCGTTTACCTTTACTCAGCTACCTGATGAGCCCGGAAACTTTAGAGCGCTAGTGCGTAAAATGGGCGCTGTCACACAGGCACTATTTACCAAAGAACGTGGCGCAATATTAGGCGCTCGCGGTCCTTTTGGCTATGGCTGGAAGGCGAGTGAACTGGTGGACAAAAAGATTTTAGTCATAGGTGGAGGGTGTGGGCTTGCACCTTTGGTTAGCGTTATTGACCAACTTATCGATCAACAAAGTTACGCTCAGTTGGAAGTGGTTTATGCTGCACGGAACAAGCAAACCTTGTTACTCAAACCAGAGCGAGAGAGTTGGAAACATTGCATTCCTATTTTCAATGTCGTTGAAGATCTTACCGGGCTGGATGCGGAAGATTACTATCCCGGTACGGCAATAGGCGTTTTACCCACAGTGCTCCATTCATTCGGTGAGCAGCCAGATTGCGTATTGGTTGCTGGCCCTGAGGCGATGATGAGCGTCGTGAGCGAATATTTGGTTTCTTACGGTATTGATCCCCAAGACATCTATCTTTCTGTTGAGAGAAGAATGCACTGTGCGGTCGGGTTATGCGGACATTGTTACATGAATAATCATTATGTCTGCACTCATGGCCCAACATTGCGCTGGGCCGAGGTGGGTGAGTTTTTAACTGTATAATACTGGTTAAACTAGCGTTATGGTTTGTTGGATTGAGAAATTTCTTTCTCTGCTTTTGCTACTACAGTGCAGCCTTTGGCGAAGGAGTCTGGGTTGAGTGAAATTGAATCGATTCCGCAAGCGACAAGAAACTCAGCAAATTCCGGGTGATCTGATGGCGCTTGCCCACAGATACCGACTTTGCATCCTTTACTGTGTGCGACACGTATTACTTGCTCAATCAGGCTTTTTACGGCGTCGTCTCGTGCATCAAACATTGGTTTCAGTTCCGCTGAATCGCGGTCAATCCCCAGCACTAATTGAGTTAAGTCGTTACTGCCGATAGAGAAACCATCAAATCGCTGCGCAAACCGATCGGCAAGAATGACATTGGATGGAATCTCACACATGACATAGACTTGCAGCCCGTTTTCTCCTCGATTGAGTCCAGCTTCTGCCATCACTTCCAGCACTTTGTCGGCTTCACTGACGGTACGGCAGAATGGGATCATCACGATGATGTTATCAAATCCAATCTCTTCTCTGGCTTTTAAAATCGCCTTACATTCAAGCTTAAACGCTTCTTTGTAACGAGGATGGTAGTAACGAGAGGCACCGCGTAAACCCAGCATCGGGTTCTCTTCATGAAGTTCAAAGAAATCCCCGCCGAGTAAACCACGATATTCATTTGATTTGAAATCAGACATACGCACAATCACCGGTTTAGGGTACTGACTTGCGGCTATTTTGCTGACACCAAGCGCGAGGTTATCGACAAAATAGTCCGCCAATGTGTCAAATCCTTCACACCGTTTACGAATTTCACTTTCGACCTCTGGGTCTGTGATTTGCTCTGGGTGTAACAGTGCCATCGGGTGCAGCCCAATATGGCTGGAGATAATAAATTCGATACGGGTTAAACCAATTCCGGCAGTAGGCAGTTGCCACCAATGGAAAATACCGTCAGGCATGGCGGCGTTGATCATGATTTTTGTTTCAGTAGAAGGCAACGCTTTGAGATCGATCTCTTGCGTAGTGTAGCTGACTTCGCCTTCATAGACCTGACCAACCGCACCTTGAGCACAACTCAGTGTCACCAGTTGTCCTGATTTAAGTTTCTCTGTCGCGTGTTCGGTACCGACAATCGCTGGAACTTTAAGCTCGCGACTGACAATCGCCGCGTGGCTGGTTGGCCCTCCTGAGTCTGTGATGATACCAGCGGCTTTGCGCATTAATGGCACCCAGTCCGGGTCGGTTCGTTCCGTGACCAGAATCGCCCCTTGAGGAAATGAGTCTATATCATCAGGAGACAGCACAGTGTAGGTCTGACCGATTGCGACTGCACCACCGACACTGGCACCTTCAAGCAGTACAGGTGCATTGGTTTTTTCTAGTTTGTAGTTGACCAACAGGGCGGCATCTCTGTGGGATTCTACGGTTTCTGGCCTAGCCTGAACCATATACAATTGCTGAGTTTGGGTATCTTTTGCCCACTCCATGTCCATAGGGCAGCCATAATGGCGTTCTATGACCACTGCCCATTTGCTCAGTTGCAGTATTTCATCATCACTCAGTACCAGTTGACTGCGCTCTTCGTTACTGGTTGGCAAGGTAATAGTTGGATGAGTGACGTTTCCCGGCTCATTGAACTGCATTTTTTCCAGTTTGTTACCGAGCTGTTTTTCAATGATTGGGCGTTTGTCCGATTGTTCAAGCAGCGGTTTATACACCATAAAGCGATCGGGTGTAACCGAGCCTTTAACAATGGTCTCACCTAACCCCCAACTGCCATTAATCATGACCACATCTGGGAAGCCGTTTTCGGTATCTAGGCTGAACATTACGCCTGCGCATTGTGACTCGATCATCTGTTGCACACCAACGGATAAAGCCACTTGTTGGTGTTCGAAGCCTTGTTCTTGACGATAAACAATAGCGCGGTCGGTATAAAGGGAGGCGAAACACTGCTTGCAAGCTTCAAGGACTTGTTGATCACCACGAATGTTCAGATAGCTTTCTTGCTGGCCTGCAAAACTGGCCTCAGGGAGGTCTTCTGCGGTGGCGGAGCTACGCACTGCGACAGAAGCGGAAGAGACGCCAATTTGTTCGCATAAAGCGTGGTATGCATTTAAAATGGCGCTCTCTTGTTCGGGGGTAAAGCTAGCTTGACTGATCAAGGTGCGAATGTTTTTGCCAGCTTCCGCGAGACTGATCTCTTCGCGATTCATTCGGTTAAGAAATTCGCCAATCGGATCGTTCAGGTCATTTTGCGCTAGAAAATCACGGAAGAACTGCGCGCTGGTGGCAAAGCCATCTGGCACCCGAATACCACTTTCACTAAGTTGGCTGAGCATTTCACCTAAACTGGCATTTTTGCCTCCGACGAGGCTGACATCTGTTTTATGAAGCTGTTGAAAGTGATATATCAACGGTTGCGCGTTGTGTGTAGACATAGTCAGCGTCCTTTATTTAATTTTAAGGTTCTGTCTGCCGTCATTGGCGCTGTAGCGCTTACTGACACCTTTGTTGCAGATAGCTTTTTAATTGGTTGTAACTGCGTACCTTGGTGTAGTCTCCTTCCGGGATACTGACACCGGTACTCTTTTTCAGAGACGCAAGGAGATTAAGAAAGTCCATAGAATCGAGATCGCACTCTTCGCGTAGATCTTCATCAAGGTCTATTTCATCCATTTCTATTTCCGGAGCGATGTGTTTTATCGCTTCAGCAATTGTGGTTGGTATATTGATATCGTTCATAAAGCCTCCGGATGTTGAAGTTGCTTCGCCAGCGCCTGTAAAAACCGTGCACCAGTGACGCCGTCACTTACTCGATGGTCGGCGGCGAGTGTGACCGTCATGATTTCACCGATTTCTATTTGGTCTTGTTTGACTACCGGAGCCTGACGTTGCCGACCGAGTCCTATGATCGCCACCTGAGGTGGGTAAATCACACCGGTAATACTGTCGGCTCCACGTTCCCCGATACTAGTTACCGTGATGGTGGTCTGGCTAATCTCGGAGCTGCGAAGTCGTCCGCGTCGGCTGCGTTCAGCTAAATCTCTCAGAGCATCCATGGTTTGATCCACGGATAACTGGTCAGCATTGAGAATGCCCGGAATAACCAAGCCGCCTTCTCGCAGGCTGATGGTATTACCGATATTCACCTCTGTAGAAGGAGTGAAGTGACCGTCTTGATAAAAGCCATTAAGGGCAGGGAATTTGACAAGCTGACGGGCGATGGCGTTGAGGATAACTGCGGGTAGCAAAAGCCGTTGCTCGGGTTCGCGCTGTTGATTCTGTTCCGTCAGCCAGGTTTGTACTTTCGTCAGGTCAATGTCCAACGCGAGATAATAGTGGGGGATCTCTTTTTTCGAGCGACTCATGGCATCACTGATGGCTTGCCGCATTGGTGACACGTCTTGTCGTTCTACTGTCGTTTTATCAGCAGGTGTCGCAGTTGGCGAATCTCCGTCTTTGGGCAGGTCTCGCAGGAGAACAGCGCCATATGGTCCACTACCAGTGAGTGTTGAAAGTTCAATTCCTGAAAGGTGCGCAGTTTTTCTTGCTACTGGTGATGCGTATTGCCGTTGTTGGCTTTTTGTGGGAGAGCTTGCTGTGATTCGGTTGAATAGCTTAGAATTTGTTACGATGTCACTTCTTGCAGCAGGTTCAGTTGCGAAAGGGCGAGCGGTTTTCGGGGCAATGTAAGGTGGTAATTCTTCAGCTTCTGGTTTGATTGATTGTTGTGAGGAATCTGCTGTCATAGAGGCTGGTTGTGTGTGCTTAACACCACTCGAAACGGGTGTGTCGCTCGCCATTCTGGCCATAACACTACCAACCGGCAGTTTGATGTCCGGCTCTATCAGAAGCTCGGTAATGGTGCCCGTATGGTAAGACTCCATGTCTATTGCACCTTTGCTGGTCTCAATTACTGCAATGATGTCACCTTTTTCTACATGATCGCCTGGCTTTATTTGCCATTCCATCAGTGTACCATCGCGCATGTCGGCACCAAGTGCAGGCATGGTGATATCAATTAAGGAATCATCGTGCTTATTATTTTCCATGAGCTGATTTTCCTCATTTTTCCTGCCAATCGAGCGTCATTAATGTCGCTTTTACTGCTCGCACGATTTTGTCTACTTGCGGAATGGCGGCCTGTTCCAGATGGTGAGGGTAAGGTATCGGCACTTCTTCTGTACAAACCCGGCCGACAGGCGCATCGAGTTGCCAAAAGGCGTTTTCCATGATGACTGCACTGACTTCACCCGCTAGACTCCCGGTATACCAACCTTCATCAATGATGACGGCACGGTGAGTCTTCGACACACTGGCAATGATAGTGTCGGTGTCCAGTGGCCTGAGTGAGCGAAGATCAATGACTTCTGCGTCTATGCCTTCTGTCTCAAGTTGATAAGCCGCTTGTAGGGCCTTACCAAGGTTGCCGCCATAGGTAATGAGTGTAACGTCTTTACCATCCCGACGAACCAAAGCTTTGTCCATCGGTGCATCAGGCGCTTGCGTAATCAGACCTTCTTCATTAAGCAGCATGACATGCTCGAAGATAATAACCGGGTCGGGATCCGCTATTGCCTGACTGAGCATATAGCAAGCATCATTGTGAGTTGCCGGGCTGAGCACTTTCAGTCCAGGAACATGAGCGTAGAAGTTCTCCCAACTGTGAGAATGTTGGGCGGCAAGTTGTTTGCCTGCGCCACAAGCCATACGAATAACAACCGGGACGTTGAACTGACCTCCTGACATATGGAGCAAAGTCGCTGCGGTATTAATGATCTGATCCATCGCCAGCAAACTAAAGTTAACGGTCATGACCTCGACGATAGGGCGCATGCCCCCAAGTGCCGCACCCACTCCCACGCCGACAAATCCAGACTCACAAAGCGGCGTATCAATGATTCGATCTGATCCAAACTGTTCAAGTAATCCTTTACTGACAGCGTAGCAACCACCATAACGTCCGACGTCTTCGCCCATTAAGAACGAGCGAGGCTCATTGATTAATACGTCACTGATCCCAGCGCGAAGTGCTTCTCGGTAGCTCATTTTGTCAGGTGCTTGGTTACAAGGTAACGGCTCTGGTGTTTGCTGGTTTCCGGGGCTATATACAAAACGGGTAAGTTGTTCTTCTGGCTCTAACTCCCCATTTTCTGAGAAAGCGATGGCTTCACTGATTTCTTCGGCAATTTTAGCTTCAATATCAGACAGCTCTTGATCCTGAAAGTGGCTGTTTTTTTGCAACCAATGGATGAGTTGTTTAACCGGTCCTTTTTCTTCCCAAAGGGCGACTTCATTTTTATCCCGATACAATTGAGTATCGAAACTTGAGTGACCACGGAAGCGGTAAGTCTGACATTCGATAAGATACGGTTTTTTCTGCTCACGGACAAAATCAACGGCCTCACCGGCGGCTGCCTCCACGTCAACCACGTTCATGCCATCAACTTGAGTGGACTCAATACCGTAACTTTTGGCTTTCTGAGAGATATTGGTATTCGACTCAGATAGAGCAAGCGCAGTCCCCATGGCGTAACGATTGTTTTCACAAATAAACAGAACCGGGAGTTGCCAGAGTCCTGCGAGGTTAAGGCTTTCATGGAACTCACCTTCAGCAACCGCACCCTCACCAAAAAAGCA
This sequence comes from uncultured Vibrio sp., assembly GCF_963675395.1. Lineage (NCBI taxonomy): Bacteria > Pseudomonadati > Pseudomonadota > Gammaproteobacteria > Vibrionales > Vibrionaceae > Vibrio > uncultured Vibrio sp. Next base: position 1,229,532 of record NZ_OY776222.1, on the reverse strand, counting down.
AACTGCTATAGCATCACGCTGCATCTTTTTGTTCGCAAGCGCGAGACCAGTCGCAAGAGGCAGACCTCCGCCGACAATGGCATTACCACCGTAGAATTGCAGATTTTTATCAAACAGGTGCATAGAGCCGCCACGACCGCGGCTGCAACCGTTAGTTCGACCGTACATTTCTGCGAGTACGCTGCCCATGCTCATGCCTCTGGCAAGGGCGTGTCCGTGTTCGCGATAGGTCGCGACGACTTGGTCATCGTTATTGAGTGCCGACATTACTCCAACTGCGATGGCTTCTTCGCCAATATAAAGATGGAGAAAACCACGAATCTTTTCCAGTGCGTAGAGCTCAGCACACTTTTCTTCAAAACGACGAATACGGAGCATCTGTTCTAACTGCTTGAGTAAATGTTCACGATTAATATGGAGTCTCTTGTTCATTGTTCATCACTCTCCAAAGTCGAAATATCGCCTTCAGGCAAGCCCAATTCTCGTGCTTTGAGTAAACGGCGCATGATCTTGCCACTGCGTGTTTTTGGCAGGTTATTACGAAATACGATTTCTTTCGGGGCTACTGCTGCACCAAGACGTTTACGCGCCAGACCAAGCAGAGATTGCTGAAGTTCTTCGTTTGCGGTCACATTAGGCTTAAGCGCGACAAAGGCTTTGACGATTTGACCAGCAACGGGGTCGGGTACACCAATAACGCCAGCTTCCGCTACGGCAGGGTGCTCCATTAGGGCACTCTCAACCTCGAAAGGACCAATCAAGTGGCCAGAAGACTTAATCAGGTCATCCTTACGACCGACAAACCAGAAGTAGCCGTCTTCATCTTTCATTGCCAAATCGCCGCTGAGATACCATTCACCATTGAAGCAAGACTGGTACTTTTCTTGTTGATTTAAGTAGCCGCGAAACATCGATGGCCAGCCGGATTGAAGTGCCAACTCACCGACTTGCATTGGCTCGGTTTCTTCACGTAGAGAACCATCATCGTTTTGATTAACAATACCCGCTTGAATACCGGGGAGGGGTTTGCCCATCGAGCCGGGCTTGACTGGCATTGAAGGGACATTCGCAATCATGATGCCACCAGTTTCTGTTTGCCACCAGTTGTCATGAAATGGCATGCCAAAGACTTTTTCACCCCATTCAACGGCCTCAGGGTTAAGTGGTTCGCCGACACTGGCCATAAAGCGTAAGTGCGATAAATCGAATTGCTTAGGCAGAGTTTCGCCGATTTTCATCAGCATTCGTATCGCGGTAGGCGCGGTATACCAGACGGTGACATTTTGATCTTGTAGGATCTGATACCAACGCTCGGCATCAAATTCTGCCTCATCAATAATCATGGTGACCCCAAGACATAGCGGGGCGATGATGCCGTAAGTTGTCCCTGTTACCCAGCCCGGGTCAGCAGTACACCAATAGATGTCATTAGGCTTAAGATCCAACGCGTAAAAGGCCGAATGAATATGATGCTCTACTGCTTGGTGAACATGGATTACTCCCTTCGGTTTACCTGTTGTTCCACTGGTAAAGTGAAGGAGCGCCATATCTTCAGGCTGTGTTTGTTCACAAGGGTAATCTGGATTCGTATCAGCCATCATCTCGTGATAGTTGTAGCATCCGAGTTCCTCATCTACGCCACCATCGATCAATAATACGGCTTTAATATGATCTAATTCCCGCCACCAACTTTTAAGTTTTTTCCGATATAAGCTACGAGTGGTAATGATGACATTTGCCGATCCAATCTCCATTCTGGAGCGGATAGGCTCGGGGCCAAATGCTGAAAATAGCGGGGTAAACACACAGCCAGCTTTGAGTGTCCCGATTGCTGCAATGTAGAGTTCAGGTCTGCGACCCGCAAGGCTAAACACTCGGCTTCCACGCGGTAAATCAAGTTTGGATAGTAGATCTGCAAAGCGATTAGTTTGCTCGCTAAGGTCGCGGTAACTGAAATCAACGATTTGATTGTCTTTACTGATCCAACGAATAGCCAGTTTATCTTGATTGGGTTGGTTAAGGTGCCTGTCTAACGCTTCAAAGCCTATGTTTAAACCTCCGGTGCTCAGACCTTTAATAGAAGGTGGAGAGAGTGATGCTTTGTGTGGTTCTATTTGCAGGTTGGCAGTGTCTGCCAGCGTTTGGTGAAAAATTGTTTTAACCATAATTTGGCATCCCGCACAAAAGTGAACGATTTCCTGAGTAGGAAGTAGATCTGCTAAAAGTATGGTTTATCCCAGTGGGTTTTCCACCAAGTATTTAAGATTTTGCTAATGTCCGGCTTTAAGACTGACACAAGAGTTGATTCAGTGATAGAAACCGCAAACGTAGAGGAGAAGTGTATAAAATGGAGACTCAAACAACGGAAAGTCGGCGACTTAAGCCACCGACAATTCTTCCGCTGCGGATTTGAGTGAGCAGCCTAGCTCCCATGCGATCGCATGATTAAACTGGCTTAGCTGCAGCTTAATCTCTTGATCCAAAAGCTCAGATAAAATGTTTGTGTCCATTAGTTTGCTCACAACCTTTGTTAACAGGCAATTTTTGGCCTAAGCGACTGCTTTCCATCGCGAGTTCAATAAGCTTGATGTTCCATAGCGCGTCTTGAGCGGAAACTGGTGGAGCCGTATTATTGCGAATCGCGTCTGCCATTTGTAAGAAGTAATGCTGATAGCCTCCTCGCTCGGTGACCACTGCTTCACTATTATCGGCATTATAAAAGTAGCCATAGTTGTCAGGTGTTTCATCTGCCCAGCTCGGTTCGATCGGTTGAATGCCCTCAATTAAACGTGGCTCTTGAGGGTCTAATCCGAGTTTTTCAAAACTTCCGCCTGTACCTTTGAGGGTAAAACGCTTATTCGGTCCAGCACTAAATAGATCACCATGGACAATAGCTAAATGGTTAGGGTAGTGCATAACAACATCAAAATAGTCAACGTTGGTCGAACCTTCACGCATCATCTTGCACTCAGCGCTGATCGCATCAGGAACGCCGAATAGCTCAAGTGTTTGATCAATTAAATGCGAGCCTAAATCAAACAAAAACTAAACCCAATTAGAGCAAGGTGTGACTATTAATGACGCAAGACGAACGTTTGATTGAGATAGAAGCTCATATAAAGAACCATGGTAAAATCACTATAGATGAGATTTGCCACCAGTATGATATTTCTTACGATTCTGCGCGGCGAGATCTGGTTAAACTGTCTAACTATCCGGGCATATTGCGCATTAGAGGCGACGCTATCCTAGATGATAAAAAGGTGACGCTTTCATTTAATCAGAGATCAAAATCCAACCCGGTTAAACAAAAACTGGCAGCATTTGGGGCATCACTTGTAAAAGAGCATGACATTGTATTTTTAGATGCTGGCACCACTTGCGCTTCGCTCGCTGAGTACCTTGACGTATGCTGTAGTGTGATAACAAACTCGCTGGAAGCATTAGGTGAGCTAAGTGATAAATCTGCTATTAAAAAGTGCGTGCTTGGAGGAACGTTTGATGACTTTTCTCATGCCATACTCGGCGATATGACAACACAACAGATCAAGAAATATCAGGCAAATAAAGCGTTTATTGGTGTGAGTGCTTTATCTGAGTCGGGTATAACGACGGATTTAGAAACCGATGCAAACTTAAAGTTGGCAATGGCAAATCAATCCACTCAGGTCATATGTATCGCTGAAGATAGTAAGTTTAATACTCAGCTGATGTTTCAATCTTGCGCGTGGTCAGATATTGATTTTGTCGTCACCAACCGTCGACCTCCTGAGAATATTGCGAGGAAAATGGAAGACCATGGTGTCGAACTTATTGTATTGGATATAGATAATAAAACGCTTAGAGCTGAGTAACTCATGCGCCCTTGAGACATTGTCTCCAGAGAAACCTTGCTTGCAGCTAAGAAGAATCCCGAACAATAACTTACTTCATACAAAAGACACCGTTTGGTGCCTTTTGTTTCGAGTTTTTGTTAGTCAAATTAAGGTGCAATATAAAATAAGCCGAGGTTGTTACGTGATGGATTTCCCCCCGCTATAAATACTTGTTTACATACCGTAACGGAAAGGCTTTCCTGCGTTCAACATATCTCGATGAACAGGCTTCAGAGCATGAGCGTAAGCGGCTAATAAGCTCATCGTGTATCGACTTCTTTCCTGCATGAACTCCCCTGCATCGGTCAACTCTGGGTTAAGAGAAGAGTCGATGTCGCGAAAGATCAAGTGGTCTGGTAGAAAACATACATGGTTGTTTTTGCTTCCGGACATCCGCAGTTCACTGATCGGATACACGCCATTTACACTGGCCGAAACACTGACCGCCAGAGCTGGTTTGTGTGCCAGCTCGTCATCGGTAGTCAACAGGAGAAAGTTCTTCAGTGCAGGGGTTGCCATACCGTGCCACTCAGGGGTGATAAAGACAAAGGCATCAGACGCTTTGAGGGTTGCCGCAATATCGTACCATGGTGCCCACTCTTCACTGCCATTCCATACGCCTTCATTCCATAACGGAAGGTTGAGTTCATGTAGATCAAGGATTTGGATCTGATCAAAATGTGGTGTTGCAATATGGTTGAGATACTTTGCAACATTGAAGCTTTGTGATTGAGCGCGTTGACTCCCAGCGATAATAGTCACTTTCATGCGAATTCCTTTTTAGTATCAGTCAAAGTAGTTGGTTGAGATGAATTGGTTTTTGGTGCTGCCAGCAATATGGACAGTAGAATCGCGGCTGCGCCAAAAAGTTGTAACCAGGTAAGGGATTGATCGAGAATAACGTAGCCGAGTATCACCGCAGAAACACTGCTTAGAAAGCCCAGAAATGAAACCGTTGTGGTGGGCAGTTTTTCAATGCCACGAAACCAAAGCGAATAGGCGATCATGGCACCTACGATGGTCAGGTAGCCATAACCAAAGTAGTTTTTCAGGCTAAGGTGAGCTGGAAAGCCTTCCATCCATAACGCCACTGGTAACAGCATTAACCCACCGAAGAGTAGCTGCCAGCCAGTGAAGCTCAGTAGCGTCATACCCTTTGGGCGTCCCCAGCGTTTAGTCATGACCACACCTGATGCCATGCTGACGGTACCAAGCAGCCCGATCAGAATGCCATTGGTGCTCAGTTCGGCTTGATTGTTGAGAACCAAAAGAGCAATGCCGCTCATACCGAGCATGCTGGCGACACCTTGCTTCAGGCTTAGCGCATTATTAAGCAGGACATAACTCAACCCCATCACTAGAACGGGTTGAATCGCCATCACGAGCGCCGCCATCCCTCCGGGGAGAAACGTTGCCGCAAAGAAGAGGCAGTAAAAGAAAAAGCCGATGTTAAGAAAGCCGAGTATTGCCATGCGTGCCCACCATTTGCCTTGAGGAAGAGTCTGGCTAAACAGTACCAACACAATGCCTGCCGGAAGCGCTCTCAACATAGAGGCGATGAGAGGGCTGTTTGCTGGTAATAATTCGGTCGTAACAATATAGGTACTGCCCCACACAATAGGGGCGATGGCGGTCAGAGCGAGTGTAGTAAGGAGTTGAATTCGTTTCATCATAGTATTCCTGTAGCAAGGAGTGACTCTTTGTAGAGTATCTTTTTCAAAAGATACTTTTAAGAAAGTAATGGAGATTTCACTTTTTATCAAGTATCTTTTTGAAAAGATATTTTTGAGGGAAGGGAGTTATGCAAGATCCGGTAGACCACATTCTTCGTCAGTGGGGCGAAGCCAGACCAGATCTGGACTGTTCCGCAATGGGTGTCATAGGACGTTTGCGCCGAGTAAACCAGAGTTGGCAAAAACAGCTTGAGACCGTGTTCGAAGACCATCAATTGAGCAGCATTGAGTTCGATATTTTAGCGACGCTAAGACGTAGCCAAGTACCGTTAACACCAACGGAGCTGTATCAAACCTTGATGCTGTCATCCGGCGCGATGAGTACCCGAATTGAAAAACTGGTTCAGCGTGGACTGATAGAGCGTATTGCCAGTGAAAAAGATCGTCGCAGTTGTAAAGTGCGCTTGTCTGAGCAGGGACAACAAGTTCTTGATGCAGCTCTAGAGGCGCACGTTGAGAATATGGACACCATGTTGAATATGCTCGAAGGTGATGAGAAGAATCAGCTGGCCATGTTGTTAAAAAAAGTACTCGTCGCCAGTTTATAACTACCTCAAAGGCAATGGCATTACCGTCTACTTTGGTTAACTGCGAGACATATCTGGTTCACCGCAGTGGCTGAGGATCTCTGAGCGGGCTTTATCGCGCAGTTCAAGTGCTGTATTCCAGTCACTGCCGTTCGGGTTGAGTGGCTCACTAATGGTTACACTGATGTCGCCTCTACGCGGAAAAAGAGAATTACCTCTGAGTTTTGAGCGGGTGCCACGCAAGGTAATCGGGATGACGGGGACCTGTGAGTTTGCGGCAACAATAAAGGCACCCATATGAAATGGATGAAGACCCGCCATCCGATATAATGTGCCTTCAGGAAAGACAACCATTGGCTGACACTCATGATCATCAAAAGCTAGCCTTTTAGCATCCACGACACTTTTTTCTACATCAAAACGCTCTACAAACTCTGTGCCGAGTTTGCGTAAGAAAATTCGGGTAAACGGATTACTGAGTAACTCACTCTTTGCCACAAACCGGCATGGTAATCCTGAGGCGGCGACAATCACCAGCCCATCGAGATAACTGCAATGATTCGCGACCAAAATGCATGGGACATTCGCTTCAGGTAAGTTTTCCTTTCCGTCTATTGTACACTTTGTACCCGTGAGTCGAATTAGTGCTTTGGCGCCAAACTCGGTGATTTTCCAGCACATGGCTTTGTTGGGTAAAACGGCAACAAGCAGCCAGACCAAAGGGGCGAGTAGTCCCAGTACGAGCCACGAGTAAGCTGCGTATCCAACATCTAAGATCGTGCGCATGTATTTTATTAGCTGTGGCCTGATGCCAGCGACAGCTAGATTGATGGTTTGCAGCCATAAAGCCCGATGTTGCTTAGCAAAAGACCCACGCTCATGCAGTTCTTTACATGCGCTGCGGCGAATTTTTCCGCTGGATGTTTTAGGTATAGAGTGAGGTGGGCCGATAATGACATCATCCACGGGGTTGCCAAGCAGTTTAAGAGAGAGTTTGTTTATTTTCTTTCTTAACTGCTTTATTTTGTCTTTACTGGTTTCGCGACTTTCCGCCAACACGACCAGTTTTTCCGTACCGGAATGAGCGTCGTGGCTACCAAACGCGGCCACACAACCTTTGCGGATACCAGCAATGCTGCCTACGGCTTGTTCCAGCTCATGAGGGTAGATATTCCGTCCGGCTTTGATAATGATGTCTTTGGTGCGTCCGGTAATAAAAAGCTCGCCACCTAATGTAAACGCACGATCGCCCGTCACCAGCCAATCATCATGGTAAAGTGCTTTGGTTTTTTCAGGATTGCGATAGTAGCCTTGGGTGGCAGATGGTCCCTGAAACTCAAGGGCGCCCTCTTCTCCATCCGGTAATTCTTTACCCAGATCATCAACGATGCGGATTTGATGATCGGGAAGAGGGTAGCCTAATCCAATAAATGGGATGGTATCGGTATCGTCCTTCTCGGCAAGTACCGCACGACCAAACTGGCTTAACGCCTCTCTTTGGAAGTATTCAATACGCGGTTCCCGAACGGTGACAGGAAAAGTCAGCCCAACTGAGGACTCTGCCAACCCATACACCGGTGACATGGTTTCTGGTTTAAATCCATACTTGGCGTATTTTGCCGAGAAATTCTGGATCGATTGTGGGCTGACGGGTTCAGCACCATTCCATGAAAGCCTCCAACTGCTTAAGTCGAGCCCATCAAGATCGCTTTCTTTTACTCGGGTAACACAAAGCTCGTAAGCGAAATTAGGCGCGGGAGACAGGGTACCCCGATGACGATGAATCGCCCACAGCCAGCGCTGAGGCTTGGTTAAAAAGAGCAGCGGTGACATGATCACTAAAGGGATAGCATGGTATAGGCTACCAAGCCATGCTCCAATAAGGCCCATATCGTGATAAACGGGCAGCCAGCTGACAAATACGTCATCAGACCTTGCTCCGATAACTTTACCCATTGCTCGGATGTTCGCGAGTAAGTTCGAATGGGTAAGGGTGACGCCTTTGGGCACGCCAGTACTGCCAGACGTATATTGAAGAAAAGCAATATCATTCGCTTCTGCATAGCCTATATAGGGGAGGGGGGTGTCTTTCTCCAGATCACCTGCCGTGACGATCGCATCGATAGAAGGCACTTGCAGCTTAAGTAAATGAGCGACGGGCTTTGCTTCGTTAACCGTGATTAATAGTTTGGCTTGCGCGTTGTTAAGAATACTGGCATGGCGATTTAAGTGATCTTCAACATGTTCGATTCTCGCGGGTGGGTAAATGGGCACTGGCACAGCTCTGGCGTAAAGTATGCCAAAGAAACTGTAGAAGTAGTCGGTACAGGTCGGCAGCATAATTGCTACGCAATCACCCGCTTCGATTCCGGCGTCTATCAACCCTGCCGAGATCTTGAGTGCTTGTTGTTTTAGTTTTCGGTAGCTGACTTCCACAACTTCATCAGCGCTCTGGTACACATAAAGATGAGGCCGTTCTGGATGAAGTGCTACATGCCAATCAAGCAGAGCTTGTAATGTTTTGACCTCGGTCGGTAACTGATTAACCGAATCGAGTTTGATCTCGTTACCAGACTCACTCAATAGGCTGACTTTACTCGATGGTGCTGCCGTTAGTACTTCACTTATTATATCCTCTGGTGTGGCGACGTTAGCGAGTGCGTGTTCTGGAAGGGAGACGTTAAAGCGGCTTTCTATACGCGTAAGCAGCTCAGCACGTGTCAGGCTATCCAGACAAAGATCTCGGTCAAGGTCACTTTTTAATTGGACAGAAACCGACGAGTCGCCCTCGGGGTCCAATTCATGTATCAGGCCCCGAACGATCTCTAAAACAGCTTTAGCAATATCCTCAGAATCGCTACCTGTACGGTCATTATTGTCAGACATGCTGAAGTTTCCTGATCGAAGAAGAGTGCTGCTCGTTATACTCTGTTAATCGTTTTCCGTGTTTAAAGCGTAGACCACTAATTACATGAGGTTACATATTCTGATAATTCGGTCCGCCACCGCCTTCTGGTGTTTTCCAGGTAATGTTCTGCGAAGGATCTTTAATATCGCAGGTTTTACAGTGAACGCAGTTGGACGCATTAATCTGGAACGTTGGTTTGCCTTCGACTTCAATCACTTCATAGACCCCGGCAGGGCAGTAGCGTTGGCTTGGTTCACCGAATAGGGCAAGATTCACATCGATTGGTATATGTGGAAATGCCAGTACTAGATGGCATGGTTGATTTTCTTCATGTTGCGTACCCGACAAAAACACCGAAGAGGGCTTATCGAAACTTATTTCACCATCTGGTTTAGGGTATTCGATCGGATGAGATTCACTGATTGGCTTGATTTGCTCGTCATCATGAGAATTGTCGATAACTTTCCAGGGTAATGGTTTTTTAAACAGTGGTCGCCATACATTGTGCTCGAAGGTAGAAAGTGCCCCTCCGAGCAGGCTACCGAACTTGTGGATATTCGCGCCAAAGTTACGGGTTTCTATCAGCTCTTCATATAACCAAGACGCTTCAAATAGCGTTTGATAATCGGGTTCAGACGCAGATTGTTGCAAGGCAAAGCTTATTGCTTCTGCAGCCAACAAACCAGATTTCATCGCGGTGTGACTACCTTTGACTTTTGCTACGTTCAAGGTGCCCGCATCGCACCCGATCAAAAGGCCACCGGGAAATTGCTGTTTAGGCAGTGAAGAAAAACCGCCTTTGGTGATGGCTCTGGCTCCATAGGCAATACGCTGTGCACTTTGGAGGTATTTCTTGATGGCAGGGTGGTGTTTAAAGCGTTGGAACTCATCAAACGGGCTTAAATAGGGATTGTCGTAATTAAGATCAACGATTAGCCCGATCGCAAGTTGATTGTCGTCCATATGGTACAGAAAGCCGCCCCCAGTGGTTTGAGTTTCACTCAATGGCCACCCCGCCGAATGGATCACGTTCCCTGTTAACTCCGTTGAGTTATCTGGCAATTGCCAAATCTCTTTTATACCTAATGCGTAATGTTGTGGTTGTTTACTGGCATCTAAGTCGAAACGACGGATCAGCTCTTTACCTAAGTGGCCACGGCACCCTTCGGAAAATACCGTATATTTAGCTCTCAGCTCGATACCCGCTTCGAAATTCGGTTTTTTTTGCCCGTATTTGTCCAAACCCATGTCACCAGTGGTGATCCCGGTGACCGCTCCGTATTGGTCATAGTTAATGCTCGCTGCGGCAAAACCCGGAAAAATCTCAACCCCAAGTTGTTCTGCTTGTTTAGCAAGCCAACGGCACAGATTCGCGAGGCTGATGATGTAGTTGCTTTCATCGGTATGCATTGGGTTTGGTGTAAGCGCGTGGGGAACCTCAACATGGTTAAGTGACGTTGTCAGATAGAGAAAAGAATCGTTTGTTACAGAAGCGGATAGGGGAGCGCCCATGGTTTGCCATTCAGGAAAAAGCTCATCTAGGGCGCGAGTTTCAAATACGGCTCCAGAGAGAATATGTGCACCGACTTCGGAGCCTTTCTCCACCACGCAAATGGATAATGGTTCGTTCTGGCGTTGCTGATTGAGTTGTGCTAACCGGCAAGCTGTACCTAAGCCCGCCGGTCCCGCACCGACGATCACTACATCAAACTCCATAATTTCTCGTTCCATTTCTCTACTTCCTTTTGAGCAAGTTGATCTATGTCTCTGTCATATAAAGAACTATAGCTCAGTTGACGTAAACGTGAGTTGAATGGTAGTTAAGAACAAAAAGGCTTCCATCAAGGAAGCCTTTGAACGTTCATAGTTGTTAGTTACCAGTTGGCCTCTGCAAGTGCTCTGCCAGTACTTTGGTAAACCTTGCCGCTTCGCCACCCGTACATGCACGGTGGTCAAACGTGATGGATAACGGCATCACTTTAACCGCGACCGCTTTTCTGTCTCTTATTACGACTCGCTCTATGATACGGCCTGCGCCGACAATCGCGACTTGAGGCGGAGAAACGACTGGCGTTGCAAATATGCCACCTATCGCGCCAAAGTTAGAGAGCGTAATCGTTGCGTGTTGTAAATCCTCACGATTGATCTTTCGTTCACGAATGCCTTCTACGGTTTGGTCTAACCAGCGACGAAGGTCTTTTGGCTCATATTCATCGGCATGGCGTAGTACCGGTACATAAAGCCCATGGCGACTGTCTACTGCGACACCAAGGTTGACGGTTGTATGCACACAACGTGTCATGGTTTCTTCGTCGAACCACGCGTTTAGGGCTGGCTCTTCCTGACAAGCATGAACGATAGCCTGAACCAGTCGAATACTGATGTCTTCATCTGGTTTCCAGCTTTCCAGTAGTGCTTCTTCTGTGATGGTAACTGCCGCCACATTTTTGTGTGACTCAGCCATGGCTGAAACCATAGTTCTACGTGCTCCTTTAAGCACTTCGGTTCCTGGGCGCTGTTTACCTGCCTCATCGTAGATATCAGAGTCGATTATCAGACCACTTGGTCCGCTACCAGAAACGGAATTTAAGTCTACGCCAAGTTTCTTAGCTAACAACCGGGCGGAAGGAAGCGCAGTGATGAGCTTATCTTGCGAGGTGTTGTGGCTGCCTCCAACCCAAAAATCATCAACGTTAATATTGTGAGCTTGATGAGATACGCTACCCACAACTGTGGCGGCGTCGGCTGTGTGCTTTTTCTCCGCAGATGCGTTTTGTTCTGCACCTGTTTCGTCTATTTCTAGCAATAACGCGCCAATGTTAATGATATCGCCTTCTTCACCATGGCGGCTGACAACTCTACCGGAATATGGTGCAGGCACATCAACCGTTGCTTTGGCAGTTTCGACAGTTAGGATCACTTGATCCAATTCGACCATGTCACCGACATTAACGTGCCATTTTACAATCTCTGAATCAGCGAGGCCCTCGCCGAGATCGGGTAAGTTAAACGTCTTCATTTCCAATCCTCCATGAGATCGCGCGCTGCGTTAACAATGTCTTCTTCCTGAACCATAAAATAGTCTTCGTTACGATAGTAAGGCATGATGGTATCCATCCCCGTCACCCGTTTCGGTGGTGCTTTTAACAAACACATCGCGTGCTCAGCGGTACGAGCTAAAAGCTCAGAACCGACACCGCACGTTTTACTCGCTTCGTGAACGACGAGCAGGCGTCCGGTTTTTTCTAATGAACGGAAGATGGTCGCGGTATCAATAGGTTTGATGCTGGCTAAATCCAGTACTTCTACTTCGATGCCTTGTTTTGACAATGTTTGTGCTGCTTGCAATGATTCAACCACACAAGCTCCCCAAGTGACTAAAGTGATGTCACGACCTTTACGCAATGTGAAACACATATCGAGAGGTAGTGCTTCACCGTTATCGACTACTTCAGATTTGACGGTGCGATAAATTCTTTTTGGTTCAAAGAACATCACTGGGTCATTACTGCGAATCGCCGCAAGTAGTAACCCGTAAGCGCGTTGTGGGGATGAAGGAACAACCACTTTAAGCCCCGGCGTGTGTGCAAACAGGGCTTCTACACTTTCTGAATGGTGTTCTGGTGCGTGGATACCACCACCAAATGGGGCGCGAAATACGGCCGGGCAGGTGAGTCGTCCGCGAGTTCGGTTTCGCATGCGCGCGGCATGACACATCAAATGTTCCATTGCCGGGAAAACAAACCCTTGAAATTGGAACTCGGCGACTGGGCGTAACCCTTGCGTGGCCATGCCGACCGCAACACCACCAATTAAGGCTTCGGCTAATGGTGTGTCAATGACTCGCTTCAAGCCGAACTTGTGTTTAAGGTCGACTGTGGCTCGGAATACACCGCCATTTTCACCCACGTCCTCACCTAGTACGACAACGTTTGGATCTTGTTCCATTTCATGATGCAGTGCGAGGTTTACTGCTTCAACTAACGTGAGTTCAGCCATGTTTGCCTCCCTGCATACGCATTGCTTTGTTGATCAGCTCATCTCTTTGTGTGTGAAGCTCTTGAGGAAGAGACTCATAAAGATAATCAAACCCGGACTCAGGCGCTTGATTAGGCATATTCAGATAACGCTTCACGGCTAATTCAACTTGTTGTTTGCACTCATTGAGCCATTGTTTGTCTTGTTCATCACTCCAGGTACCTTGATTGATCAAGAAGCGTTTGAGTCGACTGACAGGCTCAAATTGCCATGCAGTCTGAACATCATCTTCATTACGGTAACGGGTGGCATCATCAGCGGTAGTATGATCACTCAGACGATAGCTAACGGCTTCGATTAACGTGGCGCCTTTCCCTTTGCGCGCTCTTTCCAGCGCAGTCATGGCGGCGTCATAAACGGCGATGACGTCATTGCCATCGACCGTAATTCCCGGAATACCCGCCCCTTTTGCTTTTTCAGATAAAAACTCAGCGGCACATTGCAGACTTCGTGGTACAGAAATCGCCCATTGGTTATTGTTAACCACAAATACTAGCGGGATATGCCAGGCCCCAGCACAGTTAATGGATTCGAGGAAATCGCCTTTGGATGTACCTCCATCCCCACACATGACTAAGGCGGCATGATGGCTCCCCTGTATTTTCAGTGCAGACGCGACACCAACGGCGTGAGTGCATTGTGTTGCAATAGGTACACAAAATGGCAGGTCCCGGCTGGGGATTGGGCTACCTTCTGGTGAGAAATCGCTACCGCGTTCATCACCGCCCCAATATTGCAGGTTTTTTTCCATACCAATACCACGACACCACATCGCAGGCATGTCGCGATAGTAAGGTACAAATACATCGTCGGCTTTAAGCGCACGGCCGACAGCGATCCCAATAGCTTCAGAGCCAAGATGCGAAGGGTAGGTTCCTAATTTCCCAGTACGTTGCAATGCAACGGCTTTATTATCATAAGTACGAGTTAATACCATGTCGCGGTAAAACCCGACTAACGTTTCGATGTCAGCCCAGTTGGGTAGTTGGCCGACGAGGTTCCCATGATGGTCGATAAACCGATGCATGGGTAATGCCTGAACGTTCATCTCAAGCTCCTTTTGACGCTGCGGGTCTTTTGGACTGCAGCTGTTCATTATCAAACCAAAGTTTGTATGGGTACTCAAACTTTGATATCAGCGCAAAAAGGCTATACCTCAGGTTGCATTTGTTAATGACCGTTATTGTTCTTTCAGTCATAGTTTCCTTTAACAAAGCTGTGTTTGTGTAAAACACAAAGCGTTACCAATACTGCTATTGAACGCCTAACCCTTGTCATACCAATCTCAGCAATTATCTAATCACTGGGTTTGGTAGCCAATCGTGGCATAACCAGACACCATAAGTGTAAACAAAATGTTAAATAATGCTTCATTTTAACATTTATCCAACAGTAAAGTTTTGCTTACACCCCTGTTAGGCAGAGTAATGTGCTGGTTTTTCGCGTTGGTTGTTTTATAAATTGAATCTAATCACTAATTATTAAGAACTATTTGCAACAAAATTAGGCTGTAAAATTTAACAAACTGAGCCATTATTATTGAATCTTATCGGTTTAGGTGATTGGGGAATTAGAATCTCTTCCCAACAGAATGGAATAAAGGTAGTGTTGCGGCACATTGAAGTCGTTTCTATTCCAACCACTTACGTGAGTATGTGAAAGGATTACTTAGAGAACTGTATCTAAACTGATGGATAGAGTAAATTTTGGAGAAGTTATGTATCGCGCCCACGTTTATTTTCCTTTGCGACAGCAAGACAAAGCCCAAGCATTAAATGAGATCATTCGCCAAGAGCGTCAAGATGTATTGCGAGTATGTCCTTTGGTTGGCCGATTACAAGGCCCACATAAAATGCCGATGTTCGAGATACATCTAGAAACGCTGAGCGAGGAGTTTATCGCTTGGTTAGATGTGATTCGCGGTGATTTCTCTGTACTGATCCGTCCGGTGAGTGAGCGAGAGCTGCTCGATTACACGGAGCATGCTATTTGGCTTGGTCGAGAGTTAGGTGTATTCGAAGAAAAGTTACAACAATAATGATTCAGCAAAGTGGTTGTTAGTGAATAGTTAAGAACAGAAATGTAGTTTACGAACCCAGCACCGTGGGCAGTGGAATCGACATATGAAAGGGGGAGGGTATGCTGACAATACTCCTAGTCGCACTCGCACTGTATGTTTTTTGGTTACTATTTCGTAATGGCCCAGCGTTTGATGATCCCGTGCCTGCCAGAAAGCGCAGTTGGGTTGGCCCAACAGATAACGACGAAGAGTGGCAGGGTTACCGAATCGAGGTATTCCAGCCATTCAGTTCCCAAACCTCCTTTTATGCTATTGCTTATTTCGCTAATTTTGTTGCAGCGGCCAACGCGCTTTCGTGGTCAACGGTGTATGCAGGCGAATATCCCTTCATCATCAGCCGATTTGGCAGCTACTTTGCTATTACTTCCTATGACTCCTTGCTGGTGGCTGGGTTTGTGGCGCTGGCCGTGTTTGTGATTAACTGGCAACTTGCGATGCATTGTGCAGGTATTCTCAGTCAATACTTGGTTCGTGTTTTAATCATTAATCGAGCTCGCTTTGTCGCGGTGAGTTTGGTGTTCTGTAGCTACTTTGCTTATCTACTTACCATTGGTATTTTTTGGCTTTTCCACGATAGTTATACCATCTGGCACGGACTAAAGCTGACACCGGCTTTCTTACTTTTAGCGCTCATTGTCGTTGTCGCTCTGCCACCCACGAAAAAAGAACCTGAAGAAAAACAATAACGCCCTGTACAGTAGCAATTCACTTTGTGTTGGGTTAGCATTGCCGACCTTTTTTAGTCAGTGGGAGGATCTATGTTTATCGGCTTTGACTACGGCACTGCAAACTGTTCAGTGGCAAAAATGGAATCAGGCGAGCCAGTACTGCTCAAGCTTGAAGAGAGTAACTATTTCATCCCTTCCACGCTTGCCGCTCCGACTCGTGAATCGGTATCTGAGCATCTATTTCGACATCGAGATATTAAACCGTTCGATCTGGTTGGAGAACAAGTACTCCGCCGCGCAATCAACTTAAATCGTGAAGAGAGCATTGAGCTGGAACCGGAAGATGTCGATTTTGGCCAAGCGGCTCTGAATCGTTATTTAGAAGATCCTCGCGACATTTACTACGTTAAGTCGCCAAAGTCATTCTTGGGTGCATCCGGTCTGCGTGACGTTCAACTTGCTTTCTTTGAAGACTTGGTTTGCGCCATGATGGATAACATCAAAGCACAAGCTGAAAATGATGCACAGGAATCCATTTCCGATGCTGTTATCGGTCGTCCAATAAACTTCCACGGACGTGGCGGAGCAAAAGCCAATATTCAGGCGGAAGGTATCCTTTTGAAGGCCGCCAAGCGTGCGGGTTTTAAAAACGTCGAGTTTCAGTTTGAGCCTGTCGCTGCTGGTTTAGAATACGAAGCCACACTTACCGAAGATAAGACGATCTTGGTGGTCGACATTGGTGGTGGTACAACCGACTGTTCACTGATTCAAATGGGGCCGTCATGGTCTGGCAAAGCGGACAGAAGCGCGAGTTTGCTTGCACACAGTGGTCAGCGTGTCGGCGGTAATGATTTGGATATTGCGATTGCGTTTAAGCAACTGATGTTCCCGTTTGGCATGGAAAGTAAAATGGAGTCGGGTATCGTGATGCCAACAACCCAGTTCTGGAATCCAATCGCGATTAACAACGTGGAAGCGCAGAATGACTTCTATTCACGTGAAAATCTCGGTGCGTTAAAGCTGCTCCATAAACAAGCTCAGGAGCCCGAAAAGCTCAAGAGACTACTTGAGGTGTACCATGAATCTTTAGGCTACAACATTGTTCGTCGTGCCGAAGAGGCTAAAGTGGCGCTCTCGGATGCGGCTTCGTACCGTGCAGGCATTAACTTGTTATCTGAGCTTATTGAAGTGGACGTGAAGCGTGAAGAAATGATCGATGCCATTCAGTCACCAAAAAATAAGATGACCGCATTAGTGACCGAAGCCGTCGACCAAGCAGGTGTGAAACCAGACGCGATCTTTATGACTGGCGGTTCTGCGCGTTCACCGATTTTACGCGATGCGGTGCAGTCAGTACTGCCTAATATTCCGGTTGTGAGTGGTAATTACTTTGGTTCGGTCACTGCTGGTTTGGCTCGATGGGCTGACGTGTGCTTCAAGTAGTTGGTAAACGAATTAAAAAAGCCCGACCTATTGGTCGGGCTCAATGTATCTATTGCACTGCGTGTGATTAATGGCTCATATGCTTTTCCATATGACCTTTACTTTCGACTGCTATTTCTACGTCGATTTTTCCTGCATTTTTAAACGTCAGCGTGACTGGGAAACGATCGCCTTCCTTCAGTGTCTGAGTCGGGTTAAAAATCATCAGGTGAAAACTTCCTGGTTCCAGTGCCACACTACCGTTTGCTGGTACGTTAATCTCACTAACCTTTACCATCTTCATTACACCATCTTCCATAATGTGATTGTGAAGTTCGACGCGTCCTGCGATAGGAGTCTCTGCCGCAATCAATGAATCCTCAGTATCACCGTGGTTGTTGAGTTGTAAGAAGCCGCCAATCACAGGTGCGTTTGGTGGCGCTTCACGGCTCCATGGATGATCAATATGGATCTTGCCCGCTTCATATTCATGAGCAAGGCTGAGTGGGCTCGCAACTAAAGCGACAAGTGTAATAGCAAGGGTTTTAATTTTTTTAAGCATTTGTATTTTCCTTTTGATGGTAATGTCTTCCCCTTACCAAACATTGGCTAGGGTATTGTTGTTTTTAAACCTGAAGGCTTGTTAAAAGCTCAGGCAGGGAAAATACATGGTGGAGATTGCTTCGGTGCGATGTGCTTGTAAACCAGCCTTCCGCATTGTGCCAAGCGATATGGGCTCAGCAGTGGTTTGACACGTCGTAACCAATCAATAGTGGCAAGACAGAGCCCAATCGCGCAAAGAACGAATAACTGTACTGCTTGAAGAAGAGGGCACTCAAATTGAAAACCTTCATGCAAGTTGAGGTTGTGGATGAAGGGAGAAGCAGAGTCGCTGTTAGCTGCAATAAGCGAGTTGATGCTAACCCATTTAAAGCCGTCCGCAGTACACAGCAGAACTTTTTCGTTCTGAAATTCGCTTAGCCAGTTTTTGTTGTGGACTTGAGTTGGGTTTAGTACCGCAGTGGAAGCAAGATACAGCTGAAACAGAACGGCTAAGATAACCGCCATAGCGGCTACGCGTTGCGTTTTCGGCGATGTCTGAATCATTTCCATACGGTTTTTCAATTAATGTCGTTCGCGCAGGATACTAACAAATAACCCTGAAAATGTAACGGTAAGATTGATAAAAGGTGATTTAACTGTGCTTTATTTGTATCTTGCTAGTGTAGTAAGCATGTTGATGGACATGATTGATTACCAAAGCCAGTATTCAACCTACTGGGTTGTCAAAATGATTGGTGGATTTACGTGCTAGATTTGCAGGATATAAATGCAAAGTGAGCATCTATTATGCACTTGTTTGCCATTAACGCAAATATGACAGTAATTCAATAAAGGATGCGGTATTCTCTCCCACCTTTGTTATATCCCTGAGCGTGTCTTAGTTAACTATTGGCCGCGCAATCTGAAGAAATTTCTCCAATGAAATACGAACAACAGATCGAGTTTCGATACCCTAAAGGCCGGTTTGCCATGGTGAGTGTTTATGCATTCACAAGTGCCGCGATATTGGCATCGACCATTTTTTCTCTTTTGCTGTTTTTGTCTATTGACGAAAACCCGATGATGCAGACCTTGTTTGGTGGTCTGGCTATCATATTCGAAGCCGGTAAATTCTATGCGTGGTATGAGTATGGCGAGCGCCGAGCCCACAGGAACTATTCTGGCGCGATTACTGCGTTGGTGTTTTACTCCGTGCTTGCTGCGATCTCTATCGGCGGCAGTATTGGCGGGATAAATAGCGCCACGAATAGCGCTCAAAGCCATATCTCGGTAGAGCAAGCTAAAGTAGACGCGTTTAATCGTCAAATAGAGGCTATCGACAAACAGATCGAGCTAAATAATGTCGCGGCTCAGAAATATATCGAGATGGAACGTATTGCTACAGGTGTAACGCGAATCCAGGAGCAAAACAAAACATTGCGTGAAGAACAGCAGAAGCTGGCGATGGAGCGAGACAGCTTACCGCCTGTGACTCAAGGTTCCGTCATCGGGTTGATCGACAGCTTAGCGAAAGCGTTTGGCACGAGCTCTCAGCACGCGCAGCTTGGGCTGGTTGTGTTCTTATCTATTTTGCTCGACTTCTTTGCGGCATTCTTTGTTGGATTGATTGGTGAGGAGCAACGTTTTCGCTATTTTTATCGTCGTCATCGTGGCGTTTTGTTTGAAACGATTCGTGACATTGAACCTCAGCCCGCGGGTTATCTTCCTCATATTCAAGAAGAGCAACAAGCCGTGGTGAAAGAGTCAGCAGAACTAGATCCAACAGAAACTAAAGAGCCTGAAGAGAAAAAAACGCTGTTCGAGCAAGTCAGTGATGCACTGAGTACGCGTCAGATTACCTGCACTAAAAAGGCGGTAGCAAAGCAGTTTCAGCTATCAGCTGAAGAGGTGGACAAGGTATTTGACACATTGGCACAGCAGGGGCTTGTTGGTAAGAAAGCGAATCACCATTACCACTGGATTGGTGAAAAAGAAGCGGCCTAACTCGCAAGCTGAACTCATAAAACAAAAGAGCGTCAACTGGCGCTCTTTTGCTGTCTATCGCGAGGCGGTCTAATCCTTGGTGAGCTTTTTCGTCACGTCCTTTACTGTTGTTTTTTCTTTCTCTGGTGTTACCGCATCCACTGCTTTTCCAGCAATTCCATCATCCGGGACTTTATCAGCGGTTGTATACATTCTTAGGTATACAGCGACCACCCCTTTGCTTCTAACATACAGTGAAACAAGAAAAAACGTCAATTTGGAGTAGACTGAATAGAGCGAAATAAAAACTCAAGGAGTGGCTATGCTTTCATATTTGGTCAGCAGAAGTATTGAAATCGAAAAGTCTCAAAAAGAAATTATTGACTACCTCAAGGATTTTAACAACTGGACTGAATGGTCACCGTGGGTCATTCTCGAGCCGAGCTGCGAACTTAATTACCGTGGTGAGCAAGGACATGTAGGGGCAGCTTATGAGTGGAATGGTCAGCGCATTGGTTCTGGCTCGATTGTGCTAGAGAGCACCCAGGATCACCGTTTGGATATGGAGTTGCATTTTTTCCGGCCGATGCAAAGTCACGGTAAAGTAACACTTATAGTGACGCCGTCACAAAACGGTTGCTTGGTGGAGTGGCAGTTACATTCGTCTACTCCGTGGAACCGATTTTTTCTCAAAAGTGTATTTAAATCGATGCTTGAGAAGGATTTCGATCGTGGCTTAAAAATGCTCAAAAGCCAATTAGAAATCGGACAAATACGGTCAGAACTCGTCGAGATAGCCAATCGGAAACAGCCAACCATTCATTATGTTGGTATACCGGGGACTGGAACGATCCCCGAGTTGGGAACCATAATAAGCGAGCAAATACACCGATTGAAAGAAATGATAGCAGCAGAAAAGATACCAGTGAATGGTGCGATGTTTTGTTACTACCTCTCAATGGATATAAAACAGGGTGAGTTTGAATTTATCACCTGTGTGCCTGTCGATAACCCAATTACTGTGCCAGAAGGGTTTGTTACCGGGACAATACCTGAGTGTGAGACATTTGTGGTGGAACATCGAGGAGAATATCAACTATTGGGTAATGCCTGGGCAATGGCAATGAATTTAACCCGTCATAGTGGGATTAAGGTGAAGAGTAAACCGCTTGGAATCGAACGGTATTTGAATAACTTAACAGAGACGGAACCAGCGGACTTGAGAACAGAAGTGATTCTTTTCGAAAGGTGAGTTTGTCTAGGGAGTGGTTACTTATTAGTAATTTTGAGCTAACCCATTGAAACCCAATATGAAAAATCATCCTGTTCAATTTCTAAGTTAAGATTGATAAGTGAATGTTTAGTGATGTTTGTCACAAAAACAATATCATTATCGAAGGTGACAACTTGCTGTAATAAAAACTTAATCTATATATGGGTTGTAAAAAAACTTTAACTTAGACATAGTGTTATTAAGCCGTTGATAAAAGGCTTAATACAGCAAACAGGAGATTGCCTATGCACAATGAAATGATTCAACCTTCACACTTCGGCATTATTGGCCGTACTTGCATCGCCTCAATAATCATGATGGCGGGAATTTTCACTCTTATCTAATAGAGTTGTAGAACAACCAGTTTCTACATAGAAAATGCTGCAAACTTCAGGGAATTACCTTAACCTTTAATAAGGTATTCCCCTGAACCTCAAGTCAAGTAAACCTTGTTAGCTGAAAAGTAACGCACTCACCGCAATAACGCCCGTCATTAAAACAAAGTAAGTGGATAGCTTGCCACGATACTTGCTCAAAGACTCAATCTTATATACTGCGATCATCGGCATGATGAACAGGATCATTGCGATCACTGGACCTGAAAACGCCTCCATCATACCTAAGATGCTCGGGTTCATAATGGCTGCTATCCAGATAGAGATAAACAGCATAACAACACTCACTTTATCCGCACGGCGGTGAGCTAGGTTTGCATTTTTCGTAAGTAGTCCATTCAGGCTTTCTCGAGCACCTAAAAAGTGACCGAGGAAAGAAGAGGTGATTGCAACGAAAGCAACCAAAGGCCCCAGTGTCGCTATAAATGGGTTGTCAGTTGCGTTTGCTAAATAGGAGAGCACCGATACGTTTTGTGCTTTGGCCTCAGCCAGTTGCTCTGGTGAGAGCGCTAACACGCACGAAAAGACAAACAGTAGTACGAATGCGATCAGCATGACACTGGTGCGACGCAAAATTGCTTCGGTTTTGAAATCCGCATTTTCACCGTAATGACGTCGTTGCACGTTGGCGAAGCTTGATATCGCTGCTGCGTGGCTAAAAGAGAAAATGACCACAGGTACGGCTAACCACATCGTGTTTGCAAACGACCCCATTTCTGGCGCGTTTAGCTCTGGCATCGTCCAGTTGGGCATCAAATAGAATGATAGGAAAGCAAGGATAGCGACTAACGGGTAAACCATAACCGCAAATGCACGCAACATTACTTTCTCTCCAGCCATCATAATCGCAATCAAGCCAAAAACGAGAACACCAGAAAGAAGAGGACGGGGAATGGGCTCCATGCCAGCCTGATTCACCATAAAACTATCAACGGTATTGGTAATGCCTACGCCATAGATCAGTAGAATTGGAAAAATAGACAGAAAATACAGTAATGAAATCGCACGTCCCGCTTTTGCGCCAAAATGCTCTTCTACCACATCCGTAAAGTCGGCATTCTTAATTTTTGAAGATAAAACAAAGCGAGCCAATCCTCGGTGTGCGAGAAAAGTCATTGGAAAGGCAACCAGCGCCATACTGACGAGTGGCCAAAAGCCGCCAATACCTAAGTTGATCGGTAGAAATAAAATACCCGCGCCTACAGCTGTGCCAAAGAGGCTAAGTACCCAATGTGTATCATGTTTTGACCATGTTGCAGTGTTTAACTCACTATAAGTTAAGCTTTTTTGAGACTCTTTCACTGAAAAATTGCCTTTGTATAAATAATAATGTGGCAGATGATATATTTATTAGTGATTTTGATCACGTTAGGGAAGTGGTGAATCATACTGTAAAAACGGCAATATCGTAAATTATCAAACCATGAATATTTTTAAAAAGCAGTTATATATATAAGTTAAATATTATATATATGGATTAATATTCCTTTTTGTATTGTTTTTTTGGGATTTGATTTTGTGGTTTAATTTTGAACATCAAGGAATGATCTGTGGTAATGCCTTCATTTAGAGGGTGAGTGTGACGGCTAATCTACAACAGCACATCCGTCTAAAGCACGATAAGACGACGGGGCTATGAGCGTATAAGTAATTCTGCACGATAATGAGGGCCATTTGCACTCTATCAGTGCGAAGTCAATGGGGATATCAATTAACCGTCTCTTAACTTATTGTTATTTAGATATTTTTAAAGTTGGCACTTCTATTGCTATATAATATATGTTCATCGTTAACTCGATGTGCCGCTCTCCTTAGCAGGCGGAGTAGCGGGATAGGGTATTACTTTTGTTAAAATGTACTAACAGCGTTTAAGTTTAAGGCTGTGCAGCCTCTCTCGATTCGGGAGAGGTTTTTTTTTGCTTATAACATCGCTCAACAATTTAGCTATTAAACTTGAAGCAAACGGTTCTGCGTTGATTGTGATAGCAAACGTGGTAAAACTAGGTTAAGCATGATTAAACACATTAAAATCCGACAATACGAGGGAATATGAGTAGTATTTTGGAATGTATCCGAACGGTAGGACGCGGAGAGCGAGGTAGAAAACCGCTTAATTTTGAGCAGGCTTACCGAGTGATGGATGAATACTTAAACGATGAGTTTGATGATGACCAGATGGCAATGCTGTTGATGCTCATTCGGGTGCAGAACGAAACTCAGCAAGAAATTGCGGGCTTTGTGAAAGCGTTTCAATCTCGCATGCCTGCAATAGGCGCGGATATTGATTGGCCTTGCTACGCAGGGAAACGTCAATCAGCGGGACAACCTTGGCACCTTCTCGCGGCAAAAATACTTGCAGATAACGGCTATAAAGTTTTGCTGCATGGCTATCATGATCTCCAGTCTGGACGCAGGCATGCAGAAGACTATCTGAGTCAGCTGAATATTCAAAAAGCCCAATCAGCGCAAGAGGCTAAACGTGTACTTGAGAAAGAAAATATTGTCTATCTTCCTTTAAACGCTTTTGCACCAAAGGCTGAAAACATGATTGGTTGGAAAAATCGCTACGGATTGAGAACGCCGATCAATACGGTGGTTCGGGCATTAAATCCTGGGCAAGCGACAATTGGAATTCGTGGCAGTTTTCATCCTGGGTTTCAGCAGCTTCATGCAGAAGTCGAGCATGAAATTGGACAGATGCGTCATGCAGTTGTGTCGTTCAAAGGTCAATCTGGTGAATCGGAATATAACCCTAAAGTCAGCCAAACCGTTTGGTTGAGCCAAACCAGTGGCGTTACTTCGCACTACTGGACTGAGCAAATGATTTCTGAAGTGCCTCTGCCATCTTTTTGCCTGTTTGAGACATCAGAGCAAGATTTAATACAAATGGCAAATACGGTGATTGCAACAATGGCGGTCGTACTATTTGCTGAAATGCAAGACCGAGAAAAAGCTTATGAACGAGCATTTTCGATGTGGGAGAGTCATGTTCAACAAGCGTAACGAATAACGTTTTTCCTAATAGATTAAGCTGATACAAAGATGCGCTATTTTCATAGCGCATCTTCATTATTGCGTTATTGGCTTACAGCAAATCTACCATCAGGCAATCTTAGTCAACCAGTTATGAGTGTCTGGCGCTTTACCCCATTGGATATCGTTCAGTGCTTGGCGCAATTTTTTCGCCGCTGGGCCAGCTTCGCCAGTACCAACTTTAAAATCTTGACCGTTGTGGATAAGCGTACCGACAGAAGTTAGTACCGCTGCAGTACCTGAAAGCATTGCTTCAACGCCCGGTTTAGCGGCGCGCTCAAGTAGCTCTTCCACAGAGACTTCGCGTTCTGTAACGGTCATACCTAGATCTTTAGCTATCGTTAGGATACTAGAGCGCGTTACACCATGTAAGAAGCTTGAATCTAGGGCTTTAGTAATGATCTCGTTACCATCAACCAACAGGAAGTTTGCAGCACCTGTTTCTGTAATGTAGCCATTTGGACAGAATAATACTTGGTCTGCCTGGTACTTTGATTTCGCTTCTAACGTTGGCGCTAACGCGCTGGCATAGTTACCACCACTTTTGATCATACCCATGTGTGGCGCGCAACGTTGGCCGGTTTCGTCTAGAAGTAGACGCAAGGCGTGAGCACCGCCAGAGAAGTAGTCACCTACTGGAGAAAGTAGGATATATAGCATTGATGAGATTGATGGTGCTGCTGCTTTACCAACGGCTGCCTCTGTACCAATGTGAGTTGGACGAATGTACATTGAGCCTGGAGGCAAAGGTACTTCAGATGAGAATTCAGACACAATATCAACAATCATTTTTGATACTTGTTCTTTATCAATCTCAGGTAGAGAGAGTAGCTGACTACTTTGAGCAAAACGCTCGACGTTTTGATCCATTCGAAAAACGTGTACGCTGCCATCTTCGTGACGGAATGCTTTCAGACCTTCAAAGCAAGTGCTTGAGTAATGCAATACGTGAGCGCCGGGATGAAGTGAAATACTGTCTGATGTAACGATCTGTGTGTCAGACCATTGATTATTTTCAAATGTTGCTAATGCCATCCTAGGCATAAACTCAGTACCAAAAGCCGCCATTATGACTCCTTTCTTATTCAAATTATCAAGCAGATAGCTCTGCATTGTTCAATATGCGTGTTTGCATTATATGTTTTTCAACTTTGTGCGTTAACAAACAAGTAACGATTGTATGCGTTCTGGAGTGCTAAGACTTAGAGCAGAGTGGCATAAATTAGCATAAAGATAATTTCAATCAGAATGTTATCTGTATCGCACAAAGTTAGTTTGTAAAACCATGATGAATGGAAAATGTGATAACAGCAAGCAGAATGTCGCATGCGATACGGATAGATATTAAATTACCTCGATCTCGGCTTAATCAAAGCTGAACAACCCAATATTCATACTCTGCTATTGTTTCCTTATCACCCATTCAGGTGATTTTTGAGTGATTGAATTCCTCGTCGCAAGATAAGCTTATTAATAGTGTCAACGCCAGTTTAAAATTGACCCACTTATCGGCGTTATCGCCGAAGTAAAACTGACCCACCCACGTAATTAACTTCTACTTTCAGATAGATTTTCTAGAACCGTTGGTATGGTTCCAGCCGCCTTCTTTCCCCGTAATCGGTAGCTTTCTCCACTGATTTGTACGATGTGCGAGTGATGAAGAAGCCTATCCAGTAATGCCGCCGTCAGTGTCGTATCGTCGGCGAACGCATTTGACCATTGAGAGAACGGCAAGTTACTGGTTACGATAATGCTGCCTTGCTCATATCGTTTAGCGATGACGTTGAAGAACAAGTTAGCTTCTTCTCTGCCGAACGGTAGATAGCCTATTTCATCCACGATAAGGAGCTTTGGCGCAAGCACGCTTCGTCTCAAGTAGCTTTCAAGTTTGCCCTGAGCTTTCGCTGTAGACAGTTGAAGCATTAAGTCCGCTGCTGTGATGAACCGTGTCTTTAAGCCCTTTTGTACTGCTATTTGACCAAGGCTCACTGCAAGATGGCTCTTGCCGACACCACTTGGACCAAGTAGTACTACGTTTTCCTTTCGCTCGATGAACGCTAACCCTGTTAGCTCCTTGAGCTGCTTCCTTGGGGCGCCTGTTGCGAACTTGAAGTCATAGTCGTCGAACGTTTTTTCCATAGGGAAGCTGGCGAACTTAGTTAGCGTTGCTCGCGTGCGTTCAGCTCTCGCTTCAAGCTCAGTGTTTAGAAGTGACTCTAAGTAGTCGGCTAGACTCAACTCTCGACTGTTGGCGACTTCTGCTAGTCTTGGCCATTCCTGACCTATAGCTTGTAACTTCAGTGTTGCACAGGCAGCTTCGATACGATTCATTTGAAGGTTCATGGTCGCACCTCCAACAGTGCATCATACGTTGATAGTGGGTGCTGGAAGCTCTCCAGCGGCACCACATTATCACTCATTGTTAGCGTTGTGACTGGGCGCGTTGGCGATGGGAGTGGCTGAAGTATAAAGCGCTCTTCATCTAAGAGAGTTTGAGGCTTTGTACCCGTCGTGCCGTGGGTTCGTTGGTGAGCGACGGTTTCTAACCATGCGCCGATATGTCCATTAAGAACATCGACGGTGACCTTAAGTCCGTGTTGTTTGAGTGTCGCAGCAAGCGGAGTGACAAAGCTGCTTTTCAAGTAAGAGTTAAATCGCTCCACTTTCCCTTTGGTCTTTGCGCGATAAGGACGGCACGCTCTTGGTTTGAAGTTGTATTTCTTGGCGGCGGTGAGCAGTGCTGGATTCCAGCGGTGTTCACCTTCACCATAAGCATCACGCTCTATCATGATGGCTTTCGCATTATCGAACAGAACTTCTTTAGGGACGCCGCCGAAGTATTCAAACGCTTCTTCAAGACCTTCAACCCAGTCTTCTTGACGCTCTCGCTCACAAAAGCGAACGAACGTCGCTCTGCTATAACCAAGCGTTGCGACGAAGGCTTTAACACGCACGCCGTAATGCGTGATGGTGGTGAAATCGACTTGCATCTGTTCGCCAGGTTTAGTCTCGAATCGAACCACGGGGTCGATAGGCGTGCTAGGTTTGTATTGTTTGATGTGCTCCTTGAGCATCGTTATACCGCCCTTATAGCCAAGCGCTTTTAATTCACGAAGTAGGACTGTTGCTGGTATCCAATACGGTTTTGCTGCGTCAATGCGAGTACGCAAGTAGTCATGGTATGGCTGAAGTTTAGTTGGTCGCGATTGACGCTCGGGGTACACGGGGGCTTTGCTTCTATCACGGAGATAGTTACGAACGGTATTCCTTGAGATACCCAAATCCTTGGCGATACGGCGGATGCTGCACCCTTGCTGATGTAAAACATGTATTTCCACTAGTTGCTCCTGATTGATCATAATCCGCCGCTTTGTCCATTTACGAACGGATAGTTTGCCTCAGGTGGGTCAATTTTAAATCGGCGTTAGTGGGTCATTTTGACATCGGCGCTGACAATAGATCTATAGTTAAGCCGGTTCCCCTATAAAAAGTAAGGAGAAGGCTTATGGGATCGTTTCTCATTTTTAATTTCGACGGAACAGGCAATGAACCGGAAGATGCGAAGCAAGAGGTAAAATATAAAGCGAAACAAGAAGATGACAACATCAGTAATGTTCTCAAGCTTCATTTGATGATGGGAGGTAATCTTTTCCTGAGCGGAGAGCAATATGGACAATGTGATCAAAACACCGTCGAACATTGCTTTTATTATCAGGGTGTTGGGACAAATGGTAGCTGGGTAAAACGCGCAATAAATCAAGGGTTAGCGTTGGAGAGCTGCGATGTGGCTTCGATACTGAACAAAGCCAAAGCCGATTTTAATAAACACTATAAACAAGGTGATATTGTGCTAGCCACTGGGTTTTCTCGCGGGGCGGCATTGGCACGCCGTTTCGTTGGTCTGATAGCGAAAGAGCATCCTAGCGTGACCGATAACACCAAGCCATTCGTTTTTCTCTGCGTGTTTGATACGGTCGCAAGCATTGGGTTACCCAACTTGAGTACCGCAAGCAGACCTGACTATGATGTTGTATTTGAATATGGATGCACCTTATCACACATTGTCAAACAAGCGATCCATATGGTTAGTCTGGATGATAAACGTCGGGCATTTCAGCCAACTTTAATGAACCACGATCCGAACAGGATCCATGAAATTTGGTTTGCTGGTGCGCATTCGGACGTTGGTGGCGGCTATTACCGCGATGGTCTGTCGGACATTACGCTAAGTCACGCGATGAAATGGCTTGAGTATATGACCAGATATCATTCTCTCCCTGCAATTCAGTTTAAATTTCCGAGCCAAGCCGATATCGACAGGGCTTGTCCAAAGAGATTAAAAGGGATGATCGGCCTTGATGATTTACAGCGAAATCCAAATTCATTGGGCAAAAACCATCAGCAGGATAGGTGGCCCATTGTTGATTGGGTTACGTTAGATGATCGACGTTGCTGTGTCATTGAGGAAGACAAAATCAATGAGGATTTGTTGCCTGTCATTCATTATGCCGTTGCCGAACGCTTACATCGGGATGATGATTACCGGCCTAAGTCTTTAATGAATAAGCGCCACTACCTTTGGTACGACTTCATTAACCCTCCAGTGGACTGCCCAAGCTACACTCAGCATATTCATTATGCAGCTGTAAATTGGGAAGAATTGAACGTTGCTCAATCAGTCGAGAGAATGATTGATGCTGACCGATTCTATAACTTTACCGGCATAGTCGTTAAACAAGGAGAGGAATACGAAATACAGGTAAGAGACGGGGATGTATGGCACGACGGTAAAGACATTAGTTGTGATGGAGATGGCTGGAACTTAAATCAGGTACAACTTGGGTTAGCGGAGCTTCCTATTCGAGCGATGAAAGGGTTACGCAGAGTACCGAGTGCCGACTGGTTTACACTGTGCGCTGTGGTTGATAGTGATGATGATAGCGCAAGGGCGGTTGGACAAAATGGGGTTTATCGAGTTACTAAAACCGGCGAACTTCAATTCTTTGCGAATGACTTGAAGTTTAAATACGGTAACAATAGCGGTAGTCTACGAG